>NZ_DJTL01000036.1:0-155637 GCF_002439205.1 Exiguobacterium sp. UBA6309 | reverse complement strand
TGTGAGTGCATCATTGATGATACGTGCCTGCTCTACTTTATGACCTGACGGGTCACCTTCTGCTGTACTGGAACGACGACGACGACCGATGTAACGGACCGTTTGGATACCATTCGGTGCGACTGTCTCAAGTCGAGGTTCCATGAAGGACCACGCCCCCATGTTTTTCGGTTCTTCTTGCACCCAGACCATTTCTTCGACGGATTCATAGCGCGCGATGACTTCTTTTAAGGCTTTTGCCGGGAATGGATACAACTCCTCGACCCGGACGATTTGTAGCCAATCGAGATTCTCATCTGATTTCGAGACCGCTTCCGCTAGATCAATTGCCATCTTACCAGAACAGAACACAAGACGTTTGACACGATCTGGTGCTTCTCCGAGCCCTGATTGTTCGATGACACGACGGAAACTACCCTCCGTCAATTCAGAGACGTCAGATGTCGCAAGCGGATGACGCAAGAGACTCTTCGGCGTCATGACGACGAGCGGTCGGACTTCCTCTTTTCCGAGAATCGCTGCTTGTCGGCGCAATAAGTGGAAGTACTGGGCAGCACTCGATACGTTCGCGACTGTCCAGTTTTTCTCACCGGATAACGTCAAGAAGCGCTCTAAACGACCACTCGAGTGTTCTGGTCCTTGCCCTTCATAACCATGCGGAAGCAACATGACGAGACCTGATGTTTGTCCCCATTTCGCTCGGCTAGCTGAGATGAACTGGTCGAAGATGACTTGACCTGAGTTCGCAAAGTCCCCGTATTGCGCTTCCCATAATACGAGCGTTTCCGGAGCGAAGACGTTATAACCGTATTCAAAACCAAGTACACCTGCTTCAGACAACGGACTGTTGTAGACCGAGAATGATGCAGTTGCCGTTGATAAGGCATGGAGTGGCGAGAAGCCTTCTCCTGTTTTCACATCATGAAGATTAATGTTCCGTTGTGCGAACGTTCCTCGTTCAGAATCTTGACCGCTCAAGCGGATTGGTGTTCCATCTGAGAGAATCGAAGCAAACGCCAATGTTTCGGCATGTCCCCAGTCAATACCGTTCTTTGTCGAGAACGCATCCGTCCGGCGCTTCAGGACCTTCTCAAGTTTATGGAACACTTGGAAGCCATCCGGCCACTGTAACAATTCTTCGTTGTACGCCGTCAATGTTTCAATCGAGACCCCTGTCTCAATCGTCGGAACGCCTTTAAAGACGACGTCCGGCATGACCCCACCATACTCTTTCTCCGCGTTCGGTACTTTTTCACGAGCCGCCTTCATGTGATCATTGATCGACGTTTCAATCGATTGAATTTCGTCAGCTGTCGCATCCCCGTTCGCGACAAGCGTTTTCCCGTACAAGACACGAATTGGATCATGTTTATGAATCAAATCGTATAAGACCGGGTTCGTATTCATCGGTTCATCCATTTCGTTATGACCAAAACGACGATATCCGATTAAATCAATCATGACATCCTTCTTAAACGTTGCCCGGTACTCGCTCGCGAGCAAAGCGACTGCGAGACAGCTTTCCGGCTCATCCGCGTTGACGTGGAAGACTGGGATCTCGTATCCTTTGGCAAGATCACTCGAGTAACGCGTCGAACGGGAGTCCGTCGGCTCCGTCGTGAAGCCGATCGTGTTGTTCGCGATGATATGAATCGTTCCGCCGGTGTTATATCCTTTGAGATTCGCTAAATTCAAAGTTTCAGCCACAATTCCTTGACCTGGGAACGCTGCATCCCCATGAATGAGGATCGCAGCTGCTGCTGCTTGCTCTTGACGTGGTGCCCCTTTTTGTGAGCGATCATCTTGTGCCGCACGTGTGAAGCCTTCGACGACTGGGTCGACGAACTCAAGGTGCGACGGATTGTTCGCAAGCGTCATCCGCACGTTACGTGTCTCTTGCTCGAGTTTTCGGTTTAAACCGAGGTGATACTTCACGTCGCCCGTCCAACCGTACGTGATCCCGATCGATCCTTCAGATGGTACGAGGTCGTGGTTCGGAGCATGCTGGAACTCAGCAAAGATCATTTCATATGGCTTCCCAAGTACGTGCGCCAAAACGTTCAACCGTCCACGGTGTGCCATTCCGATATTGATCGTCTCCGACCCATTCGAGATGAGGTGTCCGACGATCGTGTCGAGCAATGGCACCATCGCGTCAAGTCCTTCAATCGAGAAGCGTTTTTGACCGACATATGTTTTGTGCAAGTATTTTTCGAAAAGGTCCGTTTCAGCTAAGCGTTTGAACAATTGTTTCTTTTGTTCAGCGTCTAGCGTCGCCGTCAAAGCACCTTGCTCGATTTTCTGTCGGAGCCATTTCTTTTCATCGAGATCGTCGACATGCTGGAACTCAACTGCGGCTGCTCCCGTGTACTGCGCTTTTAAATGTTCGATGCCTTCAAACGCGTCCTGTACACCAGTTGGTGGTTCAGGACAGACGAGTGAGACTGGCATTTTTCGAAGATCTGCCTCTGTCAATCCGTACTGACTCAATTCGAATAATCCTGTTTCTCGCGGATGGTCCTTCAGCGGATAGATATCCGCCGCAAGATGTCCTTTTGCACGAATTTGTTCCGCTAAACGATTCGCCGCAAGATATTTTTCGAAATCTCCTGTCTCGACTTGCATCGGTACGACTGCTTCCGTCACGGGTGCACCATGCTCTTCGAAATAAGCACGTGTCTCCTCATCAACGGATGTCTTGTCTTCTAAAAAACGCTCGTACAATTCAATGATGTAGCCAAGGTTTGGTCCATAGAATGCTTGTTGATCTTGCTCGTGGCCTGCCATGTACGGTTCCCCCCGTTTCTATATTTCTCCCCACACATCTAGTGGATACTCGATGTGTTTCCAGCCCCCTACCTGTTAGCGCTTTCAAAAGGAATTGCATGAATAAAACGCTGAACGTCATGAGAAGGAATGATCGTGTCATTCTTCCATGAAAGTGCCTTCGTTACTATATTACTACTCTTTTCCTATGTGTGCATTTCGAATTCCCAAATTCTCACGCTTAAATGTATAAGTTTTTCTTATGAGCGCTTAGACAGTTATTTATGATTCGTCAAAAACCGGCGTATCCGCATTTAGATACGCCGGTTCCATCATAAGACCTTACTAAGGAACGATTGCGTCCGTTCGTGTTGTGGAGAATCAAACAATACTTGTGGCACGTTCTCTTCGACGATATAGCCACCATCCATGAATAAGACGCGATCTCCGACCTCTCGAGCGAATCCCATCTCATGGGTCACGACGACCATCGTCATCCCTTCAAGGGCAAGTTGTTTCATGACGGCAAGCACGTCACCGACCATTTCCGGGTCAAGCGCTGACGTTGGCTCGTCAAACAACATGATTTTCGGATTCATCGCGAGCGCGCGGGCAATCGCGACCCGCTGTTTTTGCCCCCCAGATAATTCACCTGGATAATTATCCGCTTTTTCCCGTAATCCGACTTTATCGAGTAGTTCAAGTGCCCGCTGTTTCGCCTGTTCTTTATCCGATTTACGCACTTTGATCGGTGCAAGCGTGACGTTTTCTAGCACGGTCTTATGCGGGAAGAGATTAAAATGTTGAAAGACCATCCCGACTTCTTCCCGGACCTTGTTGATATCGACCTTTGGACTCGTAATATCGAAATCATCGACGATGACCGTGCCACCTGTAATCTCTTCCAATCGATTCAAACAGCGTAAAAACGTACTTTTCCCAGATCCCGACGGACCGATGACACAAACGACTTCTTTTTCGGCAATCGAGACGTTGATGTCTTTTAAGACTTCATTCGAACCGAATGATTTCTTTAGATTCTTCACTTCAATGATACTCATCGTAATGTAAACCTCCGTTCCAAGAACTTCGCCACGAATGACAAGAGATAAATGATGACGAAGTACATCAATCCGACGACAGACCAAACGATGAATGGCTCAAACGTCGTCGATTGCTGAACTTGACCTTGTTGCGTCAAATCAGCGATGCCGATGATCGATAACAACGATGTATCTTTTAAGCTGATGATTGATTGATTCGTAATCGTTGGTAACATCCGTCGGAATGCTTGCGGTAAAATGATTTGAACCATCGTTTGACGTCCTGTCATCCCGAGTGAACGTGCGGCTTCTGTTTGTCCCTTATCAATCGACTGGATACCTGCTCGAATAATTTCCGCGAAATAAGCACCAGCATTGATCGCGACCGTCAGTATCCCTGCATACATCCGGTCCATCGATAACCACTCAAGCGAGTTGAGTCCAAAGTAGATGAAGAAAAGCTGAACGATGAACGGTGTACCACGAATGACATCGATATAGATGATCGCGATCGCGTTCAAAATCTTTAACGGTGACAACCGCATCAATGCGACGACTAAGCCAATCAGAAAGCCGACGATGACCGCAATGATGAAAATATACAATGTGACTTGAAGCCCTTCCAAGAAAAATGGAAATGCGGTTTTGACCACTTCCATTGGCTATCCCACTCCCTTATCGCCTTGCGACTTATTTCAGATACGTGTCAACGATTTTATCGTATTCACCGTTTTCTTTCAGATTCGCAAGTCCTTTGTTGATTTTCTTTAGCAGATCCTTATTCTCACCTTTTAAGACAGCGATCCCGTAGTTATCACCGTTGAGACGATCACCGACAAGTTTCAATCCAAGGTTTTGTTGTTTGTTTGCATATGAGATGACCGGATAATCTTCAATCAAGGCAGCTGCGTTACCGTTCTTTACTTCTTGGAACATCGCTGGACTGTCATTGAATTGTGTAACAGTGAAGCCAAGTTTATCCGCGTTATCCGTTGCATATTTTGCACCCGTCGTTCCCTTTTTGACGGCTACTTTTTTCCCTTTAAGATCGTTAACGGATTTAATACCATTCTCATCTTTTTTGACGACTAAAATAAGACCAGCTTTGAAATATGGGTCTGAGAATGTAACGACTTTTTTCCGTTCTGGTGTAATACTCATACCGGCAATGGCAACGTCCAATTGATTTGCTTGAAGTGCTGGAATGATACCGCTGAAATCCATTGCTTCAAATTTAATCTTGAAGTTTTGATCCTTAGCGATTGCTTTCATAAGATCAATGTCGATTCCTTTGTACGTGTCCCCGTCTTTGTACTCAAATGGTGGATACGTGACGTCGATACCAACTTTATACGTCTTTCCTTCTGAAGACCCTTCATCCTTCGAACCGATACTACATGCACCAAGTACGAGAATACAGCTCATCAAGAGCGCTAGCAAAATACTTCCTTTTTTCATGTTTGTTTCCCCTCTCCTATGTGTTAAAGATTGTCGACTCCACTTAGTACTTTCCCTGAAGAGTACCCTCTTTAAAACGTATTTTACCAGAAAAGTTCTAAAAAGATAAACATTTCTGAATTTTTATTCGATGCAATCGTTTTCTATTCATTATCAAAAAAGGAGGCAACCCCTTGATGGGATTGCCTCCTTCAATCATTTATGCCGCCGAGAGGACTTGAACCTCCACGGTGTTGCCACCACTAGATTCTGAGTCTAGCGCGTCTACCAGTTCCGCCACGACGACGTTGATTTATGATATTAATATAGCGGGTAACGAACTGAGTTGTCAATCATTTCGCAAGATGTTCCGGACGAACTTCTCAACGACGTCATCATACAAAGCCGGATCCTCGAAATATGCCATCGCGTGTGCGGCATTCGGAATAACGACCAGTTCCTTTTCCGTTGGACAGGCTTCGTACAGCTCATACACCATATCTGTCGGTACGAACGTATCCGCACCACCATGAATGAAGAGAATCGGAACCTGTGACTTTTTGACCTGTTTCAGCGCTGATGCTTCACGGAACGTATAACCTGCCTTTAGCTTCGTTAATACGCTCGTCATCCCTAAAAACGGGAAGTGTGGTAGTCGATACATCCGCTTCATCTGATACGCAAGAACAGCATTGACGGACGTATAGGCACAATCAGAAATGATTCCTTTGATTTGTGGTGGAAGTTGTTCGCCACTCGTCATCAATACGGTCGCCCCTCCCATCGACACACCATGTAAGAACAGTTTCGCATCCTGTCCAATCCGTTCAATCAGATAGTTCGACCAACTGAGACAATCTTCCCGATCATGCCATCCGAATCCGATATAATGACCGTCACTCATTCCGTGTCCTCGATTATCGGGCATCATGACATGGAAACCGGCCTGATGGTACAGATAGGCGAATCCGGCTAAATCCGTTCCGACGCCTCCGTATCCATGCACGAGAATGACAATCCGATCTGACGGAACAGGAGACGGGAGGAAATGTCCGCGCAACGTTAAGCCGTCTTTCGCTTCAATCTCGATCCGCTCGAGCGGCTGCTCCTTGATCCATGTTTGTCCAGGTTGCATCAACCGGACCATCTCATCACTCAAATCCCGATTATTCGATAAGAACGGCTTCGGATTCGTGGCGATTGCCATCTCATAAAAATAATAACTCGCTGCTACTAATCCGGATCCGATGACTCCGATTCCAATTTTTGTTCTGCGACGCATCTGCCCCACTCCTTCTTTCCGTTATAGCTCGATCTTCAGTTGAGCAGCATGGTCATCCTCTTCATCCTGCAAGACTTGTTGACGTAATCGTTGTTCCTGTTGCTGACGCCGGTAGGCAAACTCTTGGACAAGCTCTGTACCCGTGAATCCATCTTCTACGAGTTCGCTCAATAAATCCGTTTCTATCTCGACGACTTCCCCCGGACGACGCATGACGAGAACATCTCCGACTTGTGCAATCAGCAATTCATCTTCTAGACGAAGTGCATCGTAAAACGGTTCCGGTAACGTCATTCGACGTGTCTCCGGGTTAATATGGACGCGTTTATAAACGCCTAATGCTTGAAACTTACGACGTGCCATTGCGTGCTCTCCTTTTTAGTTGAACGTAATATCGATTCGTGAATCTTTTCCTTGAATACGAACCACACCTGTCGCTCCATTGATTAACGTCAACTGCGGTGGCTGATGACCGATGTCAAGATCATATAAGACTGGTAAGCCTGTTTCATCCGCTAGATAGTGATACACGTCTAGCCATGTCAGATCTTCAGTAATCCTTGCAGATGTACGCCCGAATAAAAAGCCAGCCGCATGGTCGAACCATCTAGCATACGCCATTTGTCGAAGCGTCCGATGCACCTCTGCAGAACTCGCTTCAGATACCTCAAAGTACCAGAGAATCGGTTCTCCGTTGATCTCTTCACGCTGAAAACGACGCACATCTCCGTACGGTGTCCCTATCAGATGGCGAATCGTCTCCAGACAGCCACCAAGTAACCGTCCGGTCACTTCTGTTCGCTCATCAAGTGCTTTCCATTCCGTCGCTTCCGTTAACTGAAATAATGAACCTGCTGGACGTTCTTCATCAGTCCACTCGGATTGATAACGATCGGAAGCCCACTGTGTGACGGTTCCTCCAGTTGGCGTCGCGAGCACCCGTCGCCAGGCACTTGTCGTCTCATCCCACTCTTCACTTCGAAGCTCAACGAAATTCGGACCATGCGCTGTCGCAATTCCTGTCTGAAGCGTCAGACTGAGCAATAACGTACTGATATCGGAATAGCCAAGCAACCATTTTGTTTGGTAAGTAGCTGGCGTCAACTCGGGTAAAAGATCAATGGCGCGTTCCCCACCAAATGGCGGGATGACGGCATCAATCGTCTCATCCGTCATCATGTGATTCAATTCCTCAGCCCGTTGTTTGACCGGTGCACTTTCAGCAAGTTGATGCGACCAAATCGTTTCGCCCAAACGGACGTTTATTTGCCGTGCTTGTACCTGTTCAACTGCTCGTTCGACCCATTCCTGTTGCTGTTCACGTAATCCGGAGGAGGGCGCCGTCACTCCGATCGTTTGACCTGTCCAACCTAAAAATGGATATTTCATGGTGACCCCCTATAATGTCTTAGTGTGAAAAAATCTTCTCGTCAAAATATGAGTTCATTATACCGTTCTTATGCCGCATTACCAACTTTTATCCTGTTAGAACGCTGTAATACGAACAAAAACACGATTCTGTACAAGCGACCTGAATGAACAAGTCGCCTAGACAAAATCGCGTTTGTATCCTTCATTAACTTGATGCTGATAGTTCAGCGTTTTCCTCTTGCGTGAACGCACGGGAGCGTGTCAAAAAACGTTTCCCTTCGACACCCTCAAGAGAGAACATTCCGCCTCGACCATCCACGACATCAATGATGAGTTGGGTATGTTTCCAGTACTCATATTGATCTTCATGAATATAAAACGGACAACCACCGATCTCTCCTAGTTTTTTATCCTGATCTCCCAGGAATAAATCGCCTTGCGCAAAACACATCGGGGAACTGCCATCGCAACAACCACCAGATTGATGAAACATCAACGGACCGTGTTTTTCTCTCAACTGGTCGATCAACTCAAGACAAGCTGCTGTCGCCTGAACACGTTCCACCATTTGCATCCACGTCCTTTCCGACTTAGAAGAAACCGAGTTTATTCGGGTTGTAGCTAACGAGTAGGTTTTTCGTTCGTTGGTAATGGTTGAGCATCATCTTATGGTTCTCGCGTCCGATACCTGACATTTTGTAACCACCAAACGCCGCGTGAGCTGGATATTGGTGATAACAGTTCGTCCAGACGCGCCCTGCTTCGATCGCACGACCAAACCGATAAGCACGGTTCATGTCACGTGTCCAGACGCCGGCACCAAGACCATATAACGTATCATTCGCAATTTCGAGTGCTTCTTCTTCCGTCTTGAATGTCGTGACCGATAGAACCGGTCCGAAAATTTCTTCTTGGAAGATGCGCATCTTATTGTGACCTTTGAAGATCGTTGGTTGGATGTAATATCCTTCTGCGAGATCTCCTTCGAGCATGTTGCGCTCTCCACCGATTAGACACTCTGCGCCTTCCGACTTACCGATTTCAAGATACGAAAGAATTTTCTCCATCTGTTCGTTCGAAGCTTGAGCACCCATCATGACGTCGACATCAAGAGGATTTCCGATTTTGATGGCTTTGACGCGCTCTAGAACACGTTCCATGAACGGTTCGTAAATCGATTCTTGAATCAAGGCACGCGACGGACACGTACAGACTTCCCCTTGGTTCAACGCGAACATCAATAATCCTTCGATTGCTTTATCGAAGAATGCATCGTCTGCCTGCATGATATCTTCAAAGAAGATGTTCGGTGATTTCCCACCGAGTTCGAGTGTGACCGGAATCAAGTTCTGCGAAGCGTACTGCATGATCAAACGTCCTGTCGTCGTCTCACCCGTAAAGGCGATTTTGGCGATTCGTTTGCTTGAAGCGAGCGGTTTCCCTGCCTCAAGACCAAATCCATTGACGATGTTGAGCACACCTGGTGGAAGTAAATCTTCGATGATCTCAACGAGTACCATGATGCTCGCTGGTGTTTGTTCTGCTGGTTTTAAGACAACACAGTTTCCTGCTGCGAGAGCTGGTGCTAATTTCCAGACAGCCATCAGGAGCGGGAAGTTCCACGGAATGATTTGACCGACGACGCCAAGTGGCTCATGGAAGTGATACGCAACCGTATCTTGATCGAGTTCGCCAACCGAACCTTCTTGGGCACGAATGACCCCAGCGAAATAACGGAAGTGGTCGATCGCGAGCGGTAAATCGGCGTTAAGTGTCTCACGAACGGCTTTTCCGTTCTCAAGTGTTTCCGCATAAGCGAGCATCTCGAGATTTTCTTCCATTCGATTGGCGATCTTATTTAAAATATTCGAACGTTCGGTTACAGATGTTTTTCCCCATGCTTCTTTTGCCGCATGTGCTGCGTCAAGAGCGAGTTCGATATCTTCCTTTGTAGAACGAGCGACTTGGCACAATACCTTACCAGTAACAGGTGTCACATTATCAAAATATTCTCCCCCGACAGGTGCCGTCCACTTTCCATTGATGTAATTTTCATACCGTTCCTTGTACTGTACTTTTGACCCTTGCTTGTTCGGAATGTCATAAATCATGCGTTATTTCCTCCCTCAACTAAAATGGTCAAGCAGTGAGACGGATGATTGTATGCGCTTACATTTTAATATAGGCTAAAACAGTCCTCTCGATACCATCGTATCAAAATTATATGAAAAGTCAAAAAATTCAGGTAACTATTTATGATTTTTTTCGAAAAAAACATCTCCATTTTCGGGAGATGTTTTGTCGGTCAAGACCGTGTCGGATCGATTCCATCTTCTTGATCAGACGGTGTATCGGAACTACCAAAGTCACTTACTTTCGAGAATCCGTCCGTATCACCGTCGATGTCTTTCCCGCGAGCTGTGACAGATGGATCTAGTACATCTTCTTCGCTTGGTCGCGAATTCGGATCGTTCTCGTTTTGTTCTGCTTCTTCTTTTGCATGCTCAATGCATAATCGGGTTTCTGGAATGATATCAAGACGTTCGAATTCAATCTCTTTTCCACAGACTTCGCAAATGCCATACGTTCCGTCCTCGATTGCTTTTAAGGCGCGATCCACATCCGATAGCATATCCTCTTGCATATCCGTGATTGCTTGATCACGTTCCCGCAAGAACAATTCATCGCCGGAATCGGCAGGATGATTATCGTAACTCGACAGTTCACCTTCATCGTAATCGGTATCGCGTTGTTCGATGTTTGATGTTGTCTTTTCTTTTTCCTTCAATAACCGTTGCTTGAATTCTTCCGTCTGTTGTTTAGATAACATGATTGTTCGACTCCCCTTCGTTAGAACCTCTGTTAAGAATGTAGCCTATTCGAAGAAGAATTAAACCATCACGAACATTTATAAGACCGAATTGATCCATGAAGATCACAGATAACCGTCATGCATTCATTCCCATCGTTAAAACAAATCTGATGTGATCGTCCGTTCTTGGATGTCGTGATGTCATCAATCCACAGTTGCGAAGCATCTGCTGAAGACAGCATCGCGATTTTGTCGCGAATCATGAATAAATCAAACGGTAACAGATTCAAGGATTGAATCGTCAAACCATGTTTACGGAAGAGTGGATCAAGCTGATATTGCGAGAGACTGTACAAACACTTCTCGGCCCCACCAATCAACAACTGAATCGAATGGGAGGGTTCATGACTATCGATTCGCTCCTTGTGCAGGATAATTCGTCCTCGAACACCAGATTCATTGAAAATTCGTTGCGTATCCTCTTGTGAAAGGCGTGGTCCACCTTCCTTCACCTTTAAGACGATGTGAGCGAATTCTGCGAAATCCGGTTTTCCGATTTCAAGCGCTGGGATATGACGAACTTCTTCACGTTCAATGATTTCAATCAAGTCACGCTCGACTTGGATGCTGACCGTATCTGTTGAAAAGACACGGACGTCGATCACGAATTGATCAAGTACCGCATTTACTTCGATCGTATACGTTAAATCTAGGTTTTTTTCTTGCTCAACCAACAATCGATTCAAGATGAGTTGATGCAATAAATGGACTGGTGTACGTGAAGAAAACTGACTCGAATAAATCAAATGTTTTGGTCCGGTTCCTTTTGTAGTTTTTGGTCGTGCTCCGTTTAATCTATATACGTTCACTTTATAATTCAACATATGATCACCTTCTCTTACCTGAAAAATCGGAATAGAGATGTTCCGTTCATATAGCGTACAATGTATTTTTATCGCTAAATATTCGTTTTCGAATATTCCAAATTTAATATACAAATTGTAATCAAATTGTGATAGCAAGATTTTTAGAAACTGCTTATTTTGTCGATACCATGACATATTTAAATCGCAAACTAAGAACACCCTTCACAGATGTGAAAGGTGTTCGGCTTACAGAGTTATTCATTCTTAAGCAATCGAGTTGAGTTGTTGTTGCATCGCTTCATAATGTTCAACGATCCGAGATCCAAGTGGATCCGTTGCTGACAGTTGTAGATATGCGTTCAGCGCATCTTCGATTCCATGTTTCGTAATATACGCATTTAATTCTGAAGATTCTGAATCATTTGGATCGAAATAGGTCAGGGCTGCTGCGATCCCACGTGCTAATCCATCTGCTTCAATCCCACGCTCCATCAATTCCTTTGCTGGTTTGACAAGTCGGTCACTTGGACTCAATTTACGAATCGGTGAACGGGCGACACGAATGATTTCATCATGAATTCGCGGGTTTTCAAAGCGTTTCATATTCTTTTGGATGTACGCACTATGATCGACCGGATTAAAGCCGTACTTTTCAAGTAACAACCACCCTGTTTCGTAAAGTGCCGTCTGGACACCCCGACGGATGCGTGGATCTGTTAGACTTTCAGCGATCGTCTCTTTATGAAATAGTGCTCCGAGGTATGAAGCAATTGCATGTCCCGTGTTGACAGTGAACAGCTTCCGCTCGATGAACGGTTCGATATCCTCGACATAGGTGACGCCTTCGATCCGTGGATAGGCTTCCGGTAGTCCAGTCGTTTCGAACACCCATTCGAAGAATTCTTCCACTTCGACGTACAACGGATCTTCGTGATGCTGAAGTGGCACGATCCGATCAACTGCTGCATTCGGGAAATACCAATTCTCCGCTACCGGTTGATGTTTCGCCACCTCTGTTTGTAAGTGTTTTGACCCCCCAATCATGTTTTCACAGGCAATGACGTAGACAGGTGACTGTTGATCCCGTTGACGTAACCCTTCCGCGATCAAAGGAGCTACTTTCGACAACAAACTCGGTCCGACAGCTGTCGTGATTACATCTGCTTCACGAATCGCTGCAACGACCTGATCTGGTTCAGATAAACTGTTAAGTGCCGTCACGCCGTCGACCCGTTCACGCCCTCCTCTTTCAGAGGCATAACCCACCTCATAGGTATGTCGTGTTTTTAATGCATCGACGACTGTCGTATTGACATCTACGAAGCATACTTCGTAACCCGTCTTGACGAGTTGTAAGCCAATGAATCCTCGTCCGATATTACCGGCACCAAAATGGATGGCTTTCATCATTACACCTCCGCTGTCAATAACGCGATGATTTCTTCTTTTGATGTCGCTGCTACGATGCGCTCTACGTTCTCCTCATCGGAGCAAATGACTGCGATATTCGATAACAACTCGAGGTGTTCATCACCGACGCCAGCAATGCCGATAACGAGTCGTGCTTGTTCCGTTCCGAACGCTACGCCTTGCGGTACTTGTAGAATCGATAGCCCCGTTTTCTTGACCTGTGATTTAGCCGACTCTGTTCCGTGTGGAATCGCAACATGGTTGCCAATGTAGACCGTTGATAAGGCATGACGTTCCTGCATTGAATCGATATACCCCGCTTCGACATATCCGTGATCGACGAGGAGTTGACCGGCAGCCGTGATGGCTGCCGTCTCGTCTGCGAATTGTTGATCAAGTAATACAAGTTCCGGTGAAAGGTTCATTGTCGTTGTCATGTTTATTCCTCCTTGAATGTCTTTATCTTTATCTTTATCTTTATCTTTAAGAAATCTTATTCCGTGCTGTTTCGATCTCGTGGACGAGTTGATCATAATATCCGGCATTCAGGAAGTTATCGACTGACCGGTGTTCTGCCGTTGGTACCTGTTCCTTTGCCCGCTCCGTCAAATCACGGTGTGTGATGATCAGTTCAGCGTTTGGCGGAAGTTGGCTGATCGACGTATTCGTCACTTTGATGGGTAAGCCCGCCTTATTGATTTTATTGCGAAGAACGGATGCACCCATTGCACTCGATCCCATACCAGCGTCACAAGCGAAAATGATATGTTCGACTTCCGCAAGTGGTTTTGCATCAGCTGAAACGAGTGATGAGGCAATTGATTGTTTTCCTTTCATCGCACTGACATTCGCGCTTGCCTCTTCAAGCGACGTTTCTTTTGCCTTGCTAGTTTTTAGCAGGACAGTCGAGACAATAAATGTCACAGATGCTGAAACAAGTACACCTGCAATCAATCCGACGTAAGAACCGCGTGATGCCATTGCGAGGACCGCGATGATACTACCAGGTGAAGCGGGTGCGACTAATCCGACATCAAACAGGACGAAGGTGAGGATCCCACTCATGCCACCTGCAATCATCGCAAGCAACAAGACTGGCTTCATCAAGACGTATGGGAAATAGATTTCGTGAATTCCACCGATGAATTGGATAAATGCTGCACCGGGTGCTGTCTTCTTCGCTGCACCAGAACCGAAGAACGAGTATGCAAGTAACAATCCAAGACCTGGACCCGGGTTGGCTTCGAGTAAGAACAGAACTGATTTACCCGCCTCATTTACTTGGTCGAGACCAAGCGGGCTTAAAATACCGTGGTTGATCGCATTATTTAAGAACAAGATTTTTGCCGGTTCGATGAACAAACTCGCTAGTGGTAACAAATGTGCGCTGACGATCGCACCAACTCCTGCGGCCATGATGTCGTCAAGACCTGTCATGAGTGGTCCGAATACTTTGAATCCACCGAGCATCAACAAACCACCGATGATTCCGACTGAGAAGTTATTGACGAGCATCTCGAGACCTGGTTTGACTTTTCCTTCAATTAAGTGATCGAACTTTTTGATAACGTATCCACCAAGTGGTCCCATGATCATGGCACCGAGGAACATCGGAATCTCTGTTCCGACGATAACCCCCATCGTCGCAAGCGTCCCGACAACGCCTCCCCTGACGTCATGCATTAACTTCCCGCCCGTGTATCCAATCAGCAACGGTAAGAGATAGGTGATTGTCGGACCGACAAGTTCACCGAGTTCCTTATTCGGTGCCCATCCAGTCGGGATGAAGAGTGCCGTGATGATCCCCCAAGCGATGAATGCACCGATGTTCGGCATGACCATACCGCTTAAAAAGCTACCGAACCGTTGAACTTGTACACGGATACCCCGTGCTCCATTTTGAGCTGTCGCCATTGCGTTAGCCTCCATTTCGTGTATGAGTTGATAAGATGATTGCTTTGCTATGCCCTTATTTTAAGATCATTGCAAGCGCTTACTCAATCTTTCCTAGTTCAGTCTTTGTCCAAGAAGTTGGACAGACTGGAAAGAAGCCTGCCTGATCCAAGAAAAAATCCCTGCCACTTCAAAGATCGAGTGACAGGGGTTTTTCAAGTATTGCCTAGGAATTGATCAATTACCGTTCGAAACGTTCGATTCAAAAGCAGACGAATTGCATGTTCCTCTCCGAACTCAAATTGATCCATTTGTTCGGGACTTTCAATGATTGCGGCACTAATCGAACTGAGTAATTCAAGCAGTTCGTTTGAGGTCTCTTCCGGTGCGACAAGGACAAGAAGCCTTTCGACAGATTGCAACTGTTGATCCATCCCGAGTAAGTCGATTGGTTCAGGCAATTCAAAAATGAGAAATCCTCCTCTTTGAATCGTCGCATCACGTCCGTGGAATAAAGCAAGCCGTGTTCCTGGAATACCAAGACCCGACATCTCATGACGACGCAACAATTGCGCCGAGAGTGAAACAGCTGATTTTGCTAATCCTTGGTCGACCATGCGTGTGCTGATCTCAAATAATAACGATTCAATCCCATCGTCCACACGCTCCAACCGTTCCATTTGAAATCCGTTCGACACTCGAATCGACGATGCAACGAGCCGATGCAATTGCTCGAGATCGAGCCATTCTGTTTTCGTCTGCCGTGGTTCTGGTTGGAAGGATTTTGGTAAGGCAAGAATCAATTTTCGGATCCGTTCGACCTCATCCTGAGGGAGCAACGGGTTGACAAGAAGATGTGGTGGGCGGATGTCAGGCAACGGCACGGTCGATAAAACGAAGTCATACGATTCAATCGGTAACCGTTCAATGCCAAACAGTGACGAGTTATCGATATGTTCAAGTTCAGTAAATTCTTGCCGTAACCGATTCATCAATAACTTTGAAGAGCCGAGTCCAGCAGAGCAGACGACTAAAACCCGATATGGTAGTTTAGGTGTCGGTTTGCTGAGAACAGCCCCGAAATGCATGACCCAAAATGCTAAATCTACGTCTTCAAATGTCGCATCTGTGAAGATCGATAATGCTGCTTGTTTGACCGCATCGAACAGACGTGGATATTCCCGTTCAATTTGTTTGATGACATAGGACGGATTAACGCTATTTTGACGCGTATAGGATTGTATATGCGAAACGAGCCCCCGCTCCAAAGCATGATCTTTCGTAAAGTTCGTTCCATACAATAAGGAGACATGTTCAATCAATCGTTTCACACGGAGGCGCGTGACGAGTTCTTCCGTATCTCCTGCGTCCGATTGAAAGAAAGCACGCAATTCTTCTGATAACCATTGGCGTTCGGCAATCGACAATGTGTCAGGTAATCGCTCTTCGACGCGTTCCACCCATTTGAGGATTTCGACCGGATACGCTTTTAACTCGTAACGCATCGGAAACTGATCTTTTCGTAACGCTTGTAAAGCTAAGCTGAGTGTCGCACGCATGATTTGTCGGTCATTGAGACGCCCTTCTTTCGTCAACGGTGCAATGACTGCATACGCTTGATTGATCATCTCAAGCCATGATGTTCGGTTCATTTGTAACAGATGAGGTAATTGCCCGGCGTCGCCTTGCAACAACCGATAGAAAGCAAGAACATCCCATTGCGTAAAGATCAATGAAATCAGTAAACGGCGTTTGTTGATTTCTTCGCCGATGACTTCGGCACCAATACCTTTTTTGCGCTTGATTTCAAGGTCATATTGTAGAAACCACTCATCAATCCGCTCTAAATCCTGGCTAACCGTGCTCGGAGCCACATACATCGCATGGGCGATTGCCTGTAATTTGACCATCCCTTCTTCTTGTAGTAGCCGATACGCTAACTCGACTTGGCGATCTTCAGCGTTCGGTAATTGTTTATGTGACAACAAGAGTTGGTCCCGTAATGCATGTTTGGCTTCGTCCGTTCCCTCAATCAAGAGACCTCTGCCGCGAACATATGTCAAACGCAAATCATGATCTTCTAAAGACTGGGCAAGACGATCGCGTTCACGTTGAATCGTTCGTTCCGATGTCTCGAGCGTTTCCGCAATCTCTTGTATTTGAACAGGTTCCTCGCGTGATAAGAGGAAAAATAAGATATCATGTTCACGTGGTGTAAATTCAGTCATGCAGCCTCACTCTTTTCTGCCAAGATTCGAGGATGACGTCATATGCAGTCGGATCAAGAATCCGATCGACTGGATGAACCGAACAATGTGTTTTCCATACGTGTCGATGGACGAGTTGCGCTTCTCCGACGATAAAAGCTGCTTGATCAGGTAGTTCTGCGATCCGACATGTCTTGACGTCTGTCGTAATACCGCATTCAAGTAAGCGCTTTTTTAAAATCGTAGCCCCCATGATACTACTCGCCATTCCACTCTCGCATACGAAATAGATGATTTCTGAATTCATCTGTCATACCTCCTCTTCATTTTATAAGAATAGCAGAAATATTTTCGGTGTTTCACCTTGAAACAAAATCAATAGTTATTTTTGAACTGGCAGATTTCTTTGCCAAACACAAAAAAGCCTGGATTTCCGATGTTGCCAGAAAATCCAGACGATGTGATTTAGCCTGTTTGTTGCATTGCTTTTAAATATTGTCCAACGGCTTCTGCTACTTCACGACCTTCGCGAATCGCCCAGACGATCAATGATTGACCACGTCTTGCGTCACCTGCGGCAAATACTCCTGGACGGTTCGTCGCGTAACGAATCGTCTTGATTTTCCCACGTTCCGAGGCGACTGCTAAATGTTCGAGTACGTTCTCTTCGACACCACTGAATCCAATGGCAATCCAGACTTGATCGACTGGGAAGTAACGATCGCTCCCTTTGATCTCCTCAAAGATCACCGCACCCGATTCATTTTTTGTTTTCGTCGTCTGAATCGTCCAGACACCGGTGACTTGACCCGATTCACTTGTCGTGAATCGCTTGATGGCGATCAAGTATTCACGGGGATCCCGACCGAATTGTTGGAATGCTTCCGCATATCCATAATCAATCGAATAAAGCAAAGGTGTATCCGGCCACATGTTTCCTGTTGCACGTGTCGTACCCGGTTGTTCATGCTTGCCGAATTGGACGACGGAGCGGCAGCGTTGACGGAGCGCCGTCGCTACACAGTCCGCTCCGGTATCGCCGCCACCAATGACGAGAATATCCTTATCTCTCGCATCGTGATCAGGAGACAACGGTTCTTGCGAGAGCACGTGACGTGTCACCCCTGTCAAATAATCCATCGCATAACCAACTCCACGCGTTGGCGCATCCGTTAATTTGCGTGGTTCCGTCGCGCCGACACATAAGATAACGGCGTCATACTCCGCTTCAAGTGTCTCGAGCGTGATATCTGCACCGATCGTGACGTTCGTCCGGAAGTGGATTCCTTCTGCTTCAAGCAAATCAACACGGCGCTGTACGACCTCTTTATCGAGTTTCATGGCTGGTATACCGTACGTGAGTAATCCGCCAATCCGATCTTCCCGCTCATAGACCGTCACTTGGTGACCGGCTTGATTCAGCTGATCGGCAGCCGCAAGACCGGCAGGACCAGATCCAACGATGGCAATCGAACGTGTCGATCGTATTGCTGGAATTCGGGGCACGACCCATCCTTTTTCGAAGCCAATGTCGATGATCGCCCGTTCGATATCTTTAATCGCGACCGCAGGTTCATGAATCGACAACGTACACGACCCTTCACATGGCGCCGGGCAGACGCGACCCGTGAATTCCGGGAAATTGTTCGTCTCAAGAAGGCGATCGAGTGCCTCTTGAAAACGTCCTTCTTCTACGAGCAAGTTCCATTCTGGAATCAAGTTATAGACTGGACAACCAATCTTCACTTGATCAAATACTTCCCCTACATGGCAAAACGGGGTGCCACAATCCATACATCGACTTGCTTGTTGACTCGCTTCTGCTTCCGTCAAAGCCGTCTTATATTCCTTAAAATCACCCACTCGTTCGCTTGGGTGTCGTTCCGTTCCACCCGAACGAGCAACTGTCATGAATTGATCGCGTCGTTTCATCGTACCCCTCCTGTTCTGCGCCCTAGATGTGTCTCGAATGCGAGCAACATCGCTTCTTCGGTGTTGTGTCCTTGTTTAGCGAAATCAGCCATCAACGTTGTCACTTTCTCATACGTCGAAGGAATGACGCGGATGAACGAATGAATGACATGATCCCAGTTCGCTAGAATCGCATCTCCCTGCTCACTTCCGGTCCGTGCGACGTGCCGCTCGATGAACGTCTTCAGTCGCGCAATCTCTTCGACATGCGTGACAGGTCCCGTCGAGACGAGTTCGCGGTTGACACGTTGTAAAAATTGTTCAGGATTACGCGGCAAGACATAGGCGACACCACCTGACATACCGGCAGCAAAGTTTTTTCCGACATCGCCAAGTACTACGACGGATCCACCGGTCATATACTCGAGTCCATGGTTGCCGATTCCTTCGACGACGGCGACGGCTCCACTGTTTCGAACCGCAAATCGCTCACCTGCCTGACCGTTGACATAAAGTTCTCCACTTGTCGCCCCGTAAAGTGCGACATTACCAATGATCGATTGATCGGACGAGACGAACGAAATCGAACGTGGAGGATGAACGGCGATGATACCCCCGGACAACCCTTTTCCTACATAATCATTTGCTTCTCCCGTGACATCAAGCGTCATACCACGTGGGAGATACGCACCTAAACTTTGCCCGGCAGATCCCTGCAGTTCAAGTTTCAATCGATCCGTCGGAAGACCAAGTGCCCCAAATCGTCTGGTCAGCATTGCACCGGTCTGCGTGCCAATCGCACGGTCTGTATTTTGAATCGTTAAACGTAGTGTCTGTGGCTGACTGAAATCTGCCTCCTCCAAATACGGCGAGATTTCACGAGCGTCAAAGGAACGCTCAACGTGATGCTGTTGTTGTTCAGCCGGACCGTGTGACACATGAACGAGGAGACGAGAGAAATCAAGACTTTTCGCCTTCCAATGCGTTCGTTGTCGTTCCGATGGTTCGAGTAAATCCGTACGCCCTACGAGATCTTGCAACCGTCTCACACCTAGCTTTGCTAAATGTTCTCGTACTTCCTCAGCGATAAATGTCATGAAATGGACGACATCATCGGCAGATCCGGTAAATTTCTTGCGGAGCTCTGGATCCTGTGTCGCGACACCAACAGGACACGTATCGAGATGACAAGCACGCATCATGATACAGCCGACAGCGATAAGTGGTGCTGTCGCAAATCCATATTCATTCGCTCCTAGCATTGCTGCGAGGATGACATCACGACCGGTCAATAGCTTTCCGTCCGTCTCGAGAACGACACGCTCGCGTAACCCGTTTAATGTCAACGTTTGATGTGTTTCAGCAAGACCAAGTTCCCATGGCAGTCCGGCATGTTGAATACTCGTCTTAGGTGAGGCGCCCGTTCCGCCGTCATGACCACTGATGACGATAACATCTGCTAACCCCTTCGCAACGCCAGCAGCAATCGTTCCAACGCCTCCTTTGGCGACGAGTTTGACGCTAATCCGGGCTTGATCGTTCGCACGTTTTAAGTCATGAATCAACTGGGCTAAATCTTCAATTGAATAGATATCATGGTGTGGAGGTGGGGAGATCAATCCAACACCAGGTGTTGATGCACGCACACGTGCGATCCATGGATAGACTTTTTCACCAGGCAATTGACCACCTTCACCAGGCTTCGCACCTTGTGCCACCTTGATTTGTAATTCGTCGGCATGTACCAGATAATGACTCGTCACTCCAAAACGACCAGAGGCGATTTGTTTGATTCGGCTCATCCGGAAATCGCCATTTTCATCGTGTTCGTATCGCTCTTCTTCCTCCCCACCTTCACCACTGTTACTTTTTCCACCTAAGCGGTTCATCGCAATCGCGAGTGTCTCATGCGCTTCTTTTGATAACGAGCCGTATGACATTGCACCTGTTTTAAAGTATTTGACGATTTCGCTAATGGGCTCGACTTCTTCGATCGGGATTGCCGTCGTCTCCTTGAATGTCAACAGATGTCGTAGCACCGTTGCTGGTTCCTCCTGAATGCGTTGTGCGTACTTTTGATAGAGCCGGTAATCATTTGTGCGGCATGCGTGTTGCAGCAAATGAATCGTCGCTGGATTAAACGCATGATGTTCTCCTGCTTGACGGTACCGGAAGACACTGCCGGACTCTAAATGAATCCGTTCATCTGCAACCTGTTGTGCTCGTCGGACTTCTTCTTCCATCAGCTCAAGCGTCATCCCACTCAATTGAGAGACCGTGCCAGTGAAATGCTGTTCGATGACAGAGCGATCGATTCCGACTGCTTCAAAGATTTGAGCGCCCCGATAACTGAAGATCGTCGAAATGCCCATCTTCGACATGACTTTGACGACGCCTTCCGTGACTGCTTTTTGATAACGTTTGGCTACATCCGTAAAACGATCCCCTACTGCTTCTTCAAGCGTCGCATATGCAAGGTACGGATAAATCGCATCCGCACCATACCCGATCAACGTGGCGACATGATGGACCTCACGAATTTCTCCACCTTCAACGATCAAGCTGAGATTTGTTCGTAATCCCTTACGGATCAGCGCATGATGAATCGCACTCGTTACTAAGAGGATTGGCATCGGTAATGCTCCAGGGCGAACGAGACGATCCGATAACGTCAATAATTCATACCCGTTTTGTGCAGCGGTCACAGCCTCATCAACGATCATGTCAAGCGCTTCTTCAAGCGAGTCGGTGAACGTCGTTGAGATCGTTTTCTGCTTAAGTCCACATTGTTTAAGCACATGGGCTTCGTCTGGTCGCAGGATCGGCGTCTCTAAGCGAACACGACGACAGTTCGCACGGTTCGGCGTCAGCAGCTCCCCTTGTCGACCAAGCCATGTTAGCGTCGAGGTGACGATCTCTTCGCGTAACGCATCGATCGGTGGATTCGTGACTTGTGCGAATAGCTGTTTGAAATAACGGAACAAGGATTGAGGACGTTCACTTAAGACCGCTAGCGGTATGTCCGTTCCCATCGCGCCTATCGGATCCTTTTGTTCTTCGACGAGTGGAATCAAGTATTGATCGATATCTTCACGCGTGTATCCAAAATGCCGCTGTTTCGTTCCAAGTTCAATGAGTGTTTCCTTGAAGTCGTTACTTGAGAGGGAAACGACTTCTTGAGCGAGCCACTCCGCGTAAGGGTGACGTGTCGCTAACTCCCGCTTGATCTCTTCATCTGCGATTAACTGACCGGACGCAAAATCGAGTAAAAGGAGTTCACCCGGTGCTAATCGTTTTTTGTACAAAATGTCTTGTTCACGAAGAGGGAGTACTCCTGCTTCTGACGACAACATGAAATGACCATCGCGTAACAATACATATCGCGCCGGGCGTAAACCGTTTCGGTCAAGCGTCGCACCAATCTGTTTTCCGTTCGTGAAGACGATGGCAGACGGACCATCCCACGGTTCCATCATGCTACTGTGATACTCATAGTACGCGCGCTTCGCCGGTCTGATTTCGGCATGTTCGAATGGTTCAGGCACGAGCATCAGTGCTGTCTCAGCGAGAGAAAGACCTGACAGATGAAGAAACTCAAACGCATTATCAAGCATTGATGAGTCGCTACCTGTCTCATCCAATATCGGCAACACTTCCTCTGCCCGATTACCGTACGTCGTCTCAGCAAGTCGACGTTCTCGACCGCGCATTGCCCGGATGTTTCCTTGCAACGTATTGATTTCGCCATTGTGAATCAAATAACGGTTTGGATGGGCACGTTTCCAACTTGGGAACGTGTTCGTACTAAAACGTGAATGTACAATACCAAAGCCTGACTGATAGCGTTCGTCTCGTAAATCATCAAAGTACGCACGTAGTTGATCCGTCGTCACGAGTCCTTTATACACGATTGTTTCACTCGAGCTACTCAAGACGTATTGCTCAAGACCGAGTTGCTCCGATTCACGTTCAAACGCTCGTCGAATCAAAAAAAGTGTTCGTTCAAATGTCAATCCTTCCATCGCCTGTGCACCAATGAAGCATTGACGAATGACTGGCTCCGTACGACGTGCACCTGATCCAAGCACTTCGGACTGGACGGGTACGGTTCGCCATCCTAAGACGTCTTGCCCTTCCGTCAAAATGATTGACTCTAACGTTCGTTCGAGTCGCATCCGTTCCCGTTCCTCACGTGGCAAGAACATCATGAAAACGCCATAATCCCCTTTTTTAGGGAAGGAAATGTGTCGAACCGTTTCACGAAACAACCGATCTGGTAATTGCGTTAAAATACCCGCCCCGTCTCCAGTCTTCGCATCACTCCCTTGTCCACCACGGTGTTCCATTTGACAAAGCATGGCCAATGCATGTTCAACGATTTCATGACTCGCTCGTCCTGTTTGATGTGCGTAAACCCCGATCCCACACGCATCATGTTCCATACGAGGGTCGTATAAGCCCTGCTGTTCAGGGTATTTATGAAATGTCATAGTAGCACTCTCCTTGCCTTCTTAATTTTCTGTATATTCAGTTAAGTTACACTTTACACCCTTTTATGTTTATTCGCTACTATGCATAATCACCATCTTGATCAATCTCTGGAGGTAGAATCACCATATATCAACATTGATAACGCTTACATATACTTGGATATTCATTCAATATTTTTTTTAGTTAAATCCAATACTTTATGCACGTATTGCTTTGCCCGAACATGTGATTCCGTGGTATTTTTATATAGGAACAGCGTTACTGATTACGGAAATAAAGAGAGGAATAATACGATGAAAAAAACAATGCAATGGACGGGACTCTTGATTGCAGGAAGCTCGATTCTATTAAGCGCATGCGGTCAACAAGACGAGAAAGCAACCGCATACGATAAAATCCAAAAAGAAGGCACAATCGTCGTCGCAACAGCAGGTACACTTTACCCGACGTCCTATCATGATGAAAAAAGTAATAAATTGACGGGGTTTGACGTTGAAGTCGTCAAAGAAGTAGCCAAACGGCTTGATTTGAAAGTAAAGTTCAAAGAGATGTCTTTCGACGGTATGTTGACAAGCGTTAATACAGGTCAGGTTGACCTTGCGGCTAACGACATTACGATCACCGATGACCGTAAAGAAAAATTCGCTTTCTCAAAACCATATAAATATACGTATGGTACGGCAATCGTCCGTAAAAGTGATTTGTCAGGCATTAAGTCTTTAGAAGATCTAAAAGGAAAAAAAGCTGCCGGAGAAGCAACAACGACATATATGCAGATCGCTAAAAAATACGGTGCAAAAGAAGTCACTTACGATAATGCGACGAACGATCAATATCTACGAGATGTCTCAAACGGTCGCACAGACGTCATCTTGAATGATTATTACTTGCAAACACTCGCTGTCGATTTCTTCAAAGACTTCGATATCACGATTCATCCGGACATCGCCTATAATCCGAGCCAAGTCGGTTTAATCATGGATTTAGACAATAAAGAACTTCAATCCAACATTAACGAACAACTCGATAAAATGAAGGAAGACGGTACATTAAAAGACATTTCGAAGCAATTTTATGCCGGAAAGAATGTTTCCCAAATGCCTGACGTCAAAACGACGATTGTCGATGTGAACTAACGATGTCATCGATTGATTGGCGGTCCGTCTTCAATCCTGAATTGGCGGTCGATTCGTTTCCATATATTTTAAGTGGACTTGGACAAACATTATGGATTTCTTTGCTCAGCATGGCGATTGGTCTTGGAATTGGGTTAATTCTTGCCCTTTGTCGTCTCTCTCATTTTCGAGTATTGCGTATTGGAGCGAGCGCCTACATCTCATTTATGCGTGGTGTACCCATCCTTGTGCTATTGTTCATGTTGTATTTCGGGCTGCCAGTCATCAATATTCAATTGAACGCGTTGACCGCTGCGATTACTGGTTTTAGTTTAAACAGTGCGGCATACATGGCAGAAATCATTCGTTCTTCCTTACTCTCGATTGATCGTGGGCAGGAAGAGGCAGCGGCGTCCCTCGGTTTATCTAGGTATCGGACGTTTGTTGGCATCATTTTGCCGCAAGCGATTCGAATTGCCATCCCACCGCTTTCGAACGTCTTGCTAGATCTTGTCAAAGCTTCGTCGCTTGCTGCCATGATTACTGTCCCTGAAATTTTTCAAAAGGCAAAAATCGTTGGTGGGCGTGAATTCGACTATATGACCGTCTATTTTGTCGTTGCGTTCATTTACTGGGGTATATGTTCATGTATCGCAGTCATCCAAGAGATTCTCGAACGTCGTTTTGCCCGGTATCTCTGATTTATTATCTCCTATATGGTAATACAAACAGGCGATGGACATGATCCTTCGCCTGTTTGTATTTTCAATTGTTTGATATCTGTTTAGCCTTCTCGACACATCGCTAAAAAATATTCTAATTGTTGCGGCTGAAGCGGTCGATAGAATAGATATCCTTGCAACGTATGACACCCCATCTGTTCGAGCAATGTTGCCTCTTCTTCAAGTTCGATTCCTTCTGCTACGATTGTCATATTTAATCGTTTTCCTAATTGAATGATCGTCTCGATCATCGCTCGTTTCCTTTCAGAATGAATCGCTTCTTGAACGATTTCTTTTGGAATTTTTAATTGATCGAATGGTAGTTCCACGAGTGGTTGCATGGATGAGAATCCAGTTCCAAAATCATCAAGAGTGATTCGAATGCCATACAAATGGAGTGCGTTTAATGTTTCGATAATTTGCTCGGTTCCTTCGATAAAGATATGTTCTGTCATCTCGATTTCAAGTAGTGATGGAGGAAAACCTGTTTGCTTTAATATAGTGAGCACTCGATTCGTAAAATCAGCTTGTCGTAATTCCCACGGTGAAACATTAACCGAAATCGTTAGAGGTTCCTTCCCTTCCTCCAACCAAGCTTTTCCTTGAAGACAGGCTAGACGCATGACCCATCGCCCTAATGTCTCAATAAATCGTGTTCTTTCCGCGAGTGGAATGAACTCAACTGGTGGAACAAGACCGTATTCCGGATGATTCCAACGAATTAAAGCCTCTACACCTGTAATTTGACGCGTTCTCGCATTGACTTGAGGTTGAAATAAAATAAAGAAGTCTCGATCCAATTCTGCATCATATAAATCGCGCGTTAACTGGAGTGCTCGCTTCTGTTCATTTTGTATTGCTAAGTCTGTGATCGCATACGTATTCTTCCGATTTGCTTTGGCTGTAAATAATGCAATCTCCGCGTCATTGATGACATGGTCCGTCGATTCATCATTGATATAAGAGACCCCAATACTTGCAGTGACATTGATTTGCTTAAAGTCGATTTGTACACGTTCTGCTACACTCGATAAAATGTCGTCACAGAGCACTCGTGCATCATGATGATGAGGCACATGCAGTAAGAATGCACTTCCACTCGCTTTCGCAATCGTACAATCTGAAAAACGATTCATCAATCGCCGACCAATGATGTGTAATGAACGATCTCCGGTTCGGTAACCGAATGCATCATTTACTGTTTTGAAATCGTCCAGGTCCACAAGACAAATCATATCGCCATCTTGTTTTTTTTATCTACTTCAATGACAAACGAAGAGCGGTTTGGTAAACCTGTCACGGGATCCGTAAATGCTTGTTCCTGTAAACGGGCTAAGTATTCAATATTTCGTTCAAGACGGGTAACATATTGATTATGAATCAGTAAACTAATGATCGTCGCAATCAAGATAAGTCCAATACGCGCGATGTGATCGGATACAAACATCGAAGTGTTTTCAAGTGATGGAGTTTGATACCAAATATAAAGAAGAGAAATCGTCGTGATGCTTGTTGCGTACAGTAGCATCGTTCGGTTGATGACGACTAAGGAAGTTAATATGAATAGAAGGGCACATGCCCAAACTGTCTGGACTCCCCTACCGATGAATGGATGATAAATATATGGAATCAATAAAAAAACGCTAGACATCATATGTGGCTTTAGTCGGTCTGACAATGTACTTTTACCGATGAAGTATTGAACACTCCCAGCACTCGCAATGACAAGTGCACGTATCCAATCCTCCCCTTTTAAACCATAACTACTAAATGTATTGGCAACGATATATAAAACGGCACCACAACTCGTCAAAATAAAAATGATCATCCCGAACAATTGATAATTTGCCCGAATTTCTCGATGATATTGCTGACTATTGGAAGAACGTCGCTGTGTATTCATCGCCATCCCCTCTTTCAAGTTCCTGTCGTTTATTTTCTTTATCAGAACCAAAATAAAACTTGAATTTTCTAAAAATAATAAAATAATGGGAAGTCATGATTTTAAGCAAAATGGGAATAGATAGATATAGAAAGGAGCGATCACTATGTCTCATTTACTATTCATCGAAGCAAACGATAGCATACATCAAAAAAAAGGCATCAGTTCTGAATTAAACGATGCCTTTCTGAATGCTTATCGTGAAAACCATCCTGAGGACAAAATTACGGTTTTGAATTTATTCGAGGAACGTCTTCCCTTCTTTGACCTAAAACTTGTGAACGCGGCAGGGCGGCTATTTAAAGGGGAAGAATTAACTGGAGATGATGCGACTCATGCACAACGGCTTCAAGAATATCTAAACGGATTCTTAGATGCCGATAAAGTTGTCTTTTCATTTCCGATGTGGAACTTAACGGTTCCGTCACCGCTTCACAATTACATGGATTATCTCGCCCAGGCTGGTCAAACGTTTCGTTATACAGCCGAAGGATCGATCGGACTTGTTGAAGACAAACAAGTGCTGTTGATTCATTCACGCGGTGGTGATTACTCGACAAAAGAGAAAGCCCCAAGTGAACACGCGGTTCGCTATATGTTAGACTTGTTAGCATTCTTTGGGATCAATGATGTATCAACTGTCATTTTAGAAGGACATCAGCAATACCCCGATCGTGCATCTGAATTGATCGAACAAGCGCTTCAAGAGTGCCGACAATTCGGTCGTTCGTTTTAAATTGGGAATAGAACATACTCTGCATATTCTTCCAGAAGACGTTTTTCATGAATCGGCATATCAAATGCACAAAATAAGGAATAGGCCATCGTAAAATCACGCTGGATATCTGAGAGATCACCATTTAATTGCTGCTTAAAGTATCCCCTTTGAAAGTAAAAGTGACCTAAGAAATGACCGTCTTCCAATTGAAGACTCTCCTGAATACCTTGTTCGGTGATTTTTAGACCAGCAAGGTATTTTTTTTGCAGTAAAAGTTGTTGTCCATAATTATATAAAATCTTGATTCGAACTTTTTTTAATTCGATCGTTTCGTATTTTGCTTGAATCAAATTCTGAAAAAGATCATCCGCTAATTCAAAGTCACCGTGTTCGACATACAGATTCGCCATCCCCATCTGAATCCGTAGATACAAGGTAGCTGATTCAAACGAGAGTTGTTCTTTATTTAGTAACCGTTCGAGCGATTGAACAGCTTTTAAGTAATGAATTTGACCACTTCTTTCCTGCACGATGACTTGATAATATCTTGCTAAATTACGTACCTGTTCATATTCAGTTGTAGACAGTACGTGTTCGCTCAATTTCAGAGCATCTACATATTGATTAGTACGTAACAAGTCCGCTAATTGTTCATCATATGATTGAAAGACATCACTTCGTAAATGATCTTGAAACAACATCGATAATGGTACTTTCAGCCGTTTTGCCACTTGTTGGAGTAAATCAATGGTAGGTGAATTTTTACCGTTTTCGACTTTACTAATTTCAGCTTGGCTACAAATGCCTTCACATAATTCTGCTTGTGTGATCTTTTTTTCTTTTCGAAGTCGCTTGATTTCATAGCCAATGGAGACGGGTAAATGATTCAAATTATACTCCTTTCTTTTACTTCCATGATTACATTTGAAAGTAGAGAAACTGGGTTTTTCCTTTTAATACTAGCGCAGCATGATTTTCATTACCAAAAGCAGTAAAAAGAGAATAGGCGTAGGTAAACGCGTCACGAATATCACGTTCTGCGTAACTCAATTCTTCATAGAAACATCCCTTTTGATAAAAGAAGTGCCCTAACATCGCTGTATCTTTTCGCTCAACGGATAAGGCGAGTCCTTTTTCAGTAATCTCTAACCCTGTTACAAAATCATTTTGAAAATAGAGCTGTTGCGCATGATTATATAAAATTTTACATTGTAACTTTTTCAGCGTATCCGTCGAATAATCGTAAGTTAGTAATTCTTGATAAATTTTTCTCGCGTACGGATACTGACTGTTCAAATAATAATAGTTTGCGACAGACATCCGGATACGTAAATAAAGAACAGGGTACTCTGTTTCCATTTGTTGTTCATCCGATAACCGAAGCAACTGTGAGATACATGTTCGATAATCGATATCTTTTTTCCCTTCGCGAGCGACCCATTCAAAATAACGAATCAATAACTGAACGGAAGGAGGAAGACTAGTTGGTAAACATCTCATGAAATCAAGCATTTCATCATAACGACGTTGTCTAGAAAAGTCCGCTAGTTGTACCTCATAGCGCTGAAATAGTTTTACTTCATTTGAATCGATGAAGATCTGATCCATTGAAATATGTAACTTTTGAGACAAACGCTGAACAAGATCAATTGTTGGTATAGTTTTACCATTTTCAATCTTACTTAATTCAGCTTGACTGCATACATCCTTCGCTAATTCTTTTTGTGTCAACTTCCTCTCGATCCGTAGTTGTTTGATCTGTTTACCAAATGATTCAATACGCAACGTTTTTCCTCTTTTCTCGTTTGTTAAGCAATGACCTCATTCAGGCATAGACTGCAAAAAAAGAACGTTTCACCTCTAGAACGATGTCAGCATATTGTTTCATCTGAAAGGCAGAGAATAATTCGTAGGCCATCGTATAATCATGTTTCGTCTGCAAGATATCTACCCCCATTCGCTCATGAAATTCACCACGTTGATAATAGAAGTGCGCTAAATAGGATGTTTATTTCAATTTTCGACTGAGCAGTATCCCTTCCTCGATGATACGAAGTCCTTTTTCTGGCTGATTAACTTTATATAATAATTTCGCATAATTATAAAGAATCTTAAGTCGTTCTTCTTTTAAACCGCTAATTTCTGTCGTGAAATGTAATACGTCAGTATATATTTTTTCTGCTTGTTGATACTGTTCGCACTCCGCATATAAAATGGATAGTGCCATCTTGACTCGAAAGTAAAGAATCGGATCCTGCACCTGTAAACCTTCTTGATCGATCAATCGTGCAAATAAGACTGAGGTCGTTCGATAATCAACGTGCTGTTGCCGATAGGCGATCACGATTTCATAGTATCTCATTATTCGCCTTACTTCGTCAGAAGATCGACTGGATGAGACTTGTTTCATTACACGAAGGCATTTATCAAATTTATTTTCTCGTACTAGCTTACGAAGTGCTTGGTCAAGAATACGAGCTTGTTCCAAACGATGTTCAGCACCATCTTTAACGAGTTCGGATATAGGAACACAAAGCTTTATAGCAAGTTGCTGTAATAATTCAACGGTCGGCATTACCTTACCGTTTTCAATTTTACTAATTTCAGCCTGACTACAGATCCCTGTACTAATGTCTTTTTGTGATACGTTGTTCAAACGTCGATAAAATTTCAGTGTCTCCCCAATTGGATGTACGTTTTTCATCTTATCACCTCTCACTACTCATTTGATTGCACTTTTAATAAAAAAACCTTCTTGTTTGGCAAGAAGGTTACACATCCTATTTATCACTTCTCAAAGGTAAATAACATATACTTTTCCTTCATGCGAAGAATCATCTGTTTTCGAACGTCGTGCTCAAACGCGTGAAACAATGTATAGGCGACGGAATACTGTTTTTGAAGTGACATCTCATCTTCACCTGACTGTTCGTGATAGTGCGCGAGCTGATAATAAAAATGTCCAAACAAAAATGTATGATTATGCAGCAAACATAGTTCATATCCTTTCTTAGCGATGGCGATACTGTCCTCAGACTTCCCTTGGTATTCAAGAATCTGACAATGATTAAAATAAATTTTTAATAGCGCATTCAGATGGGCAGTCGACTGGAGCGCTTCAATTTCTTTTTCCAATTCCTGATATACGGATTCCGTTAAATGAAATAGATCCTTTTCTGAATACATATTTGCAATCGCCATTTTGATTCGAATGAACAATTGAATGGAATGCGACCACACTTCTTTTTCATTCAACAAGTTGCTGAGTAGGCTCGCAGCTGTCCGAAAATCAATCCGATTTTGTTTTAGATCAATGATCGTTTTAATGTAACTTTTTAAAATATCGACTTCAGTGATCATATTTTTTTCTTGCTGATTAATTCGCTCCATTGCTTCTTCGTACTTCTCTTCTCGAAGCAAATCGGATAAGAATTGATCAATTTGAAAAAATTGTTCTTCATCCGTATGTTCTTGAAATAATAAAGAAATGGGCACCTTTAACCTTTTGGAAATTTGTTGCAACAAATCGACAGTCGGTGAATTTAAGCCGTTTTCGATTTTACTGATTTCAGCTTGGCTACAAATATCTTCACATAGTTCATTTTGAGTCATATGCTTTTCGATACGCAATTGTTTAATCTTTTTACCAATTGACGAAGTTAAATTTTCCAAATTCATCATTTCCCTTCACTTCTGTCGATAGGGAATAGTAATAAATCTGATAAATGTGTTTCAAGAATTTTTCGGTATGCGTGATTGTTTGTCGCAGTAAAAAATGAGTAAGCAATCGTGTAAGCTTCTTTAACACTTTTCTCAGGAGCGTTTAATGATTCTAAAAAAAAGCCCTTTTGATAATAGAAATGACCAAGGTATGTCAAATCTTGTATTTCTTTAGTTTCTTCTATGACTCGTTCTACTTCTTGTAACCCTTCCTCGAATCGCTTTAATCTGTATAAATTACGTAAATAGTTGTATATGATTTTCATTCTAATTTTTTTATATTCTCGCGTCTGATAATGTAGTTTTAGTAATTCTACGTAGATTTGATGGGAATGCATGTAATCTTCATGATTCGTATACAATACAGCGATTGCCATTTGAATTCGAGTATAGAGAAGAAATGATTTTTCTTCTAACTTTTCTTCGCTGACTAATTTCAATAAAGCAGAAATGCATGTTCTAAAATCGATGTTTCCTTTTTCATATAATAGTAATTTTCGATGATAACGAATTAACACTTGAATTTCAAACGCTGTATTTGATTTCGCATATTCTTCTAAATCTTTGTCCATAGATGAGTAATTTTTCTCTCTCATATGGCGTAACATTTTTTGATCAATCTCATTTAATTTTTGTGACACGATTTCATCTTCAAAAAACAATGAAATCGGAATGCGCAGTCTTCGACAAATTTGCTGTAGTAAATCAATCGTCGGAGAATTTCGACCATTTTCGATTTTGCTGATCTCAGCCTGACTACAAATTCCTTCACAAAGTGCTTTTTGTGTCATTCCTTGTTTTTTTCGTTCTTGCTTGATCTTATCGCCAACAGAATGAATGACTGGATGCATGAAGTTCACTCCTCAATCAAAGATGAATCCATCATAAAAAAAGTCTTTCGTTTCAAGTATATATCACTTGAGACGAAAGACGCGTGTATGCTTCCGGCGAGAATCGAACTCGCACTGCAGCATTACCATTGCTGAGGTCTGCCATTAACCTACGGAAGCTTGTAAAATCTGTTTCTAGTATAACTTATAAAAAAAGACAAGACAAGAAGTCGACGTGATTTCCACGCAACTCCTTGTTACTTTTTTACAGTGTCGTTTTTGTTAATGAATTATCATAGACGACTAAAACCGAATAATGTTCATCCGCTTTAGACGCGACGAATGTTGAAAACTTCAACGTAATGATGGCGTTTGATCCAACACCATTGTTCTCAAAAAATTCGTTCAATCGTTCTTCTAATTCTTCAGGCGTTCGCCCGACAACTACTTTAGAATGTAACATGATCATCACTCCGTTCTGTTATGGTAGGTTCGAGTTAAATAATTGCCTGATCGAATAAATGTTAAACCTTTTATTTTCCGACTTGCTCCTTCCTCTCTTTATCCGCTATGGTGAAATGGAGTAGTTTAACTTAAAAAGAATAGGAAGTGAAGTCTGATGGAACAGATTAATTTCGATGAAACGATTGAGAAACGAAATACAGGATCCGTCAAATGGGACGGACTTCATTCACTTTATGGATCCGATGAGCTGATTCCGATGTGGGTCGCCGACATGGATGTCCGTCCACCGCATCATCTCACAGAACGGTTGACAAGACGTGCTGCTACAGGTCATTTCGGTTACTCGATGTTTGAAGAGGAAGCAAAACAAGCGATTCAGCATTGGTTTCTGAAGCGATATGACGTAACGATCACTACTGATTCCATTCTCTACTCGAGCGGTGTCGTTCCAGGACTTGCGCATACCGTCCTCGCATTGACTGAACCGAGTGATAAAATCATCATCCAGACACCGGTCTATCCTCCATTTCATCAAATCATTCAGTCTAACCAACGGCAAATCGTTGAAAATCCGCTTCTTTTAGACGGTGAGACGTATCAGACAGACTTTCCACTTCTCGAACGGCAAATGCGAACAGCACGCATGATGATTCTCTGTAGTCCACATAACCCAAGCGGCAAAGTCTTCTCTCAAGAAGAATTACCGCGTATCGTGGCGCTTGCGAAACAGCATGATGTGTATCTTGTATCCGATGAAATCCATGCGGATCTCGTCTATAAAGGTTCGGTGCACACACCTATTCTTGCCTTTGATTATGAAAAAATCATTTTAGTCAGCGCACCATCTAAAACATTCAATATTCCTGGACTTTATGCGTCGTACTTAATCGTACCTGACACTTCAATTCGCCAACAGATCGAGCGTGTTCAGCAACGTCATTTTGTTCATCCAAACGCATTGGCTTCAACTGCTATTTCGGCGGCGTACGGAGATCATGCGAGTGAGCAATGGTTAGCGCAACTCCTTGTTTATTTGGAAGACAATCGTGACCATGCCGTCCGTCGTATTCGTCAAGAAATGCCGAAATTAAATGTCATCATTCCAGAATCTACATTCTTGTTGTGGATTGATTTCAAAGCACTTAATCTCGATAGCAAAACGCGTGCCGATTGGCTCGTCAAGGAAGCGAAACTCGCTTTGACACACGGTGCTTCATTCGGATCTGGTGGAGAAACATTTGAACGTTTAAATTTCGGGTGTCCTCGTGCACAATTAGATCAGGCATTAGATCGTTTAAGCACCGCATACCAACAGTTTTGGACGAATTAACATGACATAAATGATCCTAATTCATTAGGGTCATTTATTTTTTGTTGAATTATTCTGAATATTTTAAATTGATGAACTTTAACAGGGACTAAAACCGTCCCGATCCCTTAAGGCACTAGGCGTGGCACCACTTTCCATGAAAATGAAGTGACTTGCAAAGTCGTTTTATCCCCTGTAAGGTGGGGAACATATCATTTGGCGAACTGGTCAATATGTGCTTGATCGCTGAAAAAACTATTGCATTTGGAGGATTTAACTTTATGACGCAAGAATGGATTTCGATCATCCTGTATCTTGTTCTCATGTTGGCAATCGGTTACTTTGCCTACAAGCGAACGACGAATACAGAAGATTACATGTTAGGCGGACGCGATCTCGGTCCAGGTGTCACAGCACTTTCTGCTGGTGCATCGGATATGAGTGGATGGATGCTCATGGGACTTCCCGGCGCCATGTATGCGACAGGTGTTTCAGCACTTTGGCTCGCACTCGGATTATTGATTGGCTGTTACGTGAACTATTTAGTACTCGCTCCACGTTTCCGACTTTACACGGAAATGGCGAATGATTCGATTACGATTCCTGACTTTTTAGAAAATCGCTTTGAAGACAAATCACGTGTGCTTCGTACTGTATCAGCACTTGTCATCATCGTCTTCTTTACATTTTACACATCAGCTGGAATCGTTTCTGGTGGAAAATTGTTCGTCAGCTCATTCGGATTTGATTACCACTATGGTATGCTCTTGACGATTGCGGTCGTAATCGCCTACACCTTATTCGGCGGTTTTCTCGCAGTTAGTTGGACCGATTTCGTCCAGGGTTGTATCATGTTTATCGCACTCGTGCTTGTACCTGTCGTTGCCTTGACTGACGTTGGTGGAGTCGATGGAGCATACAACTATGCTGAAAACTTAGACCCTTCCCTATTTGATCCACTCAAAGGAACAACAGTTCTTGGAATCATCGGATTCCTTGCTTGGGGTCTTGGTTATTTTGGTCAACCACACATCATCGTCCGTTTCATGGCGATTCGCTCAGTCAAAGATTTAAAAAGTGCTCGTCGCATCGGTATCGGATGGATGTTCATCTCTATCATTGGTGCCATGATGACAGGACTTGTCGGAATTGCTTATTTTGAAGGACAAGGAAATGGACTAGGTGACCCGGAAACGGTCTTCATCCGTTTCTCGGACGTACTATTCCACCCGTATATCACAGGGTTCTTGATGGCTGCGATTCTTGCAGCAATCATGTCGACGATTTCATCACAACTGCTCGTTACTTCGAGTGCATTGACTGAAGACTTTTATAAAACATTCTTGAAAAAAGACGCAACAGATAAACAACTCGTCTTAACCGGTCGAATTGCTGTTCTTGTTGTCGCGATCATCGCAAGTATTCTTGCTTGGAATCCGTCAGCGACGATTCTTGCTCTCGTCGGTTATGCATGGGCTGGATTCGGTTCTGCCTTTGGTCCGATCATCTTGCTTTCTCTCTACTGGAAACGCATGACGAAACAAGGTGCACTGGCTGGTATCATCTCAGGTGCCTTGACTGTCATCATATGGGTTCAACTCGGACTTAGTACGACGCTTTATGAAATGGTACCTGGATTCTTCACAAGCTTGATCTTTACGGTCGTTGTCAGCTTGATGACGAAACAACCGGTCAATGCCGTTCAGGAAACGTTCGAAGAGATGGAAGACGAATTAAAAGACGCTGTTCAATAATCAGCGAATAACAAGTAAGACCTCTGCCGCATGAATTGCAGAGGTCTTTTTTGATCTACAGTTCAATCACGCCATAATGCAACTTCGACGTTTTACGCTTTGTTCGTTCGAACCCAAACCGTTCAAACAATGGGCTCTCATAATGTGCTTTTAATACGATGCGCTGACGTGCCACACGCTTCGCCTCAATCATCGCTTCAACAGATAAGGCTTCATAATTCGCAAGTTTTCGTAAAGCGTCGAGATGTGTCGATTCTTCAACAGTCTGTTCAAACATGGGGTCAAAGTAGATGACATCAAAGCAATTATCCGGACATTCTTTCAAAAATGCGAGATGATGTTTGACTTTCACTTCGATTCGTCGCATCGCCTGATTGATTGGTTCGTAAGATTCTTCCCAGCGTTTTAATCCGTCCTTGACGACAAAGGCTGTCTCAGTCTTGCTTTCTAGACCGATGATCCGCCCCTGCTCTCCAATAGCATGACTCATGACAATCGCATCTGCACCTAAACCAAGTGTACAATCTAACACATGCATCCCTTTTGATAGGCGTCCCATCGCAACGAGAGGATCTCTTCCACCTGCATCAATTTGTTTGATGCGAAAGACCGCACTTGAAGGATGGAAAAAGAACGATGTCGTTTCGCCTAATGGGTATAAATCTAGTCGTTTCTTATCGACGACTAATACCGACAATCCCGTCTCCTGTTGCAGGTGTTCTATGCTTTTTTTTTGCCGCGCGATATAGACGAAATGTATCGTCTCATCCGCTAACAACTGCTTCACACGATCATGCACGACGTCAGTCGGACGAAGACATGTCGTCAGTCCAATGGTTAATTTCATACTTCTTTCCCCCATAAAAAATAAGCCAGCCGCAGCTAGCTCATTTCTTTTTCTTCAATAATCCTTCAATATCTTCGATCAATGCTTTTTTCGAAATCAGGTCTTCTTGCTTTTCCTGTTCGACTTTTGCATCGACCGTCGTCCGCTTCATGAGTGCCTGAAGCGTTTCATCGATGCTTGACTTCAAATGATCACGATCTTCTTTGTTAAGAGAAAGATCATGTTGTACTTCATCCCCTTGTTCATCTAATTGGCGTAAGCGTTCCGTCAATTGTTTCGCTTCACGATTCAAGTCCGAATACAATCGTTCGATTTGCTCTAAACGCAATTTGATTCCGTCACGTTCTGTGAACACGTTTCCAGCCCCTTCCAGTATGCAGTTGTCTACATCATTACTTTACCATATTTCGAGGTAATTAAAACAATCACAAGATGATTACAAAATGATTTTTTAAATTTTTTTCCTGCGGATCGGTTCCAGTTAATTTTTGCAATTGCACGGAGGGTATCGCTATAATGTAAACGAAGCATCAATTGGGATGAGGGAGGATTTTGTGATGGAATTAAGACGTCGAGCATTACGTCATGTCGATCAAGCTGAGTACGACCATTTCTTGAAGTATGGCGAGCAAGCATATGGGCTGTCTCCGCAAGAAATCAAAGGGTATGACCATGAGCTTGGAGAAGAGCGAGCTTTTGATTCCGTCGAGCACAGTTATCCTGAAGATTACTACTATGATATCGTTGAAGCAGATACGATCGTCGGGCGGGTTCTACTTTTGAAAATGGGTCACTATTTTCAACTCGACTTTATGGTGTTTGATCCTTATACGCGTCGGGGTCTAGCTACTCAAGCAGTTGCCGAAGCATTAAAGCATTCGGGAGTACTAGATCGTCATGAAGTACGCGCGCGTGTTCTCGATCAATCACCACACGCTTTTTACGCGAAACGTATTTTAGAAGCAAATGACTTTACGTCGATTGAGAACTATTACGTCAAAGGGAGACGACGTCGATATTCTTTACAACGACTCGGTTGAACACTATCTGAAAGACCATGAGATTCATGGTCTTTTTTTATATTGGTCACATGTGTACCTCACCTTTGACAGGCGATCGATTTCAGCGTACAATTTTCATCTGTATGAACAGAAAGGAGTCTACCTCATGAACGAATGGTTATGGATCCCTTCCATTTTTTTAACGATGGGATTATTGATTTTCAGTTATTATCTATTTGGAAAGACCGGATTGTTGATGTGGATTGCCATCGCAACAATCATTGCAAACATTCAAGTCACACAAACCGTCGACATTTTTGGTTTCGTCTTCACGTTAGGAAATGTCGTTTATGGCAGTTGTTATTTAGCGACGGATATTCTCAATGAGAAATATGGCAAACAGGTCGCTCGAAAAGGTGTCTATATGGGTTTCTTTTCCTTGATCACGACGACCGTCCTCATGCAATTCAGTCTCTTGTATACCCCACTCGCCGATAAAGCAGCACTCGAAACATCTGATTCTTTACATCTACTATTCGGACTCCTGCCATGGATTGCTGTCGGTAGTCTTGCCGCTTATCTCGTGTCGCAATTGTTTGATGTCTTCATTTATTCGAAGATTCGTCAAAAGACAGGCGAACGAAAACTTTGGTTACGGACGACGGGATCAACTGTATTAAGCCAACTACTCGATACGTTGACATTTTGTGCGATCGCCTTTCACGATATGCCATTCTCTATTTGGTGGCAAATCTTCATTACGACATATCTCGCAAAATTCGTCGTCGCCTGGTTCGCGACACCATTCATGTATTTAGCAAAGCGCATCCATCCGACGAAACGATCAACAGATGCTGCAGCCTGATGAAAAAGACTAGAAGAGTTTTGCAAATTGTCGGATAATAGGAACGGAGGTGCCTACATGAAAATCAAACGCAATGAACCGTTTCGATATACGCTGAAGACTCCTATAATTGGTGAATTTTACTTGCTCAAAGATGAACAGCGTACACCGAAAGGGTTGATGAAGATTCATAATATCTCACCGAACGGACTAGCAATCAGCACAGAACTAAAACTTCCACTCCTCAAATCAATGAAAATCGTCGTTGAATTCTCATTGATTGAAGGACAAGTGCCACTATGCATCGAAGGGTTTTTATTGCATGAGAAGCCTTCCGGTCCTGGGCGGTTGTACGGTATCCATCTCAATTCGACAACAACTGATCGTGAAAAAATCATTTCACAAGTGAAACAGATCGCGAAATCAGAACGATCCCTTCTTAATGATTAAAATGGCATTGCCCCTACATATGTAAGGGCAATGCCATTTTTTATCGAAACAATTTATGCGTCAAACGTACGGAAGACGACGGCTTCATAAGGTCGAAGCGTTAGTTCATCGGTAACAACGGACTCCTCATAGTTTCCGATGATCCGGTCTGACGTATCATGCGTAGACGGAATATTCACATCATGATCCGCAAACGAACAGTAGACATACCATGTCTCCCCTTCAAGCGTTCGTGAGTAGGCGTAAACTTCTGGATGATCTTCGAGTAAGAGTTCATAGCGACCATAGACGACGAGCTCATGGTCATGTCGTAGACGAATCAACTGCTGATAGTAATAAAAGATAGATTGCTCATCTGCAAGCGCCTGTTCGACGTTGATTTCCGGATAGTTCGGATTGACCTTCAACCATGGTGTTCCCGTCGAGAAACCAGCGTTCTCCGACGCATCCCACTGCATCGGTGTCCGCGCATTGTCACGTCCTTTGACATGGATGGAACGTAGTAGTTCAGCCGGTGATGCTCCTTGTTCCGTACGTTCTTTCCACATGTTCCGAATTTCGATATCTTCATAGTCCGCAATGTCTTCAAAAGCGACGTTCGTCATGCCGATTTCCTCGCCTTGATAGATATATGGTGTCCCTTTTAACAAATGCAATAATGTAGCAAGCATTTTAGCTGACTCGACGCGGTACGTCGTGTCATTTCCGAATCGACTGACGACGCGGGGTTGATCGTGGTTGTTCCAATAGAGCGAGTTCCACCCCGTCTCATGTAAGGCCGTCTGCCATTTGGTGAAGTTTTGCTTGAGTTTGAGTAAATCAAACGGAATGACGTCCCATTTCCCGTTCGGACCTGAATCAAGATCCATATGTTCGAACGTAAAGACCATGTTGACCTCTTTACGTGCCGGATCCGTGTAAAGAATGGCATCATCCGTCGTCGCTCCTGGCATCTCACCGACTGTCAGGACATCGTATTTACCGAAGGAAGCTTCGTTCATCTCGTGTAAAAACTCATGGACACGTGGTCCGTTGATATAATGTTCTCCACCATCTCCATACAGTGCTCCTGGATGGACCGTCGCATCTGGTAAGCCAGGTGTCTTCGAAATCAAGTTGATGACGTCCATTCGGAAACCATCAATCCCTCGATCCAACCAGCGACGAATCATCCCGTACACATCGTGACGCATCTGCTCATTTTCCCAGTTCAAGTCAGGCTGCTTCTTCGAGAATAAGTGAAGATAGTATTCATTCGTTGTTTCATCATATTCCCAGGCAGGTCCAGAGAAAATCGACCCCCAGTTGTTTGGTAGAGAACCGTCTGGATTTGCCGGGCGCCACATATAATAATCCCGATATGGATTGTCCTTGCTTTGACGCGATTCCGCGAACCACTGATGTTCATCTGACGAATGATTGATGACAAGGTCCATGACGATTTTGATATCTCGTGCATGTGCCTCATCTAGAAGACGATCAAAATCATCCATCGTCCCGAATTCCTTCATGATGGCTTCATAATCACGGATATCATAGCCATTATCATCGTTCGGTGAATCATAGACAGGACTTAGCCAAATGACGTCGATACCAAGCGTCTTCAAATAATCCAACTTTTCGATGATTCCGTTCAAATCACCGATCCCGTCCCCATTCGAATCATTATAACTACGTGGGTAAATTTGATAAACGACACTATCATGCCACCATTTACGTTCCATCCTCAACACTCTCCTCTTTTATGTACGTAACGTGCTACATATTGAGCAAACGATTGCATCAATTTGTAAAAGCGCTTTCAATTATCACAACGTCATCTTAACATGTCCATGAGAGGTGCTCAAGCAAGAACCTTAACATATTTGATATCATGAAATATGAAATACAAGAGTTTACTACATCCAAGATGATGGAAAAGAAAGGTATGAGAGAGGAGTGTGGACAAATGTATCGTCGATATTTGCTCTTCTTGGTCTGGGCGATTGCTATTGTCTTCATCTTATTATTTGGAAATAATCGTGTCTTTCCAGAAGGTTTCTTGATTTCGTTTTTATGTTTCGACCAAAGTCAATTTGATACATCCGCGTTAAGTTTATTTGCCTTACTCGGTATTTATCCGTTCGCTTTCTTTTTACTATTTCTAGATGAGAAACGATTCATGCGCCCAGGACCGCTCGTCGCAAGTATTGGATCGTTCTTCTTAGGTGCCTTCGTGTTGATGCCTTATGTCGCCCTCGCTATTCCAAGGAAAACGTTTCTTCCTTTTCGTCGTCGCGGGTGGATTCCTACCGTCGTCGCCTTACTTAGCGTCGTGACGACATTATTGCTTTGGATTGCTCTTGCTCGATCTGATTGGAGTATATTCCGCATCTACTTTGAGACCAATCAATTCGTTCGAACGATGACCGTCGATTTGTTATTATTCTACACTCTGCAAGTCTATCTGCTCCGGCGCATTCGTGTTCGGAATGCACAATCATTAGAGTGGCAAGACGTGATTCCGCTCTTTGGCTTATTTCGTTATCTATTCGCAAGACATTTACCGACATCCTCAAAATCTTAATTTATGGTACAATGAAATTTGGATTTTTCGAAAAGGAGATGTCATCCGATGGAACAATATCATGCACTTTGCGAACACATTTTGGAACACGGAACAAAAAAGGAAGACCGGACGGGAACGGGAACACTCAGCGTGTTTGGTCACCAAATGCGCTTCTCCCTTCAAGATGGTTTTCCTCTCATTACGACGAAAAAGTTACATATGAAGTCGATCATTCATGAGTTGATTTGGTTCATCTCGGGTGATACGAATATTCGTTATCTACAGGAAAATGGTGTGCGGATTTGGAACGAATGGGCCGATGAGAACGGAGATCTAGGTCCTGTTTACGGGGCACAATGGCGCTCTTTTCCACGTCCAGATGGCACGACGGTCGATCAGCTGGCACAAGTCATTGAACAGATCAAAACGAATCCGGATTCTCGTCGTTTGATCGTCAGTGCTTGGAATCCTGGACAAGTCGATGAGATGGCTTTACCACCTTGTCATCTCTTGTTCCAATTTTATGTCGCTGACGGAAAACTATCATGCCAATTGTATCAACGTTCAGCTGATGTTTTCCTAGGCGTACCATTTAATATTGCATCTTATGCGTTACTGACACATATGATTGCTCATGTGTGTGGACTTGAGGTTGGTGACTTCGTTCATACGCTCGGTGACGCTCATATCTATTCAAATCATATTGAACAAGTTAATCTTCAGTTGACGCGTACCCCAAAAAAATTACCGACGCTGCGCTTCGCTCGAACAGTCGATCGTATCGAAGACTTCCGCTTCGAAGACATCATCATTGAAGGCTATGATCCTGATCCGCACATTAAAGGTGTGGTAGCCGTATGATCACACATATCGTAGCGTATACAAAAAATCATGTCATCGGTCGTGACAATGCGATGCCTTGGCACCTTCCAGCTGATTTAGCTCACTTCAAGCGTACGACGATTGGCAAACCGATCATCATGGGACGAAAGACGTTCGAATCTATCGGACGACCGTTGCCCGGTCGAGAGAACATCGTCATTACGCGCGATCAGACGTTTGCAGCCGAAGGTGTAACGGTATGGCATGATCTATCTGCTTTACAACCATACGTCGATTCAGAAGAAGAAGTCTTTTTGATTGGTGGTGGAGAGTTGTTTGCTCAAACGCTTCCTCTTGCTCGCCGCCTGTATGTCACTGAAATTGATACGGTTCTTTCTGGAGATGTACATTATCCCGAAATCCCATCTTCATTTCAGATTACTTCCGAAACACATTATGATGCGGTCGAGGGAAACGATTATCCGTTCATCATTCGTCGATATGATCAGTAACTAAAAAACAGCCACATTGCTCCGTATGACGGACGAATGTGGCTGTTTTTTTAAGGAATTTGCATGATCCATTCAGCAATCCATTCCTCCATATCAGAATCGAACTGTGAGGTCATGATATAGTCCGTCGCACCGCATGATAGCGCATTAGCTAAACGATCGTTTTCTTGATTTGTCACGACCAAAGCATCAATGATCGATTCCCGTTGTTGTCTCCACTCCTCTAATCGTACAAAGTTCTCGCTTGCTAACTGATCGAGTGAAAGAATCGCCAATTGTATTGGCGACGTCCGTTGATCATCTAGCGGAATCACCTCAATATGGTATTTCGGATGATCCGGCATATCAAGCGTATGTACCTGTTTAAGGAATCCTTCCTCGACACGGATATAGACTGGTATTTTTTCGATCGATATCGCTGTCGAATAGGACACCACTTGGTTACGTCCATTACGTTTTGCTTGATATAACGCTTCATCTGCCTCCGCCGTCGCTTGAGCAAGAGTCGTATGTATATCAAATGAAAAGGATAGACCAATCGAAACAGTAATTTTTAATCCATTCGCAAAAACATGTCGTTCGATACGTTCACGTATTTTATTCATATTAGCGATTGCTTGAGGCAATGTTTCTGCTGAAAACAGTAAAATGAATTCCTCACCACCGAAACGAATGAACTCATCGTCGAGACGAGCCGCTTGTTGAACGACGGTCGCTAGTTCGGATAGGACTAAGTCTCCTGTCGGATGTCCATGTAAGTCATTGATTCGTTTGAAGTGATCAAGATCAAAAATCGCTAATCCAAATGTTCGTTGTTCACGTTCTAAACGTGCTGTGCGACGATCAAATGCATTCTGAAGGTATTTCCGATTATAAGCCCCTGTCAATTCATCGACCAAAATTGTTGACGATACAACTCTCAGTTTTCGTAAAAGTCGCGCAAGGCGGACATGACGTTCTTCATTCCTCACAGTTTCATCCCAATAATCATCGGCCCCCATCTCATAACTACTTTGTCGGACTTCTGATTGGCTCGGACCGACGATGATGATCGGAACGAATGCGGATTCCATCTGCTTCATGAGCTTTTTGAACACTTCCACTGAATCAGTGATACATGCATAATCGATGATGACGGCGTCCATCGTAATGTCGTGTGACATTGATAAGGTATCTTCTACCGAGCTAAAAAAACGTGACATATAGCGCGCTTGTTCCAGTGACTTTTTCCATTCGATATTTTCAAGAAAACGTTTTGTCACAGTGACGACTAATTCCTTTCGGACCCGGTTAGCACGTGAGCGCTCTGATAACTGATCGACGATAGGTTGCAATAATTCTTTGACGCTTGACTGATCAATGACAACGTCTACTCGTTCCCAAGTAATTTTTTCATGGCTTACTTGATCGGCGAGTCCCTTAAAGAGTTCCTCTCTGCCGAGTCCTTCCATCCAGCTCGCCAATGCAAGCAATTCTGATCGTGGTACAGCCGGCATCCGAAGTAATGTCTCTACCATATTGATCGTTTGCTGTAATTGTTTTTCTGCCCGCTTTCGATTTTGCTCCATGCAATTCCCTCTCTTTCTATAGATCCGAATAACATTTCTCGGATAAAGAGAAAGCGAGGGAATATCCCCCGCTTTTTCAACTCATGCTTTTAAGTTCGGACGAACCATGTCTGCTGGTACAATCCATTGATCATATTGTTCTTCTGTTAGCAATCCTGTCGCAAGTGCCGCTTCTTTTAATGTCGATCCTGACTGATGCGCCGCTTTCGCAATTTTTGCCGCATTCTCATATCCGATATGCGGATTGAGCGCTGTTACGAGCATCAGTGACCGTTCGACGTTCTCAGCGATGACGGACTGCTCAGGTTCAATGCCGACCGCACAATGGTCATTGAACGAATGCAAGGCGTCTGTAAGTAAACGAACGGATTGAATAAAGTTATACATGATGACCGGCTTGAAGACGTTTAGTTCAAAGTTACCTTGACTTGCAGCAAAACCAATCGTTGCGTCATTTCCGAGGACTTGCGCAGCGACCATCGTCAATGCCTCACTTTGAGTCGGATTGACTTTTCCTGGCATGATTGAGCTCCCTGGTTCATTTTCTGGAATCGTGATTTCACCGATTCCTGCTCGTGGACCAGATGCAAGCCAGCGGACGTCATTTGCAATCTTCATCGCGTCCATCGCTAGTGCTTTGACAGCACCATGTGTGAAGACGAGTTGATCGTGGCTTGTTAAAGCGTGGAATTTGTTTTCCGCACTCGTGAATTCATAACCCGTCTCTTCACTCATCTTCTTCGCTGCCAAATCACCAAACTCAGGATGTGCATTAATCCCCGTACCAACAGCCGTACCGCCGATTGCTAGTTCCGTTAATGGGTCAAGCGTCCGTTCGATCATTTGCTTCGAAAGCGCAAGCATCCGGACCCAGCCGCTGATTTCTTGACCAAGTGTGATTGGTGTAGCATCTTGCAAGTGTGTTCGTCCGATTTTAACGATATCCACAAAAGCCTTTGCTTTTTCATCAAGTGTCGCATGTAGAGCATCGATAGCTGGGAAAAGTGATTCCAATAAGACTGTTTTTGCCGCTAAATGCATCGCTGTTGGATATGTATCATTTGAACTTTGTGATTTATTGACATCATCATTCGGATGAATCGTCGTTTCACTGCCTTGTTCCTTTAATTTGCGTGTCGCGACCCGAGCGATCACTTCGTTGACGTTCATATTAGACTGAGTACCTGAACCCGTTTGCCAAACGACAAGCGGAAACTCATCATCGAATTTCCCCGCGATGATTTCGTCACATACTTCAGCAATGGCACCAGCTTTTTCTGTCTCAAGCACACCTAAGTCGCGGTTCGCAAGCGCCGCTCCTTTTTTCAGGACTGCAAATGCACGAATGACTTCAATCGGCATTTTTTCCGTTCCGATCTTAAAGTTTTCTAGACTACGTTGTGTTTGTGCGCCCCACTCCTGCGCTTCCGGTACACGAATTTCCCCCATCGTGTCACGTTCTACACGGTATTCCATAAACAAATTCCCCCTTTTGATTACTTCTCTTCTAGTTTACCGGAAAGCTCGCAGAATGGGAATGAGGGAGACAGTTTTGGGGAATAGTTTATTATCGAAAAGGAGTGAAGATTTCATGTGGTTAATAAATTTAATAATTGTTTTATTATTGATTCTGGCGAACGGTATATTTGCGATGACCGAACTCGCTTTGCTCTCTTCCAAACGATCGAAATTAGAAAAAGCAATGGATGATGGTAAAAAATCAGCCCATGTCGCATTAGAGTTGCTGGATCGACCGACTGACCTGTTATCGACTGTTCAAGTCGGCATCACGTTAATTGGAATCGTCAATGGTGCATTCGGTGGTGCCGCGCTCTCTGGTCCTGTCATCAATTGGCTCGCTCAATTCGGATGGATCGCTCCTTATGCCAGTACAATCGGTTATATTCTTGTCGTGACAATCATCACCTATATTTCGCTCGTCATCGGTGAACTCGTTCCTAAACGTGTTGCTCTTGTCAGTCCAGAACGAGTTACGATGTGGCTCGCCCCACCGATGCGCTTCTTCTCGATCGTTCTTCGACCATTCATTTGGGTTTTGAGTAAATCGACGAGTTCCATCTTCCGCTTGATTGGTCTCGATCGATTGCAGACGAAAGACGAGACGGAAGACGAAGTCCGGCAATTACTAATTCGTGGCACGAAAGAGGGAACATTTAATCGTTCAGAAGCTGAGCAAGTTTCTCGTGTCTTTGATTTTCATGATTTATATGCGTATGAACTGATGGAGCCCAGAACGGTTACGGAGTGGATTGACTTAGCTGATGAACCCGACACGATCCTACAAGAGCTCCGACAAGCGCGACACCGAAACTTACCGGTCGGTCACGGGGATTTGGATCATTTTGTCGGATTCATCGATGCAAAAGAAATACTATCAACGGAACATCCTGTCAAAGAACTTGAACGATTGATTCAATCTCCACTGATTGTTCCCCGCCAACTGAAAGCAACCGTTTTACTTGAACGGATGCGGAAGGAAACTGTATCGATTGCATTCGTTTTAGACGAGTACGGTGGTTTTCTTGGCATGATCACCTTGTTCGATATTCTCGAAGCATTCGTCGGCGAGATTTCAAGCGTCGAGGAAGAACCGGAACTCGTCATGCGGAAAGACGGTTCGTTCCTAGCGGACGGATTATTGCACATCGATGATTTAAAACGAACGCTCGGCTATACAGATGACTTACCCGGTGAACAGTTAAACGCCTATCATACAGTTGCAGGTTTAATCCTGTATATGTTAGGTGATGTACCAACGCGTGGAAGTGCTGTCGTGATTGAATCATACCGATTTGAAGTCGTTGACTTAGACGGACGTCGCGTCGATCAAATCCTGATTGAACGCATCGAACATGAACAAACACCCCTTTCATAAGGATAGGGGTGTTTGCCTTCAATTATGCTTCGTATAATCGTAATGCCTCGCGTGCGACGCGATCTGCTTTATTCTCAGACCGCGGAATCCACTTCACGAAGGCGAGTGGTAAGAGTTGATAGCGTTCAAAAGCAGGATCAAAGATCGTCTGCGTTCGTTTATTCTTGACGAATTCACGTTCGACCGCTAATGCAACCGCTTCTGAATCCGTCCGAAACGAAATGACGCTTTCTCCTTGAATAATTAGTTCGTGCGCCCACTCGACGGCTTTTGCAAATGCGATGAATTCTGCTTCATGATTATTAATTGCTTGAATTTGATACATTTTTTCTGTGACTTCGCCCTCGGAGCTTTTGCTAAACAGTCCAACCGCTGCTTCGTCGTTTGAGGGACGGACCGTTCCGTCAAAATAAAGTTCAACCATGTTCAATTGCCGCCTCGATTCCTTTTCGTATCGCTTGCTCATCTAGCCCTTTTCCAATGAAGACGAGCGTCGTCTTTGGTTGTTCGCTAAATGGTTCTCGGATTGCTGTTCCGTAAATCATCCCTGTCCCTTGTAAGATTACTTTTCGTTCTGTATCTGCAAAATGGATGATCCCCTTATAACGATAGAGATCTTCCGCGTAGGCTTCTAACACCTCACGTAGGACCATACCGAATCGATTTCGATTCAATGGTCGTTCCTCAACAATCGTTAGTGCCGTAAAATCTTCGACGGATTGATGAATCTGATCTGTTTGTTGGCTGAGTCGCACTTGTTCTTCTTTTGGAAAATGGAATGTTTCAAATAGTCGATTTGATTCCAATTGTCCCTGTTCCGTTTCAATGATGGCTGCAGATGGATTTCGTTCGCGCAGCAAAGCAATCAACGGTTCGCGTTCTGATGCTTTAATTAAATCCATCTTATTTAATACAAGTACATCAGCAAATCCGATTTGTTTCACATTTTCTTGGAACGTCAATTGTCGTTCTAAGTGATACGCATCGATGACTGTGACGACACTTGAAATCTGATAAGACTGTTCAACGGCTGGTTCAAAATAAAATGTCTGAAGAATCGGTCCTGGATCAGCGACACCAGTCGTTTCGATCAATAATCGATCAAATGATAGTTCCCCATCACGGCGACGTTTGGCAATCCGTAGCAATGCATCCCGTAAATCGCCTCGAATAGAACAACAGATGCAACCATTTGTCAATTCGATCATCTCTTCATCACTTCGCTCAATCAATGCTTCATCAATGTGAACAGAACCTACTTCATTGACAAGCAACGCAAACTTCTCTGTCGGTTGAGAAACAAGATGGTTGAGTAACGTGGTCTTACCGGCACCTAAAAAACCAGTAATGACGGTCGTACGTATTTTGTCTTGCATGATTTCACTCCTTAGCGTCCTTGTTGCTGACGCCATTTTTCTTTTCGTGCATCGAGCAGATCAATCGCATGAAGATACCAGGCATCCGCCGTTTGCGGCGTAACACTTGATCCCCACTCGCGTTTTCCATGGTGCGATAATACCATATGCATGAGACGGTGATAGACCGCTCGTGGTAACCGAATATTCTCTTCTCGAAGCGTTTGTTCGAGCACGAAGCATCCGTATGGCATATGTCCTATAAGAACACCATCTGGATCTAGCGCAATACCTGCTAGTTCTTCTTCTTCTTCGGTTACGTGTAACAGTCTCGAAAAACGATCTGTCGATGCACCTGCATGTGTATATTCCCACAGTTTACCGATATCGTGCAATAAAATACCGAGCAACAATTCATTCGGATTCGGTCGTTGATCTAACAGAGCAATTCCTTTTGCTGCTTGATAAAGCGCATCAAAGCTGTCATCCCAAGAAAATTGACGCATCTCTCGTTCAGGTGCTTGGAATAGTTCATTTTTGTGATCGGCCTCTGCTTCTTGGATACATTTCAGCAATGTCAAATACGGTTGTTCACTATCACAGATTCCTTGACCAATCGTCATCATACAGGCAGTATGTTTTAATAATCCACCGATATAGGCATGGTGATGAAATAAGGCAGCCGGTCGCGTTGAAAAGTCCGCCCAGTACTGTCGCAAAATCGATAGCGCGATTTCTCGGTAAGGCGTATCTAGTTGATCGATCAATCCAAGTAACTGATCACGATACGTTTCAAGCGACTCCTCTGACGGTAGCTGTGGCAAGAACTGCGTAGGTGAAGCATCATAAATCGGTGTGACGCGTTGAACCGTCAATGATTTATTACCGGATTGCGGCGGATACTCTTCTACTTTTGCTTCGACTCGAACAATTCGTGTCTCGAGATATGGACGGAGTGCTTCTTCTGCTGTTCCTTGATTGATCCATTGTTTTCCTTTACAAGATCCAGCAGGCGAGTTGAATGTAAACTGTAACCACTCTCGTCCGGTTTGACCTGTGCGAATTTCACCCGAGGCAACGAGTAGTACTTCTTCGATTCGCTCACCAGGAACAAGTGTATCTAGCGAAAGTCCAATCGGTTGATTTGATTGATTGATAGAAAAAGCGTCATTTTCATTAGAAGGCATCGTCACTTCTGGAAGCGCCTTGAATAATTGTATCACTTCATCTCACTCCTTTTTCTTCATCCATATCATAGCAGAGACGATTTCATCACGACTACTATCAAACATATATTGTAAGCGTTTTCTAAATGAACTATGATGAACGTGGAAGTCAATTTTTATGCTTAAAGGAGGAGAAACGATGATTCGACCACTTACTCATTTATACAGCGAAGCTGTCGTCACACACGATCAATTGGATCCATCCAAAATCGTGACACGCGACCAGATTCGGCAAGCTGTTCAATCGTACGATCCGTACCAATCGCATACGTCGCATGCACTGGAAGAGTTGTTACTTCATGAGTTACGTCAGGCATGTCATTATGTTAAAGAAGAAGGACTATCCTTGGCTGATATGCAGACGGAATTGTTGATCCTCTCTGCTTTCCAATGTGATGCAGGTTATTTAGCAGAAGAAATTCAACATATGTCACCGACCGCTATCAAACGACATCTTTCTACACTTGATGCCGCTTTCAATCGACTATTGCATCAACTGTTTTTACATCAGTCGCAACCAGACATTCTTTGTCAACGGTTTATGACAATCCTCGCGGGTGCAGTCGCTACAAAATGTAAAATCCGTGCTAAGCGTCTCAAGGAAACCATGCTTGTTCATCCATAACAAAAAAATCCTGACTCGTATGAGTCAGGATTTTTCATTCAACGACCTGGCATTCCAGCTCCTTGATTGGTTTTGTATGAAAATGCGGCGTTCCGCTTCGTCATATTCTATAGTCATCATGCCAAACTATTCAAGTCTTGTCAATTCTTTTCTAAAAAAAGTGGACCGATTTTCGATTGAAAATCAGTCCGAATGGAAGAGTGAATAATTACCATGGCAATGCTTGATTTCATCATACAATGCTATGGAAGCGTTTACAACCCTTTTCCGTTAAATTTTTTCAAGAAAATATTCGTTTGCGAGTGGCAAGTGGATGACTTCGATTCCACTTTGTCGCATCAGGTTCAATCCGTCCCCATATTCATATCCTGTCGAATAGACGACACGATCAATTTTAGAGGCAATAAGCGCTAAACTACACGCATGACACGGACTATGTGTGACGTATGCTGTCGCATGACGCGCACTCGTCGAATCGGCAGCTAGCTTACCGAGTGCATTGATTTCAGCATGAATCTCATGCTGCTTCGACCATTCATGATGTTCCTCTTGATTTTCACAACGATAAAAGAGAATCCCGTTTCGTTCAATCGACTCTTCAGTAATCGGATGGTCGGATCTTGATGTATAGAGAATACCCTCTTGCTTTAAGTAAATTTCATTACAATTCACATGCTGACTGGGTGTTCCGTTTATCCCGATCGAAATCGGCTTTTCGTCTTTGACGATGACACAAGCAACGGATTTTGAGGCGCATTTTGAATGACGATCTGCCATCATCCGCGCAAATAATAACCATGTTGTGTCCCACTTCAATTGCTTCTCTTCTATATTCATTTAAAATCCTTCCTTTCATGAAGGAAAGGAACACGAAAATTCGTGTTCCTTAGTATGGTCGATTCGGTAATTCTCTACTTTTTGAGGCAACTTCGATGACTTTTTGTTTCAATTCGTTTTCCATTCGTTCTAATTCATGCTCAGCGTCGCGGCGTTTTTGTTTTCCTTCTTGTTGAATGCGTAATGTCTCATCAAGTGTCTCAATCAAGTTTTGGTGTGCCACTTTTAATGATTCGACAGAAACAATTCCTTTTTCGTTTTCTTCCGCAATTTCAATCGACGATTCTTTCAGTAACTTCGAATTTTGCTCAAGTAGCTGATTCGTCGTGTTGGTGACATCCTTTTGCATTTCGAGTGCTGCTTTTTGACGTGATAAACTTAAGGATAAGACGACTTGGTTTTTCCAGAGCGGAATCGTATTGACGACTGCCGATTCGATTTTTTCCGCTAAAATTTGGTTATTTTGTTGAATGACGCGAATTTGCGGCGCCATTTGCAAACTGATCGTTCGTGATAATTTTAAATCATGGATTTTCTTTTCGAAACGGTCCGTCAATTGAATCAAGTCATTTAATTCCTGTAACTTCGTCTGATCCCGAGATACCTCGACTTCTGTCCGTAGCGGTTCGATTTCATGCTGACGCACATGAGCGATTTTCGTCTCGCCAGCCGCAATATAGACGTTCAATTCTTCAAAATAACGTTTATTTTTTTGATACATTTGGTCGAGTAAAGTGATGTCTTTCATCAATCCAAATTTCGATCGATCAAGATTGTGTACGACTTCCTCGAGATAAGCACTCATTTTCTCATACTGCAAGAAATACGTTTCTGCTTTTTTCTTTGCTCGCCCAATAACCGGAACATTCGACCAGAAACTCTTTTTTTCTTGAAGTGTGTCTGGATCCATTTGACGTACACGTTGCATTAAATCACTCAGCAGTTTTCCTGCCTCCCCGCCGTCCTTCATTTTTACTTCACTTAAGACTTGATCGGAGAATTGAGAGAGTTCACGCTGGACGGGTGCTCCAAATTGCATGACGGCATCCGTCTTTTGAAGATCGATTACTTGTAGCAAACGTTCGATCTTTTGTCGCTGTTCTGCTGGAACATCCGAAGGAATCATCTCTTCGACAGGGCGTGCCGGCATTTTAGGAGGTGTCTCCGCTATATTTAGATCGACCGACGGATCGGAGATCGTTGGTTGATCTTGCTCATCAGGCCATTGTTGCCACGTTTCTTTATCAGAATGGGTCATGTCGGTAACTCTCCTCCTGTTTTTGTTGTTCGGTCTCTTGTGCTAGAACCTTTTCAATCGTCAAGAGTTCCCGTTCTAAATCAACGGTATCCCCTTCGAGCAATAAGGTTTGTTGTTGTTTTAATTTTTGACCAATCATTTTCAAATTCGAAATCAGTTGATTTTTCGTATCAACTTGAACTTGGGCACCTCGGCGTTCCAGATCGGCGTATTTTTCTGAAATCGATAATAAGGAATCTAGGTAGAATGTAAAGAAGTCCCGGACTTTTTTGACGTCTCGTGGACTTTCATATAACTCTTCGAACAATACATGGGCTTCACGTGAAACCATTCGCATCTCACTTCTAATTTCACCATCTCGTATGGAGGGAACGATTTGATCATACGTCTGGATTTTCACAAATCCTTCCTCAATCGTCCGTTGCAAGACTTGAAGTTCTAAATCATCCGTCTCCTCAAAGCGTCGTGTTGCCTGCTCGGGTTTTAAGATGACACTGCCCACAAACTCATCTTCGTCATCGAGTAGTAGTTTCTTTTTGACATTTTTCCGCTTGATTTCGGTCGATTTTCGTTCAGTCCGATATCGTCGTCCTGGTTTAGTCCGGTAACCACTCCAAATGAACCATAACCCAAGTGCGATGAAGATTCCCGAAAAGTTGAACGTATCAGCCAATTGTAAAAATACGAACATCATACCGATGGAGCCAAATATCCACCATGAAGACTTCATATCATCCCCTCTTCCTTCTTGCTGATTCTTTTATCAGGTCTACGTGTCTTTATTTTAACATTACGTAACGTTTAACAAAAAGTTTCCCGTTTTCCCGAAATATTACGCCTCGTATATTTATATTTCAACATACTTTTGCAGTAATGACATCAGACCGAAGAACGAACTGTTCACCTTTTTTATATCAAATCTTACGATAAAGAAGGTAGTCGACATACGTTGTCGACTACCTTCCGAGAGTTTTATTTATATATCATCCAAAAATTGGCCAGATGAGAATGATCAAAATCGCAATCGGACTCAAGTAGCATACGCTTACCCGCCACACAGGAACGATTTTTTTCATGAATGGACTTGTTATTAGCTCCTGCTCGATAAGAGTTCGGTCGAGTTTGTAACCGGCAAAAATTGAAATCAATAATGCACCAATCGGCATTAGAATGTTTGAGACGAGGAAATCAACACTGTCAAAGAACGTTTTCCCCATGAATTGTGCATCACCTAGAATTCCAAACGAGAGTGCAGATGGAATGCCGACGATGGCGATTGCGAGTGTCGCAAGCCAAGTCGTCCGCTTTTTATCGCGCATCGTCGCGTTTTCTTTTCGATCCGTCAAGGAAGCAACGACGACCTCAAGCATCGCAATCGATGAAGTGATCGACGCGAAAGCGAACAACAAGAAGAATAGTATCAAGAACAACGAACCAAATTGAATTTGGCTGAAGACGGTCGGCAAGACGATAAAAAGTAACGCTGGACCTTCTGCCGGGTCAAGACCTGAAGCAAAAACGGCTGGGAAAATCGCAAATCCTGCTAATAATGAGACGGCTACATTCATCGCAACAATCCATGCTGCCGAACGGTTAATTTCTCCACGTTCCTTCATATAGGATGCATACGTCAGCATCGCTGATACACCGAGCGATAAGGAAAAGAACGCTTGCCCAAGGGCACTCAGGACAGAAGTTCGGTTGAGCACCGAGAAATCAGGCTGAACGAAAAACTTGACGCCTTCCATCGCACCATCAAGCGTTAACGATCGTAAGACAAGAATGATGAAACACACGAATAATAATGGCATCATGATCTTACTCATTTTTTCAATACCAGATTGAACACCACGTAAAACGATCCAACATGTCAGAGCGAGAAAAATCAATTGCCCCGAGATGACATAAAGCGGTGAGGCTGAAATCGTTCCGAACAATTCACCGAGTGCTCCACTATCCATTGTCGTTAACCGACCTGTAAAACCAAGAATGGTATAAATTAAGACCCAGCCTCCGATGACGCTGTAGAAAGAGAGCAACAAGAAACAGGCGATGACACCCAGGACACCAATGAACGTGAACTTCTTATGACCAAGCGCCGAGAACGCTTGAAGTGCCGTTTTCCCACTCGTTCGACCGATTAAAAACTCAGCAATCAAGACAGGCAATCCAAGTAGCAAGGTAAACACGAGGAATAAAAGTAAAAAGGCGCCCCCTCCGTTTGTTCCAGTCGTATACGGGAATTTCCAAATGGCCCCCAGACCAATGGCGGATCCCGCTGCTGCTAAAATAAATCCAACTTTTGAAGCCCATGCGTTTCCTTTCATGGTGCTCCACCTCCTTTTCAAAATACTTTTTCATTGTACAGAAAGAAATCATGAAAGTCATCCTTTATCAAATATTTTCTTTAAAGCGTCAAAGCATAACCGCATATACGCATTGCATGAAAATAAAAAAAGAAGGTCGAATATTATCTCGACCTTCTCTCGACTCAAATTGTATTAATCAGTGCCACCATACATTCGAAGGTATTCCGGTAACACTTTGACGGTAATTGGTGTATGGATGGCTTTTTCACCATCTGTATCAATGACTTTTGCTTCTTTTGTCTTTAATTGAAATCCGCTCGTCAAGATATGGGTAAAAGATGGATCATTGGCGAGACCAATTTTTTGAAGGATGACGTCCCGGATTGTCGTCAAATTTACCTCATCAACAATTACCAAATCTAGTTTTCCATCATTATAAGCTCCATCCGACAAATTCGTCTCGATTCCACCCAGTGATTCTCCATTTGCTGCCAGAATCAATACTGCTTCACCTGTCATTTGACGACCTTCATCTAAAATTAATTCATATTCGAATGGTTTTGCTTCTAAACTCGAGCGAATCGTCGATAAATAATAGCCCATCTTCCCAAGACGCGCTTTTTCTTCTGTATCGATCCCAATCGACGCTTCGGCGACGAGACCGACACCGAGAAAGTTCAAGAAATAGCTATCTCCGACTTGCCCAAGGTCGACTTGAACGACATGTTGCATAGCAATTGCTTCTGCTGCAAGCCGTGGCGCCATCGGTAAGCCAAGTGTTCGTGCGAAATCATTACACGTACCTCCAGGAATAATGCCAAGTATCGGGCGATTTTCTAATTTCGCTACACCATTGATCGTCTCAAAGACCGTCCCATCTCCACCGATGACGACGACAGCGTCAAACGCGGATGATTCTTCCGCAAAATGCATCGCATCTCCTGCTTGTTTTGTATTTCGAATGACGATCTCGTCGAACAACATACTTAACGGTTCGATGACTTCTCCGAGTAATCCTGTACCATTCGTACCGGCTGTCGGGTTACTGATCAGTAATAGTTTCATTGGATGATGCCTTCCTTCTTCAAGTAATCGCGGGCGACCGCATTTGCAGTTTTTCCACCATACGCGACAGCTTCGTTCATTTTCGACATCTCTTCATCGGAAATCTTACCCGATAATTGCTCAAGCGCTTGTTTTACCTCTGGATACTCATCGATTGTCTCTTGACGAAGTAAAGGTGCTCCTTCGTACGGTGGGAATAATTGCTGATCGTCTTTTAAAACAAGCATGTCGTATTTTGCAATCTCTGGATCGGTCGAGTACGCATCAATGACATCGATTTCACCAGATTCAATCGCTTTATAACGCAATTTCGGTTCCATCGTGACGACCTTCTTGAAATTGACATCATATTTATCTTGGATTCCTTTATAACCATCTTGGCGATCCTTGAATTCTAATGTAAATCCAGCCGTCAGTTGATTCGCGACCTGTTTTAAATCAGAAATCGTCTTTAAGTCGTAGCGTTCCGCTAATTTCTTCGGAACGGCTACAGCATAGGTGTTGTTATAGTTCATTGGTGGCAATAAGGTCAAATCTTGTTTTTTTAGACCGGTTTTCGCCTGTTCGTATACTTCTTTTGCATCGTTTGATTTTGGTTTTTCATTCGTCAAACTAGCGAGCACCGTTCCTGTGAATTCTGGATAAGCATCAATGTCTCCTGACTCGAGTGCTTTATAAACGAATGTCGTCTTCCCGAAGTTTGGTTTGACTTGAACCTTTAAATCCGTTTCATCTTCGATGACGATTTTATACATATTCATTAAAATTTCCGGTTCCACGCCCAGTTTTCCGGCAACGACGAGATCTGGTCGTTCGCTACGGCCGAATGCGAAAGGTGCGATGACGATTGCGACCATTAAGACGACTGCCGTCACGAGACGTGCCGTCTGCCGCTTACGAGTTGCGACTTCCGTTTGGCGTAGTAAACCGTCAAATAGAAGAGCAAGGAGAGCTGCTGGAATCGCACCAAGCAAAAGGAGATAGTTATCATTACGGTCAATTCCAAGGAGAATGATTGACCCTAGTCCACCGGCACCAATCAAGGCAGCAATCGTTGCCGTACCAATGATCAATACCATCGCCGTTCGAATTCCGGCCATCATGACAGGCAAAGCTAACGGAAGTTCGACTTTCCATAGACTTTGCATCGGGGTCATCCCACATGCGCGTGCCGCCTCTTTAATTGAAGGATCGACTTCGGCGAGACCTGTGTAGGTATTACGAACGATTGGTAATAAAGAATAGAGAACAAGTGCAATGATAGACGGGACTGTACCAATTCCGACAAGTGGAATCATCAGACCAAGTAGCGCTAATGATGGAATCGTTTGAATGACGGAAGTCACACCAATCGACCACTCACTCAGACGTTTATTCCGTGATAAGTAGATCCCAAGCGGAATGGCGATGAAACATGCGATAAGTAACGAAATGACCGATAGTTGAATATGCTCAATTAACGCTTGAAGCAATTCACTTTTCCGATCTTGATACGTTTCAATCAAGCCGTTCATTCGACTTTCCCCCTGACTTGACGCATGAACTCTTGAACAAATGGATCATTACTCGCTAGTACTTCTTCCTTTGTTCCGATGAAAGCAATCTCCCCAGCATTCATCAGACAAATGCGACTGCCCAGTTTTAATGCCTCGTTCATATCGTGCGTAACGAATAAAATTGTTTTTCCAAGCTCTTCGTTTAGATGCAACAAATCATTTTGTAATTGTTCACGTGAAATTGGATCAAGGGCGGAGAAAGGTTCATCCATCAAGATGACGTCTTGCTCTGCTGCGAGCGCACGCATGACACCGACACGTTGTTGTTGCCCCCCCGAAAGTTCACTCGGATATTTCTTCTTAAGCGATATGTTTAAACCTGTCAGACGGAATAATTCATCGACTCGACGCGCCACCTTTTCTTTGTCCCACTTTAATAATTCTGGCACGACACTGACATTTTCTTCGATCGTCATATGTGGAAAGAGGGCAATCTGTTGTAAGACGTAACCGATTCGCCGCCGCAGTTCATGTTCGTTGATTGACATGATCGGCTCACCGTCGATCCAAATTTGACCCTCTGTGTGATCGATCAATCGATTGACCATCTTCATCGTTGTTGTTTTTCCGCAACCCGATGGACCAATCAAACAAAAAATCTCACCCTGATCAACGGTGAAGTTAACGTGTTGCACCGCTTTTGTTCCATCCGCATACGTTTTGCCGACATCTTTGAACTCAATCACTCCTCATCCCTCGTTTCCCCTGTTTATTATCTTTGTAAAATTCCCCTTTCTTGGACATTCTAAAACCTATTCCGTCCACTCTTTCCCCTGTTTTCTAAATCCAACATCGAACAGATCGTTATTATATTCTTCATCAAAACAAAAAAGACGATGGAAACTATCCATCGCCTACCCATATACGCCTCTTATTCGAACGTCACCGTGACTTGACGACGTCCCCATTCTAGTGCTTCTTGTTTTGATCCTACTAGAAGGTCCATGATTCTTCCACGAATCGCACCACCTGTATCGAGTGCGATTGCGTCACCAAAACCTTCTACATGAACTTTTGTTCCAAGCGGTACGACCGATGGATCGACAGCAACGATGCGACGTCCTTCGTATGTAATCGTATTCGTGACGTCATAACCCGATGCCGTTAAGGCGCGACCATTATACAAGCGGCTTCCATTGTTTTCTGGATTTGTCGTATACGCTGTCGTTTCAAATGTTACCGTACGTTTTGATGAACGATTCGTCTTCACTTGCTTCCGGCTTTGCTTCGCAGCTTGTCGTGCTCTCTTTTTAGCATTTGCATTTGCTTTCTGCTCCGCTTCTGCTTTTTGTTTGGCTACGGCTTGTAATCGAGCTCGCTTTTCTGCCTCAGCTTGTTCCCGCTTTTTTTGAGCAGCTTGACGTTTCATCTCTAACGGATTTTGTACGATAGTCTTCTCTGTTCCAATCCCGATTTGTGCCGCTGAAGCTTCATGATGCGGCAAAAGAATAAATATGAATCCCACTAAACAGAGGGATAATAGGAATGATGTTCGTTTCATGTTGGTGCCAACCTTTCTCGCCGTTTTACGACCCGCACAACGTATCACGGCGACAAACCGTTTGAAAAGCGAACACCATGATTTGAAATATATCTGTCAAAAAGTAACGAAATGGTTACACGCTTACAAAAAACGCTCTCATTCGTTGTGTAGCAACGCTTTTATATTTTGTAACCGTTCCGTTACGATTCATCTTTTGTTACTCTTTTGTAATAAATGTATCTTTTCGATGTTTTCAGTCATTTCGATTGACCTATCTACACTCCAGCCAATATCATATTTCATTATTATTCATTTTTTTGAATGAACATAAAAAAAGCACACCATAGTAGCTTGGTATGCTTTCATGTATTATTTTGTTTTGCGCTCTAGCAATTCAATCTCTGACTTTAATAAAACTTGTTTTTCAAACTCTAAGCCGAGTGCCTCAAAGTTTTTCGTGTGGGATACATCACCAACGACCGTATTTGTCAATACTGCCGTTACTTCCGCCACCCAGCCTTCTTTCGTTTTTACCATATCGCCAACGATATAATCGAATAACTCTTCTGTTTCTTCCATTTGACTCATCTCCTGACACGTTCAATTACAGTTAATCATATAAAATAACGACCAAAAAAGCTAGTCACGCGTCAATTGAGCTAAGAACTGGCGTAAGATTTTAGCGGTTAATCCCCAAATTAGATAATCCCCGTGCTCATAGAAATGCTCCGTGACCGTATACGTACGATCGAGATATGCTTCTCGATTCGCCATTCGTTCGGTCGGCACTTCCTTACCAGGGCGTATCCGCCACTCCATATCCCCTTTGATTGGTTTAGAAGTCATCAATTCTGTCAAGGATACGAGAAAGACATGATCGACTTCTGCCGGTGAAGGATTAAAATCCGTTGCATGTAGAATACCAAGATACGGATAAATAATTGACCGGTTCGGTGTCACGAGTGGTTCGAGCGTTCCAATCACTTCAATCTCGGAAGCACTGACATTTAATTCTTCAACCGTTTCACGGATGGCTGCTGCTTTCGGTAATTCACCGATATCGATCCGACCACCCGGAAAAGCGATTTCGCCTGGTTGCGAACGTAGGGTTTTGGCTCGTACTTGAAATAACAGATAGACTTCGCCATCCTGTTCAACCAAAGGAACGAGTACGGCTGCTGCATGTCGAGGTAAACGTTCTTCTGAATCTACATAGTGTTTTCGGATATCGGCTAAGTTCACCTGCTTCATCGCCCTTCTTGTGCAACATGATGATACGCTTCTTCAAGATGGCGCATACGAACGATCAGATCCGCATTTTTAGCGATCCGGTCCGATAAAATCGATCCCGCTACCGTCTTGTAGTAGGCGTTTAAAGCATTGCGCTTTGTCAGATGAGCCTCGTTCTGACGGATATATTCCTTAAAATTCGCAATTAATCGTTCTGTCGTAAAAAGTTGTTCGTTCACAAGTTTCATCCTTTCACACGTCGAGCGTGTCATCAATAGTTTAATGGTAACGAGTTTTGGCTAAGATGTAAATTAAGGGGGGTTATCCGTGAATAAAAAATTAGATGTCCTCATTATTGGTGCCGGACCAACCGGTTTAACACTCGCACTCGCACTCTCGCGCTATGGATTATCCTTCCGCATCGTCGAACGTGCAAGTGGACCATCTGTCGTCTCCAAAGCCATCGGCATTCAAGCACGTTCCCTTGAATTGTTCGCAAGACTTGGCGTGGCAGAAGATTTAATGGAAAATGCGATCAAAATCAATCAAGGAAACCTCTATGTTAATGGTGCATGGCAGGCAAAGCTTGATTTTACTGATTTAAATACACCTTTTCCGTTTGTTACGCTCTTGCCTCAAAGTGAGACGGAACGGATTCTCGAAGCACGACTCGCCACTTACGGACATATCGTTGAACGAGATACGGAATTAACAGGATTCGCTCAATTCCCAACGTTCGTTACTGCTACCTTACAACATAAAGGAGAGACAGAGACGGTAGATGCTTCCTTTATCATCGGAGCTGATGGCGCGAATAGCTTTGTTCGTCGAGAACTTGGACTTCCATTTAGCGGAAAATCGTTCAAAGAGTCGTGGGCATTGGCCGATATCGAAGTCGACTGGCCGCTCTCTTCCGAAGAGGTCCACATTTTCTTCTCTGATCATGGAGTCATCGAGTCTTTCCCACTTCAGTCAAATTTATTCCGCATTACAGGCAATCTAACGAGCGGACCTGTTCCAACTGATCATAAAGCGATTGATGATTTTTTACAAAATCGAGCCAAAGTACCGTTCGAGCTAAAAAAAGTCCATTGGTACTCCATGTTCCGTGTCCATAATCGAATTATCGAGAAATTTGGTCACCATCGAATTTATTTGATTGGGGATGCGGCACACATCAATTCCCCTGTCGGTGGTCAAGGAATGAATACAGGGATTGCTGATGCGATGAACCTTGCTTGGAAACTTTGGTGTGTGCATCAGTTCAAAGCGAGTTTTCCGTTGCTTGATTCTTACAGTGTCGAACGCCGCGAAGCGGCACAAGGTATCTTACGATCAACGAATTTAGCAACCGAACTCTTGCAGATCAACATTCCGTTTTTGTTGCCTCTACAAGAAAAAGTCATTCGAAATAGTCTCAAAATCGCACCCTTACATCATTTCGTGACAAATCGAATTGCTCAACTCAACAGTCACTACCCAGCAAGCCTGACCTTTGTCACGCAAGGACACTTCAGTCCATTGACACCTAAGCCGGGTGAACCGATGCCTTACAGTGAAGTCGTACATCCGCGGACGAAAAAAAATGAACTCTTGTTACGTCGCGCGGATCGAAATTTCTTATTACTGTTGTTCTTACCAAAAAACGCAACTGACGATCTTCTTGAGCCATTTAAGGAACTCGCCTATACCTATCCAGATCTATTTGAGACAGTACCCATCCATCAATCCCTTAAAGAGGATGGTGTCGTCGATCAAGGTGGCGAACTCGCACGACGCTTCGGCATTAAGCAATCCGGACTATATTTGATTCGCCCTGACGGTTATATCGCGTATCGCCAGCAAGGTTTAAAAAGTAAATCGTTCGCCCGTTATGTTGAACGTTTACTTTATGCGCGCTAACTCGGTATGATAGAAGATGAGGTGAAGGCAGATATGGATATACAACTGATTCGAACGATTTTGATCATTCTTCTGATTGTGGCATTTCTTGTCATCGTCAGTAGACGAGCGAAGGAAAATCTCCGATGGTCGCTTCTCGGAGAAGCATTCGGTGAAAAAGGAGAAGATTTATTGAAGGATGCTGCTCGACTAGAGGCAGCTGATCTAGACATTCGAGTCGAACGTGGCGTCAAGACTTCGTTTTTATTCCGACGCTTCAGTAAAGATTTAGACGATCGCGTAGCGGTGTATGTCTTAAAAGAAGACCTGGATCAAGCCGAGAACATCCTTGCGTCTCGACCAAGACGATAAATTTAAATGAAAGGCAGTGAAGCGTTCGCTTCACTGCCTTTATTCATTCCTGTTGCTGCGCGAGATAAAACGCGACTTGTTTTCGTTCTTGCTCTTGAACAGGAGAGGATTTCTTTGAAACAATGAACGCTCGCACATCTTTGAATGTATGACCCGTCGGAAATTTAATTCGTTCCGTCCGCATCTGTGGTGCATTCGGAAAAAGTGTGATGCCATGAATCGGTATGACGATCCCTTGTTTTTTTAGCGTTTTTCGAACCATTTGGACAATTCGTTTCGATTGATTAATCGGATGGGGTGAAAACACCTTTTTCCCATGCATAGGATCGATGACATGACAGGATTCTTCCGTCATCCATTTAACGACTGCATCGTTTTGCAACACAAGAAACAACCCTTTTGGACCAATCAAAGCAAAGGGAATGATAATCGTTTCAGTTAGACGTATACGTTCAAATAACATCCAATCAAAACGACATACATGACGGATTTCATTGCAGAGCGCATCTGTTTCATGCGTCATCGTATTCACTTGCTTACTTGCAAAAAAGCGACGGCGTGGTGGTGCCGGAACAGAAGCAGTCATGACTTGTAACATGATTCATCATCCTTTGTAATATGTATTAGTAGTTATCTTAACACCGTTTTCGTATACATGACGATTCTTTCAAAAAGAAGGAAATCAAAAAAGACATTTCTGACGATTGGCAGAAATGTCTTTTTTCATTAGTCTTGATGAGGGCGACCGAAAACCGCCTTCTCAAGATTCGAAATACGACGTAACATGTCATAATTGGACGAGCTCGACACTTGCGGTTCAACGTGTTCGACACGACGCTCTTCCCGTTTTTCTGGTTGAGCCGGTGCTTGTTTCAACGCCTCATTCTCTTTCTTCAGACGCTCGATTTCACGTTCGAATCCTTCATAGTCTTTAATGATTTGATCCAAGTACCCATCGACATCCTCGATGACATAGCCACGGAGGCCGGTCTTGAATTCCTTTTTGTAAATATCGTCCGCTGTCAACAATGGCTTATACATCCTCTTCACTCCCACTGATCATTGTATTGTAATTCTTGTTCGAGCCAAGATAAATCATCTTGTGTAATCAAAAATAACTGATAATCGGATTGTTCCATTTCCATTCTAGCACGCTCTACTAAAAATTTCGCTGATCCTCCATGCTCTTCATCAAAAACCGACAACAATCCTTGGCTTTTTTGGATCATGAATTCAGTTTTATTGCGCAACTGCGATGGATCCGTATACGGTTTCTGACTGATTGCTTCGACAAAGTCAGCTTGTTCAAGAATCGAAAGATACTGTGCTTGGACTGGTTCTTTCCAGCGCGCTTCCTGTTCTAAAAACGGCAAGAGGATACCAAGATGAATATCTGGATACTCTTCTTTTAATTCAAGAACGACCTCGCATGCCCAGATTTCGCATCCAGGCGAGGCATTCGTAATGAACCACTCTGTTCCACGGTCTTCAATCAAGCGAATCATCCGCTCTCGGTATGCTGCCTTTAAGACCCGGATACCCGGGTGTTTTTGATCAAAGATGCCTAGTTCATTTGGTTTGTATCCTGTGATGGCGACTACTTTCACGAGTTACACTTCCTTTTTAACCGACGTTCTCGATGATCCAGTTCAGCTAATATTCGTTCTTTTTTAGTGATTAACCAATGATGCCGTTCGACGTGTTGTCGTGCTCGTTCCGTATAATCATAAGCAAGCACAGGATTTTTTGCAATGTGCTCTGCCCACTTCGCAAGTTCGAGATACCCCAAGTAACTATCGCTTTTTAAAAAGCAGTCTCTAGCTTGTTCATGGTTCTTCATTTTTTTATGCAAATACCCTTGGCGTAGCCATCCTTCTGATGATAATTCTTTAACCTGCTGAAAATGAGCATGGGATTCTTCATGGATTCCAAGATCCGCTAACCAAATCGCGATGTTCTCTTGAATAGGAGAAGGTGCTTCCGCCCGATGCGTGACAAGACGGTTACACGCATCATACAGTCCAACGAGCGTTAGACAGTCATCTAGATGATGTTGTAAGACGCCCATCATGATTTCCGGTTGCTGATGTTCGACATATTGGAAATAATGCATTGGTGCCAAAAAACCAGGTAGGTCACCTTCCCGCTCGAACCCAATCCGCTCTTCCATCGCTGTCAATCGATACGAGTCATACATTCCTTTAAAAATGCGCCGCGCAACATGGAGTAAATCAAGATGACCGACTTTCGGTAATCGTGGAACACGTTCTCGAACGAAAACGTGTCGTGTCTTGATTTGCGGCCAATCAAAGCTTTTTCCATTATAGGTCACGAATCGGACATCATCCCCGATATCATGCAGGAAGTGATGGTAAAAGGCAGCCTCAAAGTGCGGATGCGGCAAGAAATATTGTCGCATCAACAATCCTCCCTGCTCAAAGCGCGCAAACCCGAGTAAAAAAATCGTCGTTCCGGTTCCCCGCAATCCTGTCGTCTCCGTATCAAAGAAGATGACCTGCTCAAGTGGGACATCCAGCGCAAGTGGTGGATGAGGAAGCTGTAAAGACTCATACACTTCAGCAAAACTCCGGTCTCCATGCCGGTCCGTCAAAGCATAGCGTTTGTCGATCCTTACAATCCACTCTTGTTCGAATGTTAAGATATCCGCCCCACGATCAATCCAGGCTTGTTGCTCTTCAGTCCATCCGCTTGTTGGCTTTAGCGTTTCCACTTCGAGGACAGAAGGCTCTATATTCTCCGATGAGACGTCTGATGTAGATTTCAGCATTCGTCTAAGACGATTTTTCATGATAATTCCTTCTCCATTTCTGCTAACAACTGAATCGTTCGTTCTTTCTCGTCTGCTACGCCTACCATGCCGATACAAGCAGGACAACCGTCCTGGCAAGGACATGTGACAATCGAATCACGCGCTGCGCGTAGCATGACACCACGTTGTTTGTAGATTGATTCTGCGAGACCAACGCCTCCAGGATAACGATCATATAGATAGACGGTCGGTTGCTGCGTGTGTGTCGCCTTGACTTGCGGCACGACGAAGACATCACTAGCGTCACACATCAAATAAAGCGGAGCAACACGTCGTAAACTATTCGCGACACCTTCCAACACTTGTTCAAGCTCCGTCGAGGAGCGTGCATGATCGGGTAAGGTGAACCAGACACCTGTCGTATGAATCTCTCGTTCTGGTAAGTGAATCGGACCAGACCCGATGTTCTCATGTGTTCCGAACTTGATCTTCTTGAACATCGTCGCCATCCCCCGAACACTGACATCTCCACGCGCAACACTGTATTCTCCCACTGCATACTGTTCATCTTCTTCGAGAACGGAAAGGTCGACTGAAAAATTAGCATCTGTATAATAATCAACGTCTACTGCACGGACGAATGCTTTTTTCTCCTCAAAATCCAAGTACTCGACTTGGTATTGATCGGCCCCATGCAAATAAATGGCTTCGTCATGTAACAACGTCATTGCACTAAAGGTATCCATCTCGCCGATGACTCGATTCGGTACCTCGGTCTGATCGACAATGATGACATTCTCTTGATCACTCGACCGTAGCGATATCCCGTGTGCTGGAAACGCGTCATTCATCCAATAAAAACGATCGCCTCGCTCATGCAGGACACGCTCTTCGACTAAGTACTCGAGGATGTCTTCCGTATCAAGCGTTCCAAATGATTCGCCTTTCGTAAAAGGCAGTTCAAACGCCGCACATTTGACGTGATCGACGGCAATGATCAAATTATCTGGATCAAGTCGCGCTGCTTCCGGGGATTGATTCAAGAATAACTCTGGTCGTTCCGCAACATATTGATCGAGCATACCAGATGAGGCGACAAGAATGATTAGTGCATCATCTTGCCGACGCCCCGCTCGTCCTGCTTGTTGCCAAAGTGAAGCAATCGTACCTGGATAGCCGTTCATGATACACACTTGCAGTTGACCGATGTCGACACCGAGTTCAAGAGCATTTGTCGAGACGATACCTGTGATTTCTCCTTGGCGTAACCGTCGTTCGATATCGCGACGTTCACTTGGTAAATAACCACCCCGATACCCTTCGATGGATCGAGGACCAAGCTCGTGCGGATAGATACTTCTCAGATACGTCAGTAAGACTTCGACGCGGACGCGAGACCGTGCAAAGACGATTGTCTGAAATTTGTTCTTGATGAAGCGCATCGCTAATTGTTTTGTCTCAAGTGTCGCCGAGCGTCGAATACCGAGTTGTGCGTTGACGATCGGTGGTTGATAGACGAGAAAATGTTTACGTCCTGTCGGCGCACCATTCTCATCAATTAGTCCGACTGTTTTCTCCGTTAATCGTTCGGCTAGTTCCTTTGGATTTGCAATCGTTGCACTTGTCATGATGAAGACGGGATTACTGCCATAATACCGACAAATCCGTCGTAAGCGACGAATGACATTCGCGACATGACTGCCAAAGACACCGCGATACGTATGAAGCTCATCGATAACGATATATTTTAAGTTCTCAAATAGTTCGATCCATTTTGTATGATGTGGTAAGATTCCGGAATGTAGCATATCTGGATTCGTAATGACGATGTTCCCGGCTTTTCGTACTTTTGTTCGAATCGTCGGTGACGTATCTCCGTCATATGTGAAACAACGGATTGGAGCCTCTAATTGATCGATCAGTTCGAGTAACTCACTATTTTGATCTTGTGCCAGCGCTTTTGTCGGGTACAGATACAACGCTCGTGCGTTTGGATGTTCGAGCAAGTGTGATAAGACCGGTAAATTAAAACAATAAGTCTTTCCCGAGGCGGTTGGTGTGACGATGACCGTCGACTCGCCTGCTTGTACGCGTTCATACGCCAATCCTTGGTGACGGTATAACTGAGTGATGCCACGTGTCCGGAGAGCTTGGCGCAAGCGTTCCGGTAACTGTTCTGGAAAATCGACATAGCGTCCGGCTGTCGCTTCCATCGTTTTCATATACGTAATCCGCTCCATGAATGAACGGTCCTGTTTCAATTCTTCAAGAAATGCAACGAGCGTTTGTTTCGCTTGCATGCCTTCACTTCCTTCCACTTTTCATTATACAAAAAAAGAAGCAAGACCAAAGAACGATCTACTCGTCTTTGGTCTTGTCTTTCTTTACAAGTCGTGCTTATGGTGTTGTAGAATTCGTAGCGTCGTTTCCACGACCATTATTTCCATTATCATTCGAGTTGTTTCGTTCCGTTGAACCGTTCGAATTGTTTTGTGCATTCGCACCATCATTTGAATTCGGTGTATCTGTTGACGGTTCATCCGTCGTTGGTTCGTCTGTCGTTGGCTCGTCCGTTGACGGTTCGTCCGTTGACGGTTCATCCGTCGTTGGCTCGTCCGTCGTTGGCTCGTCCGTTGACGGTTCGTCCGTCGTTGGCTCGTCCGTTGACGGTTCATCCGTCGTTGGCTCGTCCGTTGACGGTTCATCCGTCGTTGGTTCATCCGTCGTTGGTTCATCCGTCGTTGGCTCGTCCGTTGACGGTTTTTCTTCTTCAGGATCGGTGACCGTTACCGTCGTCGAGACTGGTCCCGATTTTTCTCCTGACGCTTTCGCTACGACTTGGAATATCGAGCGACCTGGCTTTAACCCACTGATACTGATTCGATTCGTCGTACTCGTTCCGACTGTCGATGATTTACCATCAGCATCTGTCATCTTCACTTCAAACGATACATTATCATACCCATTGGCACGAAGCGCAGCGTCATTGTAGTTCCAAGTCAGTTCACCGCTCTTTTCGTCTTCATCGTAAGATGCTTGTAATCCAGTCGGAGCGGGTACCGTCTTTTTTTCAACGACAGGTTCCTTCGTCCCTTTCACGTATAATTCGTTTCCGATACTGAGGACAGAACTTGGTTGTTCAAATGGCGCTGGCGTTCGATCGCGTGTTTTTGTAATGAAATCTTTCCAGATTTGCTGTGCCATCGTACTGTTATATGGACCACTGAGTCCGGATCCATTGTTGTTTCCTGATTTCGTTGTTCCTGTCCAGACACTGATCGAGACATCAGATGTATATCCTGCAAACCAGACATCTTTATAAGCATTGGTTGTCCCTGTCTTACCGGCTGCATCAAACGACAACCCAGCACTTGGGAACGTACCACCTGGTTTCAAGACATCACGAAGCATATCCGTCAACATATAAGCTGTGTAGTCTTCCATCGCCTTTTTCGATTTGATTGGTGACTTGATTTTAGATCCGTCACTGTACTCAATCGATTTAATGACGTGTGGTTTGATGTAATCGCCCCCATTACCCAGTGTTGCATAAGCTCCTGCCATCTGAGTCGTATTAAAACCATGCTTCATCCCACCAATTGCATAAGCTGGTGAAATCGACTCATCGTCTTTCATTTTCAAGCCAGACTTTTCAGCGAATGCTTCGACTGCATCCCCACCAATTTCTTGGAACGTTTGAATGGCAGGTGTGTTAGCCGAGATTTTCAACCAATGACGAATCGTATTCGTACCACGATATCCATCATAATAGTTTCCAATCTCTTTTCCGTTGACTTCTGTCGGCTTATCCGTCAATTGTTTCGCAGTCGACCATTTGTCATTTTCGATGGCCGGACCGTATGCGAAGAATGGTTTTGCGGATGATCCCGGTTGATGGGGTTCATTTGCATAGTTTCGTCGCGCTGTTCCTTTACCTGGATTTTTACCATCGACGACTGCAAGAATTTCTCCGGTTTGCGTATTAATTGCCGTAGCAGCCGTTTCAGCATATTCCGGTAATTGAACGATTTGATCTTTTTTGATCGCTTCGTTCATATAGTCATGCATCGGCTTATCAATCGACGTATAGATCTTTAACCCTTGACCATAGATATCTTTTCCTTCTAGACCAAAATCATCTTCTAACTCTTTTGATACCATGTCGAAGATGACACTATCATATGATTCATCTTTCGTTGACTTCGGCGCCGGATTGATTAATTTCGAAATTGGTTGTTTGACCGCTTTATCTCGTTGCGCTTTTGTAATGACGCCTGTCGTTTGCATCGCATTGAGGACTTGTGTCTGACGCCATTTCGTTAGCTTCGGATCTCCTTTGATTGGATCATAAGCTGTCGGACGTTGCGGTAATCCCGCGAGCATTGCAGCTTCCGCATAATTCAACTTATCAACTGATTTATTGAAATAGGCTTTTGAAGCGGTCTGGATGCCAAATGAGTTTTGACCATAGTAGTTTTTATTCAAGTACATCTCTAAAATCTGATCTTTCGTATAATCCTGCTCTAAGCGGATCGCAAGCCATTGCTCTTGGACTTTCCGTGTGATTGTTTTATCAAAGCTGAGGAATGATTGTTTGACGACCTGTTGTGTGATCGTCGAAGCGCCTTCAGAACCAAATCCATCGGTGACGTTCGCGATGATGGCACCTCCGAGACGGCGGAAATCAATCCCGTTATGCTGATAAAAGCGACGGTCCTCGATCGAGATGAATGCGTCCTTGACGACTTCTGGTACTTCATCGATCGACACATATTCTCGGCTCGTTCCGCCTTTTGTGATTTCCTCTTTATTACTTGCATAAATTTTTAACGGTAAAGCATCACGAAGCTCTGCTTCATCAAGCTCAGGTGCCGTAGCAATCGCATAAGCCGCAAATCCGCCTCCGATCAACATCATCAAGATGAATAATCCGGTAGCAATCAACAATAACTTTTTCCAGAGTGGACCTTTCCCACCGGATCCTCCACCTGATTTTTTCTTTTGGGGACGTTTCGTCCGTTTCATCTTTTTCTCAGATGACTTCGTCTCTTCACGACGTGCGACACGACTTCTTTCCATATGCTATCCTTCTCCTTCAATCAAAAAGTGTCTGAATTGAAATATAGTTCGTCCACTGCCTTTAAATAATCGATAGCAGGGTACGCGCCAGTCTCGACTTTGATACCGTCTTGTTCGATGATCGTCAGCGGAATGGATTTCCGTCCGCTTTCGAGTTGATCCCACCAGGGGAACACGTGCTCGACTGAAAGCACATATTGCACATTATACAGACTGAATCGAATGATGACAAAACAAATTCCTCCATGTTCGACACATTGACGCATGTGTGCGATTTGATGGGGGTGAAAATTTTTTATCGGGAAGGACGTTTTATTTGTCGTCTCCTTCGCTTCGAAATCAATATATTTCCCGCGGTAGACACCATTATAATCGGTCGTCGATGGTTGCCTAAAATAAGCTTCTTTGACGACAGCTGCAGACCGCTTTGGATAATCCACTTGAACGATTTGTAACGGAGTGGGTTTCTTGTGAATGATTGCCCGATTATGAGTCAGATAAAACGTATTACTTTCATTCAATAATTTTTCGAGCGTCATCCCACGATTTGAAAAGGTTGAATCGGTTGATCGTGCCTTCTTGATTCGGGTTCCGTGCGACTCGAGTGGCTTTTGAAATTTTTTCCCATTCGGGTAATTCAAAACGATTCCCCTCCTATCGCGTTTATTGTACCATGATATGTGATTGTACCGTATCGGCCGAGAGGAGTAGTTAAAAACCAATGACAATTGAACCGTTATTACAAGAGATTGAACGTATATATCAAGAAGGACGTGCCGGAACCGAATATGACTTCAATCGAGACGTCGTACCGTTCGTCGAACGAGCAGATCAACTGATTGCGCAGTGGCAAACGAATGCCCAAGATAGTCCTTACTTACGTCCGAGCATGGTCGAAAGTGCTGTGGATCAACTGAAGCAGATTTCTGTCCAAGCCTTTCAGCCGAAGACGAGTCTGAAACGTTTCAATGAAACGATTAAATCCGTCCGCTATATCGATCGATTGATGAATGGCGAAGAATAATAATTAAAAACAGGAATTATCTTCCTTGAGTCGAACACCTAATCTATAAGGGAATGTTTCACCGGTTTCACTTGCCAGGCTATAGCTTTTCAGTTGCCTAGCGTGTAAAGTGGCATCAAGAGCATTTCTTTCTTAAGACTGTGTAATTATCGTGCAATTGGAGGAGATTCATTTGAACAAACGGGTACAATCGAACGTCAAAGGCGTTGATGTCAAAGGATTTCCTAAGAACTCAACCCCTGCCCCGAAGAAATACATCATGTTCGTTGACGAGACGGGAACACCTAAGGGGAATACACAATTCAATCTAACAGGTGTCTTGATGGAATATAAATATGCCATCGATTCGGATGAGACGGGCGAACCGAGTCCGCTTCGTCAACGTTTGATGGACTTCAAGGCAAAAGTCTTTGAGGATCCACATATTCCGCTTCATCTCAAAGAAATTTTAAAAGCCGAACATCCATATGGAAAAGAAGACGGGATCACGATCGATATGTTGCGTCACTTCTGGATTGCCTTACCGGAATTTTTAGTCGATATCGATTGTACGATCGTCAGTGTCGAAGTCGATAAACAGAAGCTGCAAGACTTCTTCTCGACACCGAAGGATCCGTATGTCGTTGCCTTCGCTCATCTAATGAAATCGTTCTATTCCTTCCTTGATGAGACAGAAGCGACGAGTGCACGTGTTGTGCTTGAAAGTCGTGATGATTATCAGAACTTGCTGATTCAAAAGGCATTCTTCGATATCTTCAATTCAGGAACGGTCCATCTCGACGTTGAAAAAAGCCGTCAAAAAATCAAGGGCTTCATCTTTGCTGAAAAAGACAGCGACCTCTACCAATCTGGTCTTGAGATTGCGGATTTGGTCTGCTTACCTTTGTCCCGCGTCCGTCGTGGTGTCATCGAGGTAAAACCACGGTTTGTCCATTATGGGGACGAAAACCGGATTTTTAAAGCCATCAAAGATAAAATTTACATTCGCCGCGATAGCCCGGACCAAGATTTCCGAAACTGGGGTTTCAAAAAAGTACCGATCACGAAAAAGCGTCGTGAATGGTCCGATACCCCTTGGAATGGTTGATGACTCAAAAAAAGTGGATCCGATAGGGATCCACTTTTTTATGGTGTCGCTAATCCTTTTGTCCGCTTTTTACCTTCTCGACACATGTCGAGTAACGGGCAAGCTTCACAGTTCGGACGTTGTGCCTTACAGTGATAACGTCCAAAGAAGATGAATTGATGATGGAGTTTTGACCAACGTTCTCGTTTGAAACGGCGCATGAGTGTCGCTTCAACCTGTGTGACATTATCCTTCCACCGACAGATTCCGAGACGTTTCGAGACGCGCTCGACATGTGTATCAACCGCAAATGCCGGGACATCGAAGGCGACAGACAAGACGACATTTGCCGTTTTACGCCCGACACCAGGTAATGCTTCAAGTTCGGCTCGTTCCGTCGGGACTTCACCGTCGTGTTGCGCAAGGAGTTGTGCTGCCAGTGCCTTGATGTTTTTGGCTTTATTCCGGTATAATCCAAGTCGTTTGATCTTGTCCTCGATTTCCTCGACCGGTGCCGCAGCAAGTGAAGCAGGATCCGGATAAGCAGCAAATAATCCAGGTGTCACCTGATTGACGAGTACGTCGGTCGCTTGCGCACTCAGTGCGACCGCAACGACCAGTTCAAACGGATTGCGGTGAATCAACTCGCAAAATGCATCCGGAAACATCTCTTCTAACGTCGCTTCAATCCGATCGATTTCTGCTTTCCGTAACATCTACTCAGCCTCCTCGCCCGGCAAGATCCTCAAGTGTCTTGATGCCTTCGCGTTCCCATGTTCGTAAAATTTGATTGATATAAGTCATCTTGCGAACGTTATGATAGACCGCTTCTCGAAGTGCAGCGAGCACGAGCTCTTCCGAAATATTTTCGATCGTCAACCACTGAATGATTTGCTCCATCTGAAATGGGGACATCATGCCCAGTTCCCGTTCGAACTGTTGGAAGACAGACGGGTTGATTGTATCAAAGTTTGGTGCTTCCTGTTCCGGTGGTGCCATCAGTTTTTCGTAAAGTGGCACAAGCGAATAACGTTCTGATCCGTTAACATTCTCCATCGCTAGTAATCCTTTTTGCAATAGACCGAGAGTCGTCTCGATCGTTTCCGTCTCTGATAATCCAAGTCGATTACTTAACTCTTCCGGAGACGGCATCTCCATGCCTTCTGCCCGACAGGCAAACAGTTGACCAATTAACGTGAACTCGACAAAACTGATACCTAATCGTTTTGCTTCGGTGAACAATCGTTTCGGTAAGACGACCGTCCCTTCCTCGAATAATTGCACTAAATTATGATTCATCGTATTTCCTCGATTCTCTAGTCTAAACAAGAAATCGACCCGTCGAGACGATGGGTCGATGTTTTTCCTTACTCTGCTTAAGGATAGAGACGGTTCAGCAGACGTGGGAACGGAATCGTTTCCCGAACGTGCTCGACGCCTGTAATCCAAGCAACTGTCCGCTCTAAACCAAGACCGAAGCCACTGTGTGGAACAGAACCGTATTGACGTGTTTCAAGATACCATTTATAGGCACCCGTCTCATCAAGACCATGTTTCTTCATCTCCGCGAGAAGTTTGTCATGATCTTCTTCACGTTGTGAACCACCGACGATTTCCCCGTATCCTTCAGGGGCAATCAAATCATCACATAAAACGAAATCTGGGTTTTCCGGATCTTCTTTCATGTAGAACGGTTTGATCGCTTTTGGCCAGTGCGTGATGAAGACAGGGCGCGCAAAGCTGTTGGCGATCGCTGTCTCGTGTGGTGCACCAAAGTCATCGCCGAATTCGATATCGTCGAATCCTTGCTCCTTGAGCATGTCGATTGCTTCTGTATACTTGACGCGTGGGAACGGTGCGTTAATGTTTTCAAGGACCGTCAAGTCACGTCCAAGCAATTCGAGTTCAGCACGGCAATTTTTGAGTGCCGATTGCACGAGGTGCGAGACGTAGTTTTCTTGGACTTCGAGGTTCATCTCGTGATCGTGGAACGCCATCTCCGGCTCCATCATCCAGAATTCGATCAAGTGACGACGTGTTTTTGATTTTTCAGCACGGAACGTCGGACCGAACGAGAAGACCTTTCCAAGTGCCATCGCTGCCGCTTCCATATAAAGCTGGCCAGATTGTGAAAGATAAGCATCTTCATCGAAATATTTCGTGTGGAACAATTCTGTCGTTCCTTCTGGCGCACTACCTGTTAAGATTGGCGGATCCACTTTGATGAATCCTTCTTGGTTGAAGAATTCGTACGTCGCACGAATCAATTCATTCCGAACGACCATGACCGCATGCTGACGCTTTGAACGTAACCAGAGGTGACGGTTATCCATCAAGAAATCCGTTCCGTGTGCTTTGGGTGTAATCGGATAATCGATCGCTTCATGGATGACTTCGATTTTTGAAATTTCCATTTCATGACCGATCGCTGTCCGACCGCCATCTGATTTGATGACACCTGTCACCCAAAGTGATGATTCCTGTGTTAAGCCTTTTGCTTGTTTAAATAAGTCTTCGCCGACCGTTTCTTTAACGACGACACCCTGCATGAATCCCGAGCCATCCCGAAGTTGGAGGAAGGCGATTTTACCACTCGAGCGTTTGTTTGCTAACCAACACCCAATCGTCACTTCTTCTCCTACATATTTATTTATATCCCGAATCATTGTTTTCAACAGTCAACATCCTCTCTCTATTAAACGGCTGTATGGGCCGTGATGAATCCTTCAATCCGGTTGAGTGCCTCTAAGACACGTGCCGGGTCCGTCGCATAAGATAGGCGGACATAGTCCGGTGCACCAAATCCTGAACCTGGAATCAAGGCAACCTTCGCTTCAGATAAAACAGCTGTACACCAGTCATCGACATTATCGAATCCACACATCTCAGCAGCTTGCTTTGCATGTGGGAACAAGTAGAATGCCCCTTCCGGCTTCAGACACGTTAATCCTTCAATCTCGATGAGTCGTGCATAGATTTTTTCAAGTCGTTCTTCAAAGATGACACGCATCGCTTCGACCGGTGCATCACCTTCAGCATACGCAGCAACCGATGCTGCTTGCGCAATCGATGTCGGATTCGACGTTGAATGGCTCGCTAAGTTCGTCATCGCAGCGATGATCTCCTTCGGTCCGATTGCATACCCGATCCGCCAGCCTGTCATCGCATGGGACTTCGAGACACCATTGATGATGACCGTCCGTTCGCGCATTTCTGGTAAGGACGCGATCGAGATATGTGTCGCACCGTTATAGAGCAACTTTTCATAAATCTCGTCACTGATGACGAGTAGATCGTGCTTGATTGCAACATCTGCTACCATCTCGAGCTCTTCTTTCGAATAGACCATTCCTGTCGGATTCGATGGTGAGTTCAAGACGAGTGCTTTCGTTTTTGGGGTAATATGTTGCTCGAGCAATTCCCGTGTCACTTTGAAGCGAGACGATTCGTCCGTCTCGAGAATGACCGGTACGCCGTCACTGAGTTTAATTTGCTCTGGATAACTGACCCAGTATGGTGCTGGGACGATGACTTCATCTCCTGGGTCGAGAATCGCTTGGAACAATGTCGAGAGTGCATGCTTTGCTCCTGAAGCGACCATGACTTCTGAGCGTTCGTATGGCATCCATAAGTCACGGCGTGTCTTTTCAATGATTGCATCCTTCAAGGCAACCGTTCCGCCAGACGGCGTATACTTCGTATCGCCCGCTTCTGCTGCCTCGAATGCTGCTTGAATGATGAATTCCGGTGTATTGAAGTCGGGCTCTCCCGCACCTAAACCGATGATGTCTTGACCTTCTTCACGTAGTGCCTTAGCTTTCGCAGTGATGGCTAGAGTCGTAGATGGTGTCAATTGTCGTACGCGTTTCGATAACATGTCGCCCACTCCCTTTACTTGATTCGTAATCGTTTGATGAAAGAACCTTCTTGGTACGTATAATACGAATAATCATAGCCTGTCTTCGTCTTTGAAACGATTTCGATGACAGCCCGGTCCTCAAAACCGTACTTAGCAGACACGATATCTCCGAGTTCCGGATGATCCGCGATAACGGTCTTGATGGCAAAACCATCGGCAACCGGTCGTGTCTCAATCGCTCCTTTTTTCGGAACGAACGCCCGTACCGCCTGTCCACTCTGCTTCATCGTAAAAACGACATATTGGCGTTTCCCGTTAAAGATAGATTCGAACCGGACGTCCGTTGGCTTGAGTTCTTTTTTCAGACGTGCCTCTGCTTGCTCGGCGACGCTCTGTTCCCGGTCTTTTGCCTCAGCGATCGTCACCTGATAAACGGCTGTTCCAAGAACAGCCAAGATGATGAGTGCGCTCAGCAGACCAAGCGTGACTTTCCACTTCATGTGCGGTAGATGGTGAAGACCATCTGCTCCTTATCTTTTTCATCGAGAGCAAGACCGAACATTAAATCTTCCGTTTTCAGCGTCCGGTTCAATAAGTCGACGATTTTATACGTATCGTCATGGCGATTCACTTTGACGGTCGCAAGTGTTTCAATTTTTGAATCCATCTGTATGTCCTCCCTCATTTTTCTCTATCTATTATAATGCGATAGGGTTTATCTGAATAGACTCAATCGCCATCATTCAAGAACAATTCTAGTTCTGCCGTCAGTTCGTCGAGTGGTTTTGATAAAACAGGCACTTTCGGCAGACTCGTGACAAATCGTTTTCCATAACGCGTCGTCTCGATCCGGCGATCGAGCACGAAGACGACGCCACGATCGTTCGTCGTCCGGATCAAGCGACCAAACCCTTGTTTAAAGCGAATGATTGCTTGCGGTAGGCTGTATTCGAAAAATGATGATTTTCCGAGTTTTTCAATCCGTTCCGAGCGTGCTTGGACGATTGGTTGATCCGGTGGCGCGAATGGTAGGCGGACGATGACGAGACAACTGAGATCATCTCCCGGGATATCGACCCCTTCCCAAAAACTAGCCGTCCCGAACAAGATACAGGCATCGAGTTGCTTGAACTGTTTCATCAGTCGTTGCCGTGAACCTTGCGTGACCCCTTGCGAGAGTAATGTAAACCGGTCTGGCAGCAACGGCTTCGTCGCCTCATGCGTCAGTCGTAGCAAGTCGTTCGAGGTAAATAAGACAAGCATCCGTCCCTCCGTCACCTCTGCGATTTGTAAGATGGCTTCCGCAATCGTCTCCGCGAATTCCGGCAGTGGCACATCCTGTAGAAGCGGAAGGTCCGTCGGAATCATCAGTCGAACGTTTTCGGCATATCCGAACGGTGACGGAACGACGAAACGACGTGTCTCGAACGCATCGAGCCCTAAACGGTTCTCAATGAACTGGAACTTGTTCGAGACAGTCAACGTCGCCGACGTCAGGATACACGTCCGTTTCGAAAAGACCTCGCGACGCAGTCGCTCTGAAATGTCGATTGGTTGTGTGTAGACGCGTGTTAGCTTCCGGTTCTTAACGGACGTCTCGATCCAAGATACCGTGTCATCGTGCGGAGCAAGCATCGTCTCGAAGATCGCGAGCTCTGCTTCTTCGATTTGTGCCGTGATCGCTTTTAAATCCGCGACGAGCGAACGCTCCCGATAACTCATTTGCTCCCGATGTTCATGGAACAGTTTATGAATCGCACGAATTGCTTGACGCAAACGCCGCAACACCAACTCAACCCGCTTGGCACTCTCTTGGACGGCACGCATCGAACGATCGAGTCGCTTAAAGCGAATGCTGACCATTCCTTCCCGTCGTGCTTTACGGGAAGCCAGTTCGAGCCCATATGCTTGAACGATCATCAGTAGGCCGTCTGCTTCTTCGAGCAACGTCGTCAGTGCTTCATCGACCGTCTCACTATGGGCTTCAACCATCTCGGCGATATCCCATTCTTCCGACAGATCAAGCAAACGGTGCAATAATTTTTTGTCAGATGAATACCCGAGTTGGCGGAACAGACGATCAAACGTATGACCATCAAAAACGAGACCAAAATGATGGCTCGCGACTTCTTCGATTTGGTGTGCCTCGTCGAGAATCAACGGGCTTCCTTTCGGTAAGACCCCTGCTTCGAACTGCAGATCACTAAACAACAACGCATGGTTCGTGACGATAATCGTCGCATCTTTCGCTTGGCGAATTGCATGCTGGAAGAAGTCCCGACTGTACCAGGGATCAAACCGTCCAAGCTGCGATTGACTATCGGATTGAATCAATTGCTTGATTCCGATATTGCCTTGCGCTGCACCACCCGGTAAGCTGACTTCCTCTAAATCTCCTGTTTCCGTCTCCGTCAACCAGACGAGAAGAATCGCTTTTGCGAGCGTGAAGTTATAGACATCCTCTTGATCATTCAAGAAAAACTCGAATTTCCGTAAATCGATATAGTTACTTCGTCCTTTAAGCAATGCAATCTGGACCGGCGTATCGAACAATTGACGCAGTAGCGGTAAATCACGCGCGAACAGTTGCTCCTGTAATTGAATCGTGTGTGTACTGACGACAATTGGCACTTCATGTTCGAGCGCGTAGTGCGCTGCCGGGACTAAGTAACCGAGCGATTTCCCGGTTCCCGTTCCCGCTTCGACAAGTAACGGCGTTTCTTGATCGAGCGATTGATAGACATGACGCATCATCTCGAGCTGCCCACGTCGCTCTTCATATCCTTCGAATAGACGAGGGAACGTCACGGCATTCAATTCATCAACGAATGGTCCGAACGGTTCAAGAACGGGTGGATGTGCCAACCGCTCCATCGTCTGGCGCTTTTTCAAAGCGATTTTACGGAAACGATCAAACTGTGAATCCTCCTCGATGCCGACTAAACGAATCGCATGGTCGATTTCCTCTTCGATGGCACTGAACAGGCGTGGTGATAAACGTCTTAAGTGCTTCAATGTCTCAAGCGGCAACGTATGTAGTCGTTTGAGTAGTTCAAGCAACAATTCAGCCGTCGCCGAAGCGTCACTCCCTGCCCGGTGCGCCTCTTGATGGGCAAGTTGTAATGACTCTGACAGATGCGACAGCGCGTGGCTTTCTGCTGTCGGAAGTAAGATTCGTGCGAGTTCGACCGTATCGATGACAGGACCTGTGTACGGCAAGTATCCTTCCTCTTCTAACGCATCGTTTAAGAAGTTTAAATCGAACTGCACATTATGTGCGACGAAGACACCACCATCGAGCAATGATAAGACACGTGGTGCAATGACATCGAATGTCTCGGCCTCTTTGACATCCTCATCCGTGATGCCCGTCAACTGGGAAATGAACGGAGGAATCGGTTGGGTCGGACGCACGAAGGCAGACAATTGTTCTGTCAACTGTCCATCTTCAATGACCGCCATGCCGATCTCAATCATTTCATCGCCAGCCTTTATGGAATGACCTGTCGTTTCCAGGTCGACTACGACGTACTTTTTCTTCAACACTGATCCTCCACCTTTTATCCATCCTCTCCATGACCGGATGGCATTTCATTCTTCATCTTAACAAAAAAAGAGACCCGCTGACATGATCGGGTCTCTAAAATTTCATAAGATCGTGTGGGCGATTTCTTGAGACAACATTTGTTTGATGTCGTTCTGTTCATTTAGAACAGCCACTTTTGGAACATGTGTCGCGATTTCTTCCGTGGATAGTTGCGCGTACGCCATGATGATGACCTCATCTCCGACTTGGAAATGGCGAGCTGCCGCACCGTTCAAACAGATGACACCTGAACCACGAGCACCTTTAATCGCATACGTTTCAATCCGTGCACCGTTCTGATTGTTCGTCACTTGGACTTTTTCATTTTCAAGAATCCCGACAGCATCGAGTAAATCTTCATCGATCGTAATCGAACCAACATAGTGTAAGTTTGCCTCGGTGACCCGGGCCTTGTGTAGTTTAGCGTGCATGAATGTGCGTAACATCGTCATGCTCCTCTCGTATATAGTAAATTATCGATCAAGCGTGCCGATGCAAACTGCACGGCGACAGCTAAGAGAATCGTCGTCGTTTGTTCCGTAACGGGTCTTAGTGAGGGATAGTCGACGGCTTCGACGTAATCGATCGTCGTCCCTTCGAATTGAAGTGCTTCGCGCGTCCGATCGAGAACCGTTTCAACAGGCACCCCTTGATCGAGTGCTTGTTTCGCTTGTTGCAACGCCTGCTGGATGCCCGGTGCTTGCGTCCGCTCTGTTTCCGATAGATAGACATTGCGTGACGATTTCGCTAGACCATCCGCTTCGCGAATGATCGGACAACGGACGATCTCAACCGGAACAAAATAATCAGCGACATACGCTTCAATCAATGCGAGCTGTTGTGCATCCTTTAAACCGAAATATGCACGGGTTGGACGGACGACGTTCAATAGTTTGCTGACGACCGTCAACACACCATCAAAATGTCCTGGTCGTGATGCGCCGCATAAGACATCATCACCGGAGCGGACCGTAACACGGGCCATATCCAGCGGATACATCGTCTCGTTCGTCGGATAGAACAGATAATCGACCCCTTCTGCCTCCGCGATCTTCTGATCGCGTTCCGCGTCTCGTGGATAACGATCCAAATCTTCGTTTGGTCCGAATTGTGTCGGGTTGACGAAAATACTCAAGACGACGACATCGTTCTCTTGTCGTGCTTGTTTGAGCAAGGAGGCATGCCCTTCATGCAAGAATCCCATCGTCGGTACAAAACCGATTGAACCGGCTCCCGCTAAACGTTCGCGTAACGTCTGGACGTCCTGGATGATTTTCATTCTTTGGTCCCTCCATAAAGCGCACCAATCAGTTCTTCGTCCATCTGGAACGAGTGTGCTAGTTCAGGGAAAGCACCGGCTTTGACGTCTTTGACGTAAGCAGCGATTGCTTCCGTTCCTGAAGTATTCCAGTCCGTGTACGCTTTAACGAACTTCGGTAAACGACCGACACCATACGTCAAGACGTCATGATAAACAAGTACTTGACCGGCGACGTCTGCGCCAGCACCGATGCCGATGACCGGAATCGAGAGGAGCTCTTGAATGCGTTTCGCGAGCGGATGCGGTACACATTCGAGGACGAGCATCTTCGCTCCGGCACGCTCTGCTTCCAAACTGTCTGCAATCAGTTGTTCGGCTGCTTCTAGTGATTTCCCCTGGACTTTAAATCCTTCAAGGACACCGACGGATTGTGGTGTTAATCCGAGATGCGCGACACAAGGCATCCCAGCGTCCGTCAAACGACGAATCGTTTTTAAAATCTCCCCTGCCCCTTCCAGTTTCAAGGCATCTGCCTGCGATTCTTGGAAGATACGCGCTGCTGATTCAAGCGTGCGATCAAATGAACCGTGATAGCTTGCGAACGGCATATCGACGATCATGAACGTCTGTGGTGCGCCGCGGCGTACCGCGCGCGCATGATGAACCATGTCGTCGACCGTGACAGCAATCGTTGAGTCATAGCCGAGGATGACGTTCCCGAGGGAATCGCCGACGAGCAACATATCAACTCCTGCTGCCTCTGATAGTTTTGCTGAAGGATAATCATATGCCGTCAACATGACGAGCTTCTCTCCAGCTTGTTGTTTTTTGAGTAATGGACTCATTGTGTGCATCGTGTTCTCTCCTTACGTGTGTAGGGAGGACAAAAGGAAAACGCCTTCTTCTCCAAAATAAATGCATGCGGAAAAGAAGGCGGAATAATTGAATATCGTCCTTCTGTCCCTGTCCGTTAAGATCAAGGCAGTTGAAACAGCTAAAACTGGCACCTGTCAATTCGGTATGGTTCCGGCAAGCGGATACCATCCGTGGCTTTATTATACATGACGGGAAAAGCTCTCTGCAAACCGTCTGATTCAAACCCTCATTCTTTTTCCCAGTAAATCAGCTCTGCCGAATGGAAACGGGTCTCCCCCGTTTCCGTCTCAATCCGAATCGTGCCCGTCTCGTCAATACCAAGCAATGTTCCGGAAGCGGTCATCTGACGTGTCCGTAACGTCACTCGTTCATGTAAGCGATCTGCGAGTGTTTCCCACTCGGAGACGAAAGATCCGAACCCTAGCTCGAGCCACTGTGTGTATAGTCGTTCAAATCGATTCAAAAAAGTCGCGACGACCTCCGCACGTCGGAAAGTTCTTCCTGATTCTCGGACGAGCGAGGTAGCACGATCTTTGATCCCTTCCGGAAACTGCTCGTGATGCACATTGATCCCGATGCCAATGATGACTGAACTGATTCGGTCCGCCTCGGTCTGCATTTCCGTCAAAATGCCTGCCACCTTACGACCGTTGATCAAGATATCGTTCGGCCATTTAATCGTAACCGGAACATTGAATGTTTGGAGAGACTGGGCAAGTGCAATACCTGCTACGAGCGTTAATTGACCTGCTTGGTGCATCGGTACATCCGGTCGGACGAGTAGACTCATTGCGATGCCTTCATTTTTCGCTTCATGCCACGTTCTCCCTAGCTGTCCGCGTCCATTCGTCTGGTGATCGCATACGACGAGTGTTCCTTCCTGCGCTTGCTGTTGCGCTTGCTCATGTGCAATCCGCTGCGTCGTGTCCAGTTCTTCGAAATGAAGGATGTGGCGACCAAGACGCGCTGTCGTTAACCATTGTTCAATGGCAATCGGCGTCAGCAAATCGCCTTCATCGACTAATTGATAGCCTAGTTTTTTATTCGAGATGATCTGGTATCCTTCTTCCTTTAAGGTTTGCATATGTTTCCAAATGGCGGTACGTGAAATATTTAATGTCTCTGCTAATTCCTGTCCGGAGTACCACGTCCGCTGACGAAGTGCGATCAAGATTTGTTCTCGGACTGAGTGCGCCATCGCTCTACCTCCTTCAGTAATGTCACGCGGTCGTTTGGGCAAGCACGCGTGACGACACTGTATTCCAAATGCAAAAGTGCTTCCTTGATCTGTTGTTTTTGAAGACCGAGGCCAATCATGTCTTTTCCGTCGACAGAGAGCTCTTTACGACTGCGAATCGGTAAGTCTGATCGCTCTGGATAATCCGTTCCGGTCATTTCCTGAAGGATCATCAGTTCCTCGTCCGACAACTGATAACGATCCCAGTCTTGTAACGGTCGGTGTAACAGAGGTGTTAAACGCACAGCGAGCTGCACTTGATGTTTCGATCGTTTCCAGCGCGTCAATTGATCTTTCGCAAGACCGGCATCGAGTACGAGTGTCCAGACGGCATCTTTTGAGACACCCTGAAACGACTGCTGCGCTAGTCCTTTGACGATTTCTGAAGTCATACCGGGGAGGTAGCGTTCGATTCCTGTCCGGAGCATCGCCTGTAACGCCTGCTGTTTTCCAGGACCAAGTAAGAGTTTCTCGAACTCGATTGCGATCCGCTCAATCGCAACGGCCTCTAGATGCGGAGCGAGTTTAACGATTGCTCGTTCAGTTGCCTCGTCAAGCGAGAAATCCAGTTGGCTCATGAAGCGGAACGCCCGCATCATCCGAAGCGCATCTTCATTAAAACGTTCAGCTGGTTCGCCGACCGTCCGGATAATTCGCTCTTCGATGTCGCGCGCTCCGCCGAACAAATCCACACGTCCGGATGGTCTGAGTGCCATCGCGTTGATCGTAAAATCACGCCGGGTCAAATCCTCTTCCAAACTAACGCCAAGCGTCACCGCATCCGGTCGCCTACGATCGCTATACGTTGCTTCCGAGCGGAACGTCGTGATTTCGTACGGTATGTGGTTGAGAACGACCGTCACGGTTCCATGCTCGAGCCCAGTCGGAATGACGACAGGGAATAAGTCGATGATCTGTTCCGGTAACATCGAACTCGCTAAATCATAGTCTCCTGGTGTCCGGTCGAGTAACATGTCGCGAACGGCACCACCAACGATATAAGCCTCACCACCCGCTTGTTCGATCGTCTGAATGATATGATGCGCCCCTTCAAGCAAGTTCATGACGCGCACACACCCGTTCATAGACTTGTTCATAACGACGGACGATCTCATTCGAATCAAAACGACGACGAGTATCGCGAATACCCTCTTCTGCCATCCGTTCTCGTAACAACGGATCATCCGCAAGTTCACCGATGCGCGCCGCAGCGACCTTAACGTCGTAAGTCGGAACGATATATCCGGTGACGCCGTCCTGTATGACTTCCGGTAAGCCACCTGCTGTCGAGACGACACTCGGGACCCCAATTGCCATCGCCTCAAGGACGACGAGCCCGAACGCTTCTTTTTCTGACAACAGGACATGAATATCACTAATGGCGAGCAATTGCGCGACGTGTTCCTGTTTACCGGCAAAGATCACTTTGTCGTAAATGCCGAGTTCCTTTGCGCGACGTCTCGTTTGTCCCATCTCTGGACCATCCCCGACGAGCAACAGACGCATCTTCCGGTCTTTCGCTGCAATGGCGAACGCCGCAAGCGTATCATCGATTCGTTTGACCGGTCGGAAGTTCGAGATATGAATGACGACGACTTCGTCCGCTTCGATGCCGTAATGCCGCTTCAAGCGTTCATCCCGCATCGGATAATAGACACTCTCGTCAATCGAGTTCGCAATGACATCGATGTCGTAGTGTGCATTGAGCGTCGCATTCGTCTCAAGTGCTAGACTCTCGGATACGGCCGTGACCGCGTCTGATCGTTCGATGCCGTATCGAATAGCCGGTTGCATCTCTAAATCTTGCCCGATGACGGTGATGTCCGTTCCGTGTAACGTCGTCACGACGGCGACGCCTTTTTTCTTAGCCATGTTTCGTCCGAGATCTGCACAGACCGCGTGCGGAACGGCGTAATGGGCATGGATGACATCAAGATCGAATAAATCAATGATTTCTGCGACTTTTGATGCTAACGTAATGTCGTATGGTGGATATTTAAAAACGGAATACTGGTTGACTTCAACCAAGTGGACCGTGATGTTTGGTCGATATTCCGTCAGGCGAAACGGCATGCTCGACGTAATGAAGTGGACGTCATGTCCACGGTCCGCAAGTTTCATACCGAGCTCCGTCGCGACGACCCCACTCCCGCCGACGGATGGATAACAAAGAATCCCAATTGCTTTTTTCATGATAAAACCACACTCTCTTTATGTCTTCTATTCGTCTCTATTCTAAGCAATATCAATCGGAATGACCATACTGATCACTTTTCGAATGATTTTCATAGGAAAAGCTAGTCTTTTTCCGACCGTGCCGTTACCCTAGAGAAAGAGTCTTGATTTGAAAGGAGCATACGGAAATGGCACCTCCATTCCAATTCCCGATTCGGATCCAGAACATCCTCTGGATTTTAGTCGGATCGTTCATCTTTGCTTTTGGTATTTATCATTTTAACGTTCAAAATGAGTTAGCAGAAGGCGGTTTCACCGGAATCACGCTGATTCTAAAAGGTCTGTTCGGATTATCACCATCGATCACGAACTTAGTATTGAATGTCCCACTTTTTTTCGTCAGTTATAAAATTCTTGGTCGGACGACCTTCGTCTACACGTTGATCGGTACATTCAGTTTTTCCTTCTGGTATGGATTGATTGCCAAATATTCACCACTCGTCATCGACCTGCGTGACGATATGGTGCTTGCTGCGCTCTTTGCCGGTGTATTCATCGGCGTTGGTCTTGGTATCATCTTCAACAATGGTGGTACGACTGGTGGTGTCGATATCATCGCGCGTTTGACGAAACGCTACTTCGGTTGGTCGATCGGTCGAACATTCTTGATCTTCGATTTCTTTGTCATCGTCGCATCCTTGACGTATCTCGACTACAAGCAAGCGATGTATACGTTACTTGCCGTCTACGTCGGTGCCCGCGTCATCGATTGGATGCAAGAGGGCACGTATGCCGGTAAAGCAGCGATGATCATCAGTGATCACCGGACGGAGATTGCCGACGGTATTCATGCGACGATGAATCGTGGCACGACCCGCCTAATCGCAAAAGGCGGTTACTCTGGACGGGATCTCGAAGTATTGTACGTCGTCGTCGCTCGCAATGAAATCAATCGCTTGAAGACGCTCGTTAAAAGTGTCGACCAGCACGCCTTCATCACGTTGCATGATGTCTATGAAGTAACGGGAGAAGGATTCACGTTCGACGAAAATCGAGTCCCAATCAAAGAAACGTAAAAAAAACACGGATCGCTCAAACGAGCAATCCGTGTTTTTCATTTTAGTCATCACTTGACGGGTTGAAGACGAGCAGTGCGAGACGAAGAAACTCGGCGACGGCGACAAGTGTTGCTGCGACGTACGTCCAAGCGGCTGCGTTCAAGACACGGCGTGAACCACGTTCTTCTTCCGCGTCGATGATTCCGTGATCTGTCAATTGCGCCATTGCTCGGTTCGAAGCATCGAACTCGACCGGTAACGTGACGAGTTGGAAGATGACCGCTCCAAGCATCAGCACGACACCTAGCATCGCAAGACCAGTGAACCCAGCGAATAGACCAATCAACAACAGAGGGAACGATAAGTTCGACGTGATTGAGGCGACAGGTGCAATGCGGTGCCGGACACGCATCATGTTATAATCCGTCGCATCTTGGATGACGTGACCAATTTCGTGTGCCGCAATCGAAACGGCTGAGACCGTCGAACCGTAATAGACGTCTTCTGAAAGCCGGACGACTTTATTTGTCGGATCATAATGATCGGACATCGTTCCACCAATCGGCTCGAGCCGGACGTTCGTAATCCCGTTCTGCTTCATGATGAAGTCAGCGACCTGTGCTCCTGTCACCCCACTCTGAATCGGAACATCTTGATATTTTTTATAGGTGCTCCGCACCCGCATCTGAGCCCAAATCGGGACGATCATGATGATCGCGAGATAAATCAAATAGTTTGCCACGAGACATCGTTCCTTTCTTTTTTGTTTATAGGTCTATTTTATGTTCAAGCGACCTTATTGTCAATTGAATCGCGTGCGACAAACAGATATCCCATCAAAAGACATAATCCAGTCAACCAGAAAGAACCGTATCCGATCCATTTGATGTGCTCTGCAAGCGCCGGGTACCGGGGCCATTGCCCAAGGACATAATCGACGACATCGTTATGAACGACCCAAATCGCAACGAGAACAAGTTCCTTGATGCGAAATGTCATCAAAGGACTGAATAACAACGCCTGAAACGCCATCGCTCCGTGCGACACCATCAGCATCAGTGCCATCGTTGTTAAGTAGGCGTTTGATGTGCCGAGTTCGTTCAACATCAAGGCATTCATGACGACCGCCCAGACACCATATTTGATCAATGTCACGAATGCGAGCGCTTCAAACAAGCGGGAACGTCGTCCGAAAATCCATAGAAAAACGATGATCGTAAAGAACAGCGATGCGGTTGGGCTATCCGGAATGAACGGATAGAAGTACCACTTCGATGTCGCGAGTTGTGGTTCATACCAGTAGTAGCCGTATAGGGTGCCTGCTAAGTTGATCAATCCGACGATCCAAAGCACGGCTTTATGACGGAGTAAAGTAAGTATTCCTTGCAATCGTTTCACCTCATCATCGACAAAAGCCGGAGGATTGCTCCCCCGGCTTTTGGCTTATTTATTGTTTTCGCCGCCTTCACCGTATGAAGCGATGAATTTCGCAAGTTCTTTATGATCGGCATCTGAGCCTTTGAACTGACCAGCCGGCATCGAACCGACACCTTTGACTGCGATATCATAAATCTCTTTTTCAGTCTTTTTCGTTCCGACGAGCGCTGGAGCTGCTGCTCCACCTTCGAGGTTCTTACCATGACAGTTGACACATGACTGGTTCGAATAAATTTCGTATCCTTTTGCCGATGTATCAATTTTTGGTCCTTCGTTCATCGTCAACTCACCTTGCTTGTGGATGGTATCCCAGTGTGTCGTTTGAACAGATTCCCATGTCAAGAAGACGATCGAGACGACTGCGAGGAGCATCATGCTGACGGCGACTGGCCGTTTCGCAGGACGGCGTTCAAGACCTTGGTCGAGCCATGGCGCGACGAGAAGTGCTGTGAACGCAAGACCTGGAAGGATGACTGTTCCCATCAAGATGTATGGACCTGCAGCGAATTGGTATTTCAAGAGCTGATAGAGGAATAGGAAGTACCAGTCCGGAAGTGGAATGTACGACGTATTCGTCGGATCGGCAATGTTTTGAAGTGGTGCTGCTTCTACGATTGTCAGAGTCATGAAGCCGATCAAGAAGACCGCTCCAACCATCCATTCGCGAAGTAAGAAGTTCGGCCAGAACGCTTCCGTTCGACCTGGATATTCCGAATAGTCTTTTGACTTGTTCGGCATCCGGTTATTGATCGACACCCGTGAATCGGTGACGAATTTCATTCCTTTACCACGATGCATCGTGTTCTCCCCCTTTTTTGTTGTCTAGATGATAGTCGGTTTAAAGTGGTCCAGAGATCCCTTGTTTACGGATCATCAAGAAGTGGGCCCCGAGCAAGACGAACAATGCTGCAGGAAGGAAGAAGACGTGAATCGCAAAGAATCGAGCGATTGTACTTGCGCCGACGATTTCTCCACCCGCAAGGAGGGTCTTCGCGATACCACCGATGACCGGGATACTTTCAGCAATCTGAATCGTAACTTTTGTCGCGAACAACGCTTTCATGTCCCAAGGCAATAGGTATCCTGTCAGACCGAGAGCTAAGACGACGAAGAACAAGAGAACTCCGACGACCCAGTTCAATTCACGTGGTTTTTTGTATGAACCAGTGAAGAAGACACGTAATGTATGTAGGAACAACATTACGATAACGACAGACGCACCCCAGTGGTGCATACCACGAACGATTTGTCCGTGTGCGACTTCGTTTTGTAGATAGTAGACGGACGCGTGTGCGTTGATGATGTCCGGTACATAATACATCGTCAAGAACATCCCCGAAAGAATCTGGATGACGATCGTAAAGAACGTCAATCCGCCAAAACAATAAACGAAAGCTGAAAAGTTATGTGCCGGGTTGACGTGCTCCGGTACTTCATGATCGGCGATGTCTCGCCAGAGCGGCGTAATATCAACGCGCTCATCAATCCAATCATAGATTTTTTGCATCATCGCTTACGCACCTCTTTCGACTGGTTTACCAAGGTAGAGGTAACCATCTTTCTGTTGCATTTCATACTCATCGAGTGGTTTCGTTGGAGGCGTACCAGGTACGTTCGTGCCATCCTTCGTATACCGTCCGAAGTGACATGGGCAATAGAATTGCTCCGGGTGCGTTGGATCTGCGCCGAAGCTGACTTGGCAACCTAAGTGTTTACAAATCGGTGAAAGGGCCAAAATTTCTCCCTTATCATCTTTGAACACCCAAGCCGACAACGTTTCTTCGAACTCATACCACGCATCTTGCGTTTGTTTCTTGAAGTCGACCCGTTTTGGTTCTGTCGTGATATCCGACAACTTCATTACTTTTACTTTATCGCCTGCTCCTGATTTCTTCAGGACTGGATCAACTGCGAAGTTGACCATCGGCATGACCATTGTCGCAGCCATGAAACCGCCGACGCCTGTCAATGTATACGTCAAGAATTGACGACGTGTTACGTTAGACCCGTTTTGAGCCATCTCGATCCCCCCTTGTGATGTACGCTGTGCCCCAAGACGACAGTACTTCACACAAATTTCTCACATGGTAATAGTATCTTAATAAAATCATTGCGTCAACCGCTTCATAGCGCGGTCCAACGGTTTCCTAACTGTTCGAGAACTTGTCCAACAAAATTCCCGACCATCTGACCTTGTTGGTCACGACTCATCGTCTCAAGAGCTAGACGTGGCACGTAGATAATCTCTTCTGCGGCAGTCTCCTTCCACCTTAAATCAGCGGTGATGAAGGTGATGAAACGGAATTGCCCGGAAGCAGCCGCTTGACGCCATCCTTCCAACTGTTCGATCGACGGTACATCGATGTAGGTCATGGCAGGTAAGAGCAACGCCCGTCCAGATAGCTGGCGTTCGACTTCGGACGCCACCGTCAATGTCATGTCTGCGCATTCCGCATAAGCATGCATCGCCTCATCGAAACCGATCGGAAGCAAAGGCACGATTAGCGTGTCGATATACGCTTGCTCGCTTCGTGTCCGCTGTACGTCGGATGGTTTGAAACGCAAGTCATTTCCCCCTTTCTTTCTTACTTACAATTCGTCACATTTAATGTATCATATCCACATTTCCTCCTGCTCTCTTAATGTGAACGTTTTATGAAATTCCACCCTATTTTTCTTCATATTTTGCACAAATCTTCACATACGAAAAAGACTCTATCGCCTGTTATAAGCAATAGAGTTCTTTGATTAAGGGAGTTGATTTCGAACGAGACGTAACTGTTCGGAAAGGGAGTGGAATCGATGTTGATCGCGTGCATCAAGTGCTTCATCGATCAATCGGACCAACCGTTCTTCTTCTTGTCGATTGACCGTGACAGCGATGAAATGAGTCGCTTCATCTGCTAAACGCGGTTCAACAGCGACTTCCGGACGAAATGGATTTTCTTCCAGTAAAGACAAGTATTCATCGTCCATCATCATGCCTTGGAAGTTTAGCTCGATGTAGATATCTTCCGATGTCAAACGAATGTCATGATACGCTTTTTCTGGATCTAGCGTCGTGACGTCCCCTTTTTTAAAAAGAAACGGTTCCGCATCGAATCCATATGTCGTCATGATAATGGCTTTCGGAGCGAAAGTCGCATTTTGAACGAAGTGTACCTGCTCGAGTTTTGCCTCGTTACGCAACCAGTAATCGATGATCCATTTTGCTTCCCGTCGCTTTAACGTGTAATAGGTCAAGATGCGGCGTAAGAATCGCTGCTTTCTCTCTATCATCTCAATCCTACTCCCTTCTCCCGTGAAGTCATCCATCCATTCGTTCAACATAGTCGACGAGTTCGTTATCCTCTGGTGTCAACTGTGCAGCGCGTCGTAAGAGACGTTGTCCCTCTTCACGCCGTCCTTCCTCGACGAGTGCAAAACCATACTCTTTCAAGAAAAGCGCGTCTTCCGTGAATGCGCCTTCGACTATCGCATAGTTCTCCATCGCTTGCGTGTATTCCTCTAACGCATATAAAGCGCGCGCCCGGTACCATGTCAGAATTGGAGCCGTGACATGTTCTTCAATGGCTGAGATCGTCTCAATCATTGCTTCATGATCCTCATCTTCTGCCAGTAACGAAAGCAAACGTTCCGCTGCGACGATTGATTCCGGGTTTAAAGCGAGTGCTTCACGTAACGCTTGAACACTTCCTGCGCGATCGCCGAGTTTGAGAAGGAATAAGGCTTCCATCGTCCGTAACTCGTCATTATAATCATCGCGCTCCATCCCTTGCTTGATGACGTTCAGTGCTTCTTTCGTCAGCCCAAGTTCGGCTTGGCTTTCCGCGTACGGTACATACGCTGATGTATAATCCGGATCCTGCGCAATCAATTGTTGGAATGTCTCGACTGCTTTTTGGTGTTGACCGACACGGTGAGCCGTCATCGCAAGACCAAACAGCGTATGCAAGTCGGAACGTTCTGCGACAGCACGTTCATACAGTGGAATCGCATCCTCAAATTGTCCTGTCATCGCGAGTGATTCCGCGTACAGGGCATCGAGCGGCAATTCAGCACGTAACTCTGGACGCTCTGCGATTTCAGCGAATAGTGGTACCGCTTGATCAAACGCACCGAGCGTCATGTAGAGCTCGGCTAATCCGTATGCCAGTAATGGTTCTTCAGGAGCGAGATTACGTGCTTCCTTCAGCTTCGCTAATGCCACTTCGTCAAGACCTTGTGACTGATAGAGGTCAGCGAGTAATACGAGAGAACGGGGACCATATTCCATGTCCGTTGTGTCGACCTGCTCAAGGACAGAAATCGCTTCCTCTTCCCGGTCCAAATCGATATAACATTCTGCCAGTAACAAGGCGACTCCGGCGTTACCTGCGTATTCGACGTAAAGCGGTGCCAATAGATTAACTGCTCGGTCTGATAATCCAAGTTCGATATAGAGATCGGCAACCGCGAGGCGATCCTCATCCGTCCCTGTCTTTTCGAGTTGTTCTAGTGTCGCTAAGGCTTCCGAGGTATGGCCGTGTTCTAGTTCTTCGATGATGCCATTCAATACTTGTTCATTCAAGGCAAACGCCCCACTTTCTGTCATCCGCCTATTTCTTACTCAGATCGGTCGGATTGAAGTTTATTTAAATCATCATAGAACGTTGGGTAGCTGACTTCAACTACTTCGCGTCCATGCACTATAATTTCCGGGTTGATTGTCGCCGCGATCGTCAACATCATCGCGAGTCGGTGATCACCTGCACTGTCAACTTCCGCTGCTTGCAAAGGTGTCGGTCCTTCGATAATCATACCGTCATCCGTCGCCTCGATATTCGCCCCGAGACGCCGTAACGCCGTCACGACCGTCTCGATCCGGTCCGTCTCCTTGACACGGAGCTCTTCCGCATCGCGAATGATCGTTCGTCCCTCTGCTTGCGTCGCAAGCAATGCAAGTAACGGGATCTCATCGATCAAGGAAGGGATTTGTTCACCTTCGACCGTGGTCGCTTGCAACGATGTCGTCTCGACGGTCACATCTGCCGTCTCCTCTCCACCATCTTCTGAGCGATGATCGATTTCGACACTTGCCCCCATCTGGCGCAACGTCTGTAAAAAACCGATCCGTGTCGGATTCATCAAGACGTGCGTCGTCGTGATCCGACTATCCTGCCCGATCGCTGCTGCCGTCCACCAAAACGCTGCTGACGATGGATCCCCCGGGATGTCGAGTGACGTCGCTTGTAAATGTACAGGACCTTGAACACGAATATGTCGACCATCTTCGTAGTCATCGATCGATACGTCAACGCCAAACTGCGGCAGCATCCGTTCCGTATGGTCCCGTGATAGAATCGGCTCGATGACCGTCGTCTCGCCCGTCGCATGTAAACCTGCGAGTAAGACGGCACTTTTCACTTGCGCGCTTGCGACCGGTAACGTATACGTCGTTCCGACAAGTGGCGTTCCCGTAATGTGAAGCGGCGCCGTCTCACCTGTTATGTTCGCTCCGAACAAGGCAAGTGGTTCCGTGATCCGTTTCATCGGACGTCTGCGCAAGGAAGCATCTCCATCGAGTACATACGTTGCTTGACCGCCTGCTAGAATCCCACTTAAAAGACGGATCGTCGTTCCCGAGTTTCCGCAATCGATCGTTGCTTCATGAAACGTTTCCGTACCGGTGATGCGAATTTCTCCTGCTGTTCGCTCGACGTGTGCCCCAAGCGCTCGCATCGCTTCTAATGAAGCGAGACAGTCCGCTCCTTCGAGTGCATTTCTGACATGTGTCGTTCCTTTAGCGATCCCACCGAACAGAAAAGCACGGTGTGTCATTGATTTATCGCCCGGTACTTGTACTGTTCCTCTTAATCCCATTCTAAACACCTCATTGTTTGATTGAACGCTTGTTGCAATCGTTCTTCACTGAATGCCTCTAAGTCAAAACGTCCTTCTTTCTCAAGGACGAATCGGATCGTAGTTTGGTGATTCTTTTTGTCACGACGCATCAGTTCCAGATATGTCTCGAACGATTGTCGGTCCGGCAATCCGGTTCCGAGACGGTGGAGCAATCGTCCGAGTTGTTCCGCCTGTTCCTCATTTCCTTCCAAAAACTTGACGAAGACGAGTCCGATCCCTACTGCCTCGCCATGCGACAGACCCGGGCTCGCATATTCAACGGCATGCCCGAATGTATGCCCATAATTCAAGAAGGCACGCATCCCTTGCTCCGTCTCATCTTGTTCGACGATATCCCGTTTAACGTTAATCCCTCGTGCGAGCCAGTCTTCAAGATCAAGCTCTTTGATAGTATCCAACGAGACATCGAGTAACGTATCTGCAAACGATGGTCGTGCGAGGAATCCATGTTTGACCAATTCAAAGAAGCCGCTCCGCCATTCCCGATCTGGTAATGTCTGAAGAAGCGTTAAATCATACACGACACCGCTCGGTTGATAAAATGCCCCGACCAAGTTTTTTCCAAGCGATAAATTCACACCGACCTTTCCACCTACACTCGAATCATGTGCTAAGAGTGTCGTCGGAATTTGAATGAACGGAATGCCGCGCAAAAAAGTCGCTGCAACGAATCCCGCTAAATCACCTATCATGCCACCACCAAACGCAAGGATGATACTATGTCGTGTCATTCCATGACGTATTCCCTCTTCCAATAAAGAACCGTAGACCGCAAGCGATTTACTCTGCTCCCCAGCTGGCACAGTGCTGACATGAATGTTTGTTGATTGAGATATAGACCCTAATGCCTCTTGCAACGTGTGCAAGTGCAAGTCGCGAACTGTCTCATCCGTAATGATCCAGATGCGATCCGCCTCGTTCAGCGCCGAAAGATGCGACAAACGTGCTAATGCCCCATTTCCGACAAATACTGGATATGACGTTTTTAACCGGATATCAAGCTCGATCAAAACGTTCGAACCTCCTCTGTATAAGCGGCAACGGCAGCCTGAAGACGATCAATCGTTGATGTTCCGAACATTTCAAGGATAGCGACCGCAATCTCAAACGCAACGACGGCTTCTAAGACAACAGATGCGGCAGGAACGGCACAGGCATCACTTCGCTCGATTTGTGCCGTGAAGGCTTCCTTCGTCTCAATATCGACTGATTGCAGGGGACGATAGAGAGTCGGAATCGGCTTCATCGCTACTTGGACGCGGATCGGCATCCCTGTCGACATTCCGCCTTCGATTCCACCTAGATGGTTCGTCCGTCGATGATATCCAGCGTCATCATGAATGATTTCATCTTGGACGGTACTACCCTTGCGACGACCGAGTTCGTACCCGTCACCAAAACCGACGGATTTCATCGCATTGACGCTGATGACAGCTTGCGCGATTCGGCTGTCGAGCTTTAGATCGTTTTGGGTAAAGGATCCAATGCCTGGCATCATGCCCGTCACGACGACTTCGATCTCACCGCCGAGTGTATCGCCTTCTTTTTTGGCAGCATCAATTTCCTCCATCATTCGTTGACCTGCAAGTTCGTCGGCACAGCGAACAGGTGAAGCATCAATCGTTTCCTGATATTCCACAGGATCTTTCCAAGGAGCATCAATCCCACCGATTGATCGTACATGCGAGAACACTTCAATTCCGAGTTCATTCAGTAATTGTTTAGCGAAAGCACCGACGGCAACACGTGCTGCTGTCTCACGTGCTGAAGAACGTTCCAGCACATCGCGTAAATCACGATGACCGTACTTCAATCCGCCAACGAGATCCGCATGTCCGGGACGTGGACGCGTTAATGTCCGTGGGCGCTCCAACTCTTCTTCGAGCGGTTCCGCCTGCATGACTTGTGTCCAGTGCGTATGATCCTTATTCTCGATGAACAAACTGATCGGTGATCCCGTCGTATATCCGTGGCGAATCCCACCACGTGCATCAATCTGATCTTGTTCGATTTGCATCCGTCGACCTCGTCCATATCCCCCTTGACGACGCGTCATTTCACGCTGAATGGCTTCGAAATCAATCGTGAGTCCTGCCGGCATCCCGTCAATGATGACGGTCAATCCTTTTCCGTGTGATTCTCCTGCTGTCATATAACGCATTCGCTTCATCCCTTCCTGTTCAACCGATTTTTTCGTAAAAGAAGCTTTGTTTCATCTTTAATCCAAATCGTTCTGGTTGGAAAATTTGTTCCGTTCCTCCAACGAACAGAATACCGCCTGGTTTTAATGCCTCGACGAACGAACGATAGACATGTGCTTTCGCTTCTTCCGTAAAATAAATCAGTACATTACGGCAGATGATTAAATCAAAACCGGTATCGTACCGGTCGCCTAACAAATTATGTTTACTGAAACGAACAAGTCGTTTGATTTCTGGAACAACTTCGAATGTCTGCTCCTGCTCGATGAAATATTGCTTTTTCCGCGCTTCTACGACCTCATTCAATGCGGAAGCTCCGTATCGACCAAGCTTCGCTTTTTCAAGGACAAGCTCATCCAAATCCGTTGCTTGAATCGTAAAAGCCGACGAATCGAGTCGTTCACTTAAGATCATCGCTAGGGAATACGGTTCCTCTCCCGTCGAACAGGCAGCACTCCACGTTCGAATTCGTCCATGTGCACGTGATTCCAAGACCGGTAAGATGTCTTGCTCCAATTGTTGCCAACGTATCGGATTACGGAAGAATTCACTGACATTAATCGTCATCCGATCTAGAAATTCTTCGTATAACGAGGTACTTTTGTCCATTGCCTGCATATAGGATGCAAACGTATTGTACCCTTTTTTGTCACGTAACGCCGTCAACCGTCGTTTCATCTGTGCTTCTTTATACTGACCGAGATCAATCCCTGATTTGATCTTGAATCTTTGAATGAAAAGTTCGTAATCTTCCAAATGGCACACCTCGCTCACTCTCGATATCAAATGGTCATCTCTTTGACCGGTTCAACTTATTTTCTATAGTAGCATAAAGCTATAGGCATTCCAAAAAGCAATTAACCAATCCGGTCAGTCCGTTTTACAAGAATACGACAAAAGGGATTCGATTGAATCGAATCCCTCCCCGCTTGTCCTACTATTCATGTATTAGACATTAACTGGCTGTCCTTGAAACCAAAGACCCAGCTCACGCTCCGCACTTTCGATACTGTCTGAACCATGAATGACGTTCTCACTCATCGTGTTCGCAAAATCACCACGGATCGTTCCAGGTGCTGCTTCAAGTGGTTTTGTTTTTCCGATCATCAAACGAGAAACGGCAACGACGTCTGCCCCTTCAACACGCAGAGCGACGACAGGACCTGACGTCAGGAAAGTGACCAACTCTCCAAAGAATGGTTTCTCCGCATGTTCCTCGTAGTGTGCTTTTGCGAGTTCTTCTGTAACGTTCATCATTTTCATTTCACGAATGATGAATCCTTTGCGTTCGATCCGTCCGATGATTTCCCCAATCAATCCACGTTTTACGCCATCCGGTTTGACCATTAAAAATGTCTGTTCCATCTCTAGTTCCCCCTATGAAATGCTTTTAGAAAAGCGCTTACATAGTCAGTTTACTGGCTTTTTAGAAGAACAGCAAGAAATTTTTGACAATCTTTATCCTTTTCGTTTACCAACGTAGCGCGCCACTTCTTCGAGCGATCGTTTAGCGGAAGATTTAGGTAAGGGTTCGAGCCGGTTGATGGCACGACGAATGTAAAGATCGACCGTTCGTTGTGTTCGTTCGAGGGCACCTGAAGTTTGAAGAAATGCTAGCAATGGTGCAACTTCTTCATGGGTAGGCATCGTCTCGATTTTCGAAAGACTTTCGTAAAAGGCAGCATCTTCCGCTCCATAAAAGACGGGTAACGTCTTATGTCCATGACGTAGATCCTCTGCCACTGGCTTACCAAGTTGCGTTCGATTCGCTGTGAAGTCAAGCAAATCATCAGCAATCTGAAAAGCGAGTCCGATATCTCGTCCAAACAGTCGTAACGCTTTCGTATCGGCCGCTGAACAATTCGCAACGATTGCACCTAGATGGCAACTTGCTTCAATGAGAATGGCTGTTTTTCGTTCAATTCGTTTGATATAACGTTTAATCGACTGTTCCCAATCATATTGATCATAGATCTGTTCAATCTCACCCTCGCAAATTTCACGCATCGTATGGACCATGACTTGGACCAGCTCTGGTTTTCCGACTTCTCCAATCAACCGAATCGCTTCCCCAAACAAATAATTGCCTGAATAAAGCGCCACTTCTTCATCGAAGTATTGCATAACGGTCGGTTTTCCTCGTCGTAGTTCAGCGTCATCAATGACATCATCGTGTACAAGCGATGCCATATGGACGAGCTCAAGACTTGCTGCTACACGGATCAGTTCATCGCGATCTGCCTCACCGAATTTAGAGGCTAACAATACGAACGCTGGTCGAATCCGTTTTCCACCAGCTTTCAGCAGTTGTTTTCCTGCTGCATCAATCGTTGGTTCCTCCGAAGCGATATGACTGATCAGAAAACGATCGACTAAATTAACTTCCTTCGTGACATCACGGTAGATGGAATGCAGTGACATCTCACCACTTCTTCCCAAGGTGCATCGCAGCAGCCCCACCCGCGAATGCTTTGACTTCCACTTGCATGAAGCCTGCCTGTTCGAAGAGTTGTTTCAGTTCGACACGGTCGAGGAACACTTCCGTTGATTCTTGTAACCAGTTGTATTGATCATACGATTTAGCAAGCAAACGACCTACTTGTGGCATGATTTTTCCAAAGTATAGCGAATATGCTTCTCGGAAAATCGGTGCCGTCGGTTGACTCGTTTCCAGACAGACGACCGTTCCACCTGGTTTTAAGACGCGATGCATCTCTTTAATGACCTGAAGGTAATCAGGAACGTTCCGTAAACCGAAACCAATTGTCACGAAATCAAATGAGTTGTCACCAAACGGTAAATCCATCGCATTTCCGTGAATCAATTCGATGTTTTTCATATCGAGCGCTTCTACTTTCTCCACGCCGACTTTTAACATATTCTCTGAAAAATCAAGTCCCTTGATGACACCAGTCGGACCGGCTGCTTTTGCCAGTTGAATCGTCCAGTCTGCCGTTCCACAACAAAGATCAAGACATTTAGCACCTGGGAAGACTTGCATCCGGCGCATCGTTTCGCGTCTCCACAATTTATGCAGTCGGAAGCTGATGACTGAATTCATTTGATCATAGTTCGTTGATATCGATTGGAACACTTCATACACTTTTTTTTCTTTATCTTTTGTCTGCACACTGCTCACCCTTTCCAAGATCTCATGCTACCGCCATCTGTTCGAGATGCGATAACAGTAATTTCTGTGCGACCAGATCTAGCTGCTCTGCCTGTTGTTGAATGATCTGCCGTCCTTGTCGTGTCAGCCATTCTCGTTTGGTGATTGTCGCGAGTCCTTGCATTAATCCGAACTCTGCTGTTAACCATAAGAGAACCCGTTCTTCCGTTGATTCATAGTTCATTTCGTGTAAGGCACACTTCGCTTCATTGACACGTTGAATGGTCCGTCCGAGTGAGACAAGAACCTCTTTCGGCAAACCCGCTAATTGTTCGAAGAAGTAGCTCGAGAAAAGATCTCCAGCTAATACAAGAAGCTGTCTTTCCTTCGAACCGCGTAATGTTTTATTGACGCGTTCATGCAGACGTAAGGCGACTTGTGCGAAATGAATCGCTTTGACGAGTGCTTCTGAATCTAGCTTGTCATGTTGAGCGACATCAATCAACCAACGGATCTGTTCACGATCGATGGAAGGGAAATCCACATGTCGAGCCAATCGTGTCGTTTGTTTAGTGGTGAGTGCAGTGATGATTTCATCCACGCGCAGCTCATGTTGTTCCATGCTTTTACCCCCCGATCTCCAGTGCCATCTCGTTGATGGACGTTCTTCTTTTTTAATATACCATAATCGGCGGGCTTTCACGCTTCTGAATGTCCACAAAAAAGCCGCCCGAGAAAATCTCGGGCGACTATGTAGCCGGATTACTTCACAGCATCTTTCAATGCTTTACCTGGTTTGAAGGCAGGTACTTTGCTTGCTGGAATCTCGATATCTTCTTTCGTACGTGGGTTGCGACCTTTACGGGCTGCACGCTCACGGACTTCGAAGTTACCAAATCCAATCAATTGGACTTTCTCTCCAGACTGAAGTGTCTCAGTGATCGATTCGAATGTTGATTCAACAACTTTCGTCACGTCTTTTTTTGTAAGACCTGATTTTTCGACGACTGCTTGAATGAGTTCAGTTTTGTTCATTACTTTCACCCCCTCCCAATCACTTCTTCGAGGGTAATCATACCCTATAAACGTTGCTATTACAACATTTTCGTGTAAATAACGTTCAATTTTCAGATTCTTCGCTCGATTTCTCTGAAAACACAGGTTCGCCTTTTTCGTTTATCGTGTAGCTTTGAGAATAGGCAGGAACAAAAGGTTGATCTTCATAAAGCAAATACCGAATATCCTGACCGACTTTCGGCTTTTTCTTCGCAGTTTGTACAGCTTTCTTCAACTCTGGCAAATAGTTGATGAAAAGACGACCTTGACCATCGACATAGATCGATAGCTTTTCATCTGAGTACGGACTTGGGACAGTCGGTTCTTTTTTGATGAATAACTTTTTATAGTCGAGGGTAAACTGATTTTTTCCGATGGAGCCTTTAAATGGGTACTTATCATTCTTCTTGCGATACGCATCAATTCGGACTTGAAGCTTCTGTAGTTCTTCCGCGACAAGCAAATCCATCAATTTGACAGTCGGCTTCGTCTCAACGTCGACCAACAAATAGATGAATGTTCCCCCGCCTTCAAAACTGTTCGTTGGTGGATCACTCATATAACGAGGTATCAGACGGCCCAGTTCGATTTGATAACGTTCCATGAGTGGCGTATCTGCCTCCATCGTTTTGATCGGCAAAACACCTGTGTCTTTCTGGTATGCATCGACGGCATCCTGAACGGTACGTAATTGTTGCGGATACGGCACGCGGTTCGACGGTTTCTGGCTGTCCGGAAAGAGACAACCTGATAATAACGTCACCGGAATGAGCATGAGTAGTACGAACCACTTTTTCATGCGCTCGGTCCCGCCATGACGATGAATACCATGATGATCGACGCAACGATGAAACAAACGAATGCCAAGGTTGACACGAGAATCTGCCAAATCCCTTTCAACTTCGTCCGACTGACCGTGACCAGCAAGACACTGATCGCAAAGAGTCCGATGCCAGCGAACGAAATCCACATTTTTAATAATCCTGGACTCAAGGTTTCCACCCCACTCCGTTAATCTTTCGTCGTGAAGAGATGCTCGATCTCATTTTTTTGTGGTCGTTGCATCAACTTTTTGACTTCTTCTTCCGGTGTATGACCGTCAAAGAGAACATGGTATAAAGCAGAAGTAATTGGGAGTTCACATTGTTTCGACTCTGCTAGATCATATGCAGCTTGTGTCGCACGAACACCTTCTACGACCATTCCCATGTTTTCAAGCACTGTCTCTAGTTTTTCTCCTCGACCGATGGCATTTCCCGCACGCCAATTTCGGCTATGGACAGAAGTACAAGTGACGATTAAGTCACCCATTCCTGTCAAGCCGGTGAACGTCATTGGGTTTGCCCCAAGCATCGTTCCAAGACGAGCCATCTCGACCATTCCACGCGTAATCAAGGCTGCCTTGGCATTGTCCCCGTAACCGAGACCATCTGTCATACCCGCAGCAAGTGCAATGATATTCTTCAATGCTCCACCGAGTTCTGCCCCGATGATGTCCGCATTGAGGTAGACACGGAAGTTTTCATTCGTAAACAATTCCTGCACACGACCAGCCTCTTCTAAATCATCCGATGCAACGGTCACCGTCGTCGGTTTACGTAACGCAACCTCTTCAGCATGTGAAGGACCTGTCAAGACACAAACCGCTTTACGTTTCGCCGGGTCGACCTCTGCTTCGATCAACTCAGACAATCGAAGATGTGTCTTCGGTTCGATTCCTTTTGATGCATGAATCAGGACGACTGGTTCTGTCAATAGTTCATTTAATTGACGAGAAACCGCACGAATCGCAGATGACGGTGTCACGATCAAAATATGTGTCGCGCCTTCGACCGCCACTTTGAGATCCGTCGTCGCCTTCAAGGATTGTGGCAACACGACGCCCGGCAAGAATTGCGCATTTTCATGATGTTCATTGATACGGTCGACATTTGTTTGTTCACGACCGTAAAGAATGACTTCCTGATCATTATCGGCTAAGACGAGCGAGAGCGCTGTTCCCCAGCTTCCTGCTCCGATGACAGCGATTTTGGTCATACTGAATCACCTCATTATTGTTTTTGACGAGCTAAAATCCGGATTGGTGTACCTGTGAAATCAAATGCCTCCCGAATCCGGTTCTCGAGATATCGTTTATAAGAGAAGTGAAGCAATTCTGGATCATTGACGAACAAGACGAACGTTGGCGGACGCGACGCGACCTGAGTCGCATAGTTAATCCGTAAACGAACTCCTTTATCTGTCGGCGCAGGGTTCATAGCGACAGCATCGACGATGACATCGTTCAAGACACTTGTCTGAATCCGTTGCGCATGACTGTGCGCTGCTTGCTGAATGACTGGTAATAACGTTTGTAAACGACGTTTTGTTTTTGCTGAGACGAAGACGATTGGTGCATAGTCAAGGAAACGGAATTCTTCCCGAATCTCTTCTTGCATCTTTTTCATCGTCTTATCATCTTTTTCAACAGCATCCCATTTATTGACGACAATGATGACCGCGCGACCTGCTTCATGGGCATATCCTGCTACTTTTTTATCTTGTTCGATGATACCTTCTTCACCATCAAGAACAACACAGACGACATCTGCTCGTTCGATTGCTTTTTGAGCACGCATGACACTAAAGCGTTCTGTCGATTCATAGACTTTCCCGCGTTTTCGCATCCCTGCCGTATCGATGATGACGTATTCTTGTTCATCCCGCGTAAATGGTGTATCGATTGCATCACGTGTTGTACCAGCGATATTCGAGACGATGACACGCTCTTCACCAAGAATCGAGTTCGTCATACTTGATTTCCCGACGTTTGGACGACCAATCAAAGCAAACTTGATCGTACTTTCGTCATATTCCAACTCTTCTTTATCTGGCGCGAGTTCAAGGACACGGTCGAGTAAATCACCAAGTCCAAGACCATGTGTACCAGAAATCGGGAACAAGTCCCCGAATCCAAGAGAGTAGAATTCATACATTAAATCACGCATCTCAAAGTTATCGACTTTATTGACAGCTACGACGACTGGTTTGTTCGAACGGAACAACATGTTCGCGACTTCCTCATCCGCTGCTGTGATTCCTTCGCGTCCGTTCACCATGAAAATGATGACGTCCGCTTCATCAATGGCGAGCTCCGCCTGATGACGCATCATTTGAAGTAGGGGCTCATCCCCAACTTCGATTCCACCTGTATCAATCAAATGAAAATGACGATTCAGCCATTCTCCAGTTCCGTAAATACGGTCGCGGGTAACGCCTGGCTTGTCTTCTACGATTGAAACCCGATCTCCAATCACCCGGTTAAAAATCGTCGACTTTCCGATATTTGGGCGACCTACGATCGCCACGACTGGAATTGCCATCCCAACACCTTCTTTCTCTTCTCTCGCTTCATAGCCGTTCTATTGTATCAAATCAAACTCTCATATACCATAACAAACCGCATATAAAAAGCGGACACGCTTGTGTCCGCTTTGTGTCATCCTTTATTCTTTCGTTTCTGAATCGTCTTCTGTCAAGTCAGCGACAGAAAATCCTTCTGATTGATTTGAGTAATCCGAATAGTCCTCGGAAGACCCTTCTTCCTCTTCGAGAACACGTGTCGAGAGCGAGATCTTATGCTCATCAAGACGCACTTCGAGTACCTTCGCTTCAATTTCTTGTCCTTCTTCAAGTACTTCTGAAGGCGATCCGATATGACGGTTCGCGATTTGTGAAATATGCAAAAGTCCTTCTACCTGCGGTGCAAGCTCAATGAAGGCACCAAACTGGACAAGACGACGTACGCGTCCTTTGACAATATCCCCAGCTTCGATTTTCCCTTCCATCTGTTGCCATGGACCCGGTTGTGTTTCCTTGATCGACAATTTAACCTTTTCTGTATCACGGTCGACGCCAAGTACTTTGACTTCGACTTTCTGACCTTCCGTGACGATGTCCGAAGGACGTTCGACACGATGGTGTGCCATTTCCGAGATATGAACGAGACCATCGACGCCACCGATATCAACGAAAGCACCGAAATCTGTCAATCGTTGGACTGTTCCTTCTAGAACTTGCCCCACTTCTAGATTTTCGAGTGTCTCTTTTTTCTTCGCGTTCAATTCACCTTCAACGACGGCTTTGTGCGAGAGAATGACACGGTTCTTCTCTTGATCGAGTTCAACGACCTTGACGTCAATCGAACGACCGATGTAATCCGAAAAGTCCTCGACGTAATGCCGCTCGACAAGCGACGCTGGGATGAATCCACGGACACCGATATCAACGACGAGACCACCTTTAACGATGTCTTTCACGACAACTTCAAAGATCTCACCTGATTTATACTTCTCTTCAACTTGCTCCCAAGCTTTAAGTGCATCAATTTCTCGTTTTGAGACGACGACCTCTTCATCCGTGATTTTCTTGACCTTCACTTGTAGTTCATCTCCGACGTTCAACACACCACGAATATCATCGAGATGAAGACTCGATACTTCGCTGATCGGTAAGATGGCTTCTGTTTTATATCCGATATCAATGAGTGCTTGCTTGTCTTCAATTTTCACGACCATTCCGGTAACTACCTGGTCCCGATGAATTTCAAAATCAGGCATATCTTTCATTTCTTCGACCATTCCAAAACAACCTCCTCACGATGAGTACAAGAAACGCCTGACACGTGTCAATGCGTTTATCCTGCTTCTAACTTCTTACAATTCTGACTATTTGTCAAGGTATTAAGCGTGATTGAAGTAGACGGATTTGATTTCGTCCATGATTCGATCAGAAATCGCTTTCGCAGCACCACGTTGATCACGTAAATCCGAAATATCGACCGGTTTTCCGATCGCGACGCGCATTCGTTTGAAAGGGCGATACGATCCAATGATGGCAATCGGTAAAATCTGAGCATTCGATCGTAAGGCGAAGAACCCTACACCGGGTTGTGCTGATGTGAATTCTCCTGGAGCAGAACGCGTTCCTTCTGGGAAAATGCCAACAGTCTCATCCGTATTTAACAGCTCGATCGTCCGTTTCAAGGCTTGACGGTCCCCTTGACCACGACCGACAGGATAGGTTCCTGCCGCAATCATCAGCTGCTTTAAGGCAGGGACTTTAAACAACTCCTCCTTCGCCATATAACGAACCGAACGTTTCGGTGGAATCGCACTGACGAGGAAGACGGGATCCCAATTTGAACTGTGGTTGGCACAGATGAGTAAGGAACCGTCTTTCGGAATATTCTCTTGCCCCGTCACCTTCAATCGGAAGACTGTTTTGGCTATGACCCAGACGACAAACCGCGCAATCCGATAAACGGTATCTTGACGTTTCATTTTAGAACACCTTCCGCTAGTTCCATCAGGCGATCAACGACTTGATCAATCGTCATCTCTGTCGTATCTAGATATAATGCGTCGTCTGCTTGGCGTAGAGGAGAGACTTCACGTTCACTGTCCCGTTTGTCCCGCAGCGCGATTTCTTCTTGAAGAACTGTGATATCGCTATCGATCCCACGCGCGATGTTCTCCCGGTGCCTTCTAGCTGCACGCTCTTCCACAGTTGCCGTCAAGAAAACTTTTAATTCAGCATCAGGTAATACGACTGTACCGATGTCACGACCGTCCATGACGATGCCACCCTGATCTGCTAATTTTCGTTGCGCCGTGACGAGTGCTGCTCGAACTTCTTTTTGACGAGCGACGAACGATACATTATTCGTGATTTCGATGGAACGGATCGCATCCGTCACTTCGCGATCACCAATAAAGACACGTTGCCCGTTTTCGCCTGGTGTTAAACGAATATCAAGCGATTTCATCAATTCGCCAAGCACTTCTCCGTTGTTCAGATCAAGCGATTGTTCGAGTGCTGCGAGCGTAACGGCACGATACATCGCCCCTGTATCGATATATACATAGTCAAGGCGTGCCGCCAGTTGTTTTGCGATCGTACTTTTCCCAGCACCTGCTGGTCCATCTAATGCAATTTGAATCTTCTTCATCATCCATCCAATCCTTCCATCTTCCCCATATTTGATGGGGATTCATTCTTCCGAACGTTATCATAGCAAAAAAATGCGGTCAGGTGAATGGATTCATGCCCCTTCTTGAACTTTTCATTTGCATTTGATAACAGTGACGCAATACTAGCTCACGACTTCTGTCAGGAATCATTGTAAATTGGAATGCGAGTTCATACCGTTCTTCCCGTCGATCGATACGGACGAGCTCAGCAATAACATCTAACGTACTCGAAATGCCGTCACCAGTAGGTAGAATGAATGTCATCTCCACCTCTTCCTCTTTTTGAATCGGTAACTGATCCGACAAAATCATCATGCCACCAGCCGATAAGTCAAGCGTCACCGTCGTAAACGGATCAAATTGCGTTTTATGCGGATGAACGGCGACATCAAGCATTTGTGGTACTCGAACGAATTGACGTCGTTGGATGCGCTCGATTTGATCATCACTTGGTCGCTTTAAGGCGTACCGCTGACCACGAAGTGGATCATTTTGTCGTTCCACGACGACCGTATCAAATCCAAATAATTTACCTTTTTCTTTAAAGAAGTAAAACGAAACTTCTTCGTGGTCTGACAAGATGAACGTTTTCAATGTCGCGACCTCACTTGGTGCCTCGATCCAAATCAATCGATTCGTTACGGCTGTTACTTTTGACCGTCCTTGTCGATCTTCACTATTCGAAAGCATTACTAAATCCCCGATTTCCATCATCCTACTTCGCTCCTACTTTCTATTCGATGCCATCTGAATGTTGTTTTTTTCGTTTGAATCGACGATTCAAACGGTTGGCACCTCGTACTTGAAATAATCCGATCGTCCATAAAATGATCATGAAGACGATTGGCAAAACAGATATACCACCATTTTCCAATATTAACAAATTAAATAAGATATGTGCAAATACCGGAATCGTTATCGATAAGGACAACCACCGATACGGGTGAGGCGAGAATTTCGCCATTCCCATGAAGAAACCCATGATGACAGCAAACAAAGCATGACCGGATACCGGTAGTAAAGCTCGGAATAGCATGTGTTCGACCGTTCCATTCACCATCAGATATAAGATATTCTCAAGGGTAGCAAATCCAAGCGAGCACGCTACGGCATAGATGATCCCATCATAATAATCATTAAACCGTTGATGGATATACACGGTATAAAAGACGACGAACCATTTTGCAAACTCTTCTGTGACTGCTGTTCGAACCAATTGCACCTCTTCACGCCCACCAAACTCCGTTTGAACGATGTAGTCGATGAACATCAAGGGAAAAACGAGTAAAATTCCAAAAATGAAGCTTCGAAGGATATATCCAACGGGCTCTGATTCATGTTCGTGACGTAGATAAAAATAAGTTAGGAGTGCGATGCCTGGGGCAACTCCGGAGAAAACGATTTGAATCACGCTTCCTCTCCCCCTTTCTTCCTCTCCATAAGAATAAAGGTTTCTTGGAAAAAAGAAAACGTCCTCGTTGTTTCGGGAGGGAAAAAGGTTACAATATGGAAGAACTAATTGAATATGCTATAGAAAGTAGGTGAAGGTCTTTTGTCTTTTGACACAGACCATTTAGAATGAAATCATTATTATTAATTCATACGGGTGGAACGATTGCGATGGCGCAAGATCACTCCGGTCACGTCTTACCGAATGACATCAATCCACTGGATGCTTCACTACCTCGAGCGACGGATATCGCAAACATCACAACGCGTCATTTTTCAAATTTACCTTCTCCACATATGACGCCCGACATCATGCTACGTTTGGCACACTTCATCGACAGTGAACTTGCTAAGGAACACTACGATGGAGTCGTCATCACCCATGGGACGGATACACTTGAAGAGACCGCTTATTTCTTACATTTGACAATTGGTGCACCTGTTCCGATTGTTTTGACTGGAGCCATGCGTTCATCGAACGAAGTCGGATCGGATGGTGAGTTTAATTTGATCACGGCACTCCGTGTCGCAGTCAGTGAAGCAGCGCGTGAAAAAGGTGTTCTCGTCGTCTTTAATGGTGAGATTCATTCGGCATTCAACGTCACGAAAACGCATACGTCATCCGTCGATACGTTTAAATCGGTTCACTTCGGAAATCTTGGCATGGTGACGAAAGATCACGTTTACCTATTCAACACGCCACTTCTGAAGCAAATACATATGGTAACCTCGCTCTCTAAACGTGTTGCTGTTTTGAAAGTATATGCCGGAATGGAACCAGATTTATTACTAGCCGTGAAACAACTCGGTTACGATGGACTCGTACTTGAAGTTCTCGGTCAAGGAAACGTCCCACCGAGTATCGTCGATGCCATTGCCGAATTGATCGCAGTCATGCCGATCGTCATCGTTAGTCGATGCTTCAATGGAATCGTGCAAGATGTTTATGGATATACAGGTGGCGGTCAACAGTTAAAAGAGATCGGTGTCATTTTCTCAAATGGACTGAACTCACAAAAAGCACGACTTAAATTAATGATTGAACTCGAAATCAATGCGACCCAATCAGAACTCGAAGAGTCATTCCGGGTCGAATAAATGAAAAAACCTCTTGACTCGGAACTCATCAGTCCGAATCAAGAGGTTTTTTTAGACGTGAATTGATAGACCACGTAATCGTTCGACGAGATGATTCGCGATGTTCGCGCCATGAAAACGTCCGTTTTCAATGAATATCTTATTGGCATCGTATCCTGCTGCAACGACGCCGGCAATATAAATTCCAGGAACATTCGACTCCATCGTCTCTTCATCATGACTCGGAACACCTGTCTTGCGATCGATCGCGATACCAGCATCAGCGAACAAGCCGACGTCTGGTGTATAACCCGTCATCGCAAATACGAAATCTGCTCGGACAGTCCGCTTGTCTCCCTCCACTCGGTAAACGACTTCTTGGTCCGTGATTTCCTCGATCATCGCGTCAAACACCATCTTGACCTTTTCCGAACGAACGAGTGATTCGAAATTCGGCAAGACCCATGGTTTGATCGACGGACTATACTCGGGTCCACGATAAAGTACGGTTACGCGTGCTCCTGCTTTTTCAAGCTCGATTGCTGCATCAACACTTGAATTCTTCCCACCGATGACGACGACATCCTGATCAAAGTATGGATGCCCTTCCGTAAAATAGTGCGATACGTGGGGTAACGTTTCTCCTGGGACGTCCATTCGGTTCGGTAACCCATAATAACCTGTCGCAAGCACAACAGATCGTGCTTCTCGCTGTTTCTTCACTCCAGAGCGTTCTGAATGGATGATGAAGCGATCCGCTTGACGTTCAATGTGCTCGACCGTCTCAAATGGACGAATCGTCAACCGCTTTCGTTTGACGACTTCTCGATAATAGACGAGTGCATCGAGACGACGTGGTTTTAATTCCTTATTGATGAACGGCACGCCACCGATTTCTAATTTTTCACTACTTGAAAAGAACGTTTGATGCGTCGGATAACGATAGATCGCTTCAACGATATTTCCTTTTTCGAGTACTTCGACGTCTAGTCCTCGATCTTGCATTTCGATCGCTGCCGATAAACCACATGGTCCTGCACCGATTACGATACAATCTAACATTCGAATATCTCCTCTTCCGGTTGCTTTTTTTATATCTTAGCAAATCTCATCAAGAGACGAAAGAAATTGCAATAGGAAAACACCCGCTCCTCATCTAGAGGAACGGGTGGTACGTATTTTTAACGTTTAATTAGACCCAACCACGGAAACGGGATGCTTCTGCCATTTTCCGCACACCTACCATATAAGCGGCGAGACGCATATCGACATTTCGCGTCTGTGCTGTCTGATAGACTTGGTTGAATGAGTTCACGAGGACCTTTTCGAGTTTCTCGTGGACTTCCTCTTCCGTCCAGTAATACCCCTGATTATTCTGTACCCATTCGAAGTAAGAAACCGTTACGCCACCACTCGAAGCAAGAACATCCGGAACGATCAAAATGTCACGTTCTGCAAGAATTTTCGTCGCTTCGTTCGTCGTTGGACCGTTTGCTGCTTCTACGATGATCGCTGCGCGGATATCATGTGCATTGTCTTCTGTAATTTGATTCTCGATTGCCGCAGGAACAAGAATATCACATTCGAGTTCAAGCAATTCTTTATTCGAGATCGTATTTTTGAACAATGTCGTAACCGTTCCGAATGAGTCGCGACGGTCCAGTAGATATGGGATGTCGAGTCCGTTCGGATCATGAAGTGCACCGTAAGCATCACTGATGGCGATGACTTTTGCACCTAAGTCATACATGAACTTCGACAAGAAGCTACCTGCGTTCCCGAACCCTTGAACGACGACGCGTGCTCCTTCAAGTGTAATGCCTTTTTTTGCTGCCGCTTCTCGGATCATGATTGCGACACCTTTCGCCGTTGCTGTTTCACGACCATGTGAGCCACCAAGAACGAGCGGTTTTCCTGTGATGAAACCAGGAGAGTTAAATTCATCGATCCGGCTGTACTCATCCATCATCCAAGCCATGATTTGTGAGTTCGTGAAGACGTCAGGTGCTGGAATATCCTTTGTCGGTCCAACGATTTGACTGATGGCACGGACATATCCACGGCTGAGACGTTCGATTTCGCGGAAGCTCATCTCACGTGGATCACAAATGATCCCGCCTTTCCCGCCGCCATATGGTAAATCAACGATACCAGCCTTCAGACTCATCCAGACGGATAATGCTTTGACTTCGATTTCCGTCACGTTTGGGTGGAAACGAATTCCCCCTTTTGTCGGTCCAACAGCATCGTTATGTTGCGCACGATATCCTGTGAAGATTTTCGTCGAACCATCATCCATTCGCACCGGAATCCGGACTGTCAACATCCGGAGTGGTTCTTTAAGTAATTCATACATTTCGTCTGGATACCCTAACTTCCCTAGTGCTTCCTTGACGATTTCCTGTGTTGCTTCCAGTACGTTCTTGCGATGATTCGCATGTTGTTGGTCAGTGATCATTCCAACGTTCCTCCCCATAAGTGGCATCCCCTATGCCGTTTCCTTGTTCGGATAAAGTATACTCTTTTCTCGAACGTAATGAAAGGGGTTACGCCCATATTTGTAAGCGCTTTCTCACTTCTTTTCCTAGGATATCAATGATTGGATTACTTGATTTGGGCGTGGCGTTCAATCGCTAATTCCATGAAATACTCGACCAATTCCGGATATTCGATACCAACTGCTCGTGCTCCGTCCGGGAATAAACTTGTTGACGTCATACCTGGCAATGTATTCGTCTCTAAAATAACTGGATTTCCGGACTCAGGAACAAGGAAATCTGACCGGGAATACCCAGCACAACCCAGTACTTGATGTGCTTTGACGGCCCACTCCTGAAGTGTTGCTGTCGTCGTCTCATCTAGTTCGGCAGGGCAGATATGCTCTGAACCTCCGATTGCATATTTCGATTCGTAATCATAAAAAGCATTCTTCGGAATGATCTCGATGACCGGTAATGCTTTTTCTGCACCTTTATGACCAACGACTGGAACCGTCACTTCGCGTCCTTTAATGAATTGTTCGACGAGAACCGCATCATCGGCTTCGAACGCTTTTGCAATCCCCTCACGTAACATCGTCTCGTCTTGTGCGATTGTCAATCCATTCGATGAACCTTCTTGTGCTGGTTTAACGACACAAGGGAATTGACCATTCCATTCTGCGATTTTCGCCTCGACATCATCTTCACGTTCTAATAATACATCACGTGCAATCGTGATACCCGCTTTATCAAAGTGAACTTTTGAACGTGCCTTATCCATCGCAAGTGCTGACGCTAACACACCTGAACCTGTGTATGGAATATTCGCAAGTTCAAGTAACGCCTGCACGCGTCCATCTTCACCAATTTTCCCATGAAGAGCGATGACAGCCACATCTACATCCAGCTGGAAGAGTTCATGTGCTCGATCAGGATGGAAATCAACAGCCGTGACTTCATGTCCTTTACTGTTTAACGCTTCCATGATTGATTTTCCACTGTTTAATGAAACCTCCCGTTCACCTGAAGTCCCACCATATAACACTGCCACTTTCATCCTACTTCACTCCTTCTTCTTACGTTCAATGATTATCATACCATCCTTCTGACCACGAAAAAATACAAAATGGTGCCACTTCTGGTAGAAGATAAAAAGGTGCGACATTACCTGACGAGGCAATGTCGCACCTGATGTTCTAAATGTGGAATTGTTCCGCAATCGTGGCAATGGCTTGTTTCGATTGAATCGTTTTTCCGTACTCTGACATGACGAGCGGACTTTTCGGGCTCGGTTCCCCGTATTCTGACAAAATCGTCGTCACCGTACGCTCGAGCGCGTCATTCATTCGTTCCTGGAAATAGAGATAATAGTTGCCTTCGAAGAAATAAAGACTACCGCCTGTCTCCGTGTACGACATATGTCGTAATAACCCATGGCTCGCTTGAATGACATCTTCGAGCGAATTCAAGGCATACAAGACATGATGGACGATGTCGACCGTCATGCGAATTTCGACTTGATCAAATTCGTCATTCATCTTTTCCGGTAAATCACCTTCACGACGCACATCAACGAGCATGCCGTCATTAGGAAAGAATGTGACGAAAAATTCGAGTGTTCCTGCTGCCTGAAAACCAAAATTCGATTCAGCTTCCTCTAACAAATTGCGCAATAGAGCTTGTCCCTTCCCAATGGCCAACGTTTCTGGTCGGACATCGTGAAGTGATAACTCTTGCTTTGTAATGAAGACACGAAGGTGTCCTTGTTTCATTTGTTCAAACCTCATATAGACTCCTCCAGTCAAGACCGGAAACATAGGTGTCTCCGTTCGCTATGAACCATACTATACACCAGATACCGGAGTGAGTCGACTTAACCAACTTTTCCACGATTGATCGTCCGCACCAAGTAAGTGTGGTCCGTATCGTTCCGGAAGCTGATCGACCGCGTATCCTCCAAGTCCAATTTCAAGATTCGGAAAATCAGCCATCAAACAGTCTAATGCTTCATCGAGCAATGGTAAATGATCGGATAACGTGCACGATAAGATGACAGCTTTCGGTTGCAATTGATGTGTCACGGCTACTAAGTCCGGCACCGGAATACCAGAACCGAGGAAAATCACATCAAAACCTGATTGCCGCAAGTAGAGTGTGAAGAAGAGTAGTCCGAGCTCATGTTCTTCTTCTGGTGCACAGACACAAACGATTCGCGGCAAGAACGGATTGATCGGCATCTGTAGTGATAACGTCGAAAGACGGGCTCTTAAGAAAGCTGTTGCAAAATGTTCATGCGCAATTGTAATCTCTCCTGACTCCCATTTCAGTCCGATTTCATGTAAGAGTGGACCAACGATATCTTGAATGACTTTATCGAAACTAAACATCGAGAACGCTTTATTCATGATGTCATGCGCGTGTCGTTCTTCGAAGTTCGTCAATGCACGGAATAACTGATCTCGTAGTTCGACTCCGTAATCATGGGGCACTTCAGCTCGATTGACAGGCATCTCATATAATTGAATTGCCTTTGAAACCGACAATCCTTCTTTTTGTTTATCGACGATCCAACGCAATTTCGCAACGTCACTATCACTATAAATGCGATGCCCGGATTCACTTCGATCCGGATCAAGCACTTGATATCTCCGCTCCCAAGCACGAATGGTCGTCGGGTTGAGTCCCACCAACGCAGCGACTGCTTTGATATTGTATTTCCCACGATCCATGCATCGTGCCTCCTTCCCCTTCCTTTCTAGTATACGCTGAAAGGAAAAAAATCTCCGTTCACAATGTGCCTTTACATCATGAAACCGATGGAGACGAAGGCGATGATGATCGTGATCATGAGTACCGTTAGCGTGATTGCTAGCGGATTTTTTCGAAATGGTTGCTTCAGTCGTTCATTTCGAACGTGTTCGATTCGCGAGGAACGTGGTGGTAAGAGTTGCTCCTCTTCGTTCTGATGTAACCGCCGTTGATCTTGTTTACTCAATGTTCATCACCTTTTCTTGAAAAAAATAAGGATATTTTCTAGTTTACACCGAATCTAGTGATGAAAAAAAGACTTGTTCTAAACGCTTTTTCCAATTTACCGGTTGAAGCACCTTACTCTTCACGGGATCCTGCCATTCGATCGTACCGCAAATATCACAACAACGTGGCTGAACGATTGCCGGTTCATCAAAATGATGCAATAACATCTTACGGCGACATTCATTCCGGTGAATATAGTCCATCATCTGGCTGACTTCTCGTCCTTTGAGCTGTTTTCGTTCCACCTGCCATTGCATGATACGTTCCTTCGACCAGCCATTCTCAAGTTGTGATTTCAGTAACCGATATGCTGGATCTTCCGGATTGAGGTGTAGACGAGTCTCGATTTTCGTGTAGGACTCACCTCTTCTCACCCCTTGTTGTAACTGATCAATCCAAAGGACAGGCGCATATTGTGTCTCAATCAGAAAGGTTTGTAATTGTTCATCCTGAGGAGCATAAAGCAAGATCGCCGTTGCCTCTTTTCCGTCCCGACCGGCACGTCCGATTTCCTGCATATAAGCTTCAAGTGTCGCCGGCATCGTATGATGGATAACTGTACGAACGTTTCCTTTATCAACACCCATTCCAAATGCGCTCGTACAAACGAGACAGTCCATTTCATCATGAAGAAACTGTTGTTGAACAAGCTGACGGTCTTCCATCGTTAATCCGGCATGATAGTAGGTTGCCCCTTCAATGATTCCTGCAATCCGTTCCGCTTCTTTACGCGTTGTCGTATAGATGACACATGGACGAACGATACGTGTCATCCAACGGTCGAGTGCTGCGTCTTTTTCTTCTCGATCGACGCGATCCACGATGTATTGGATTTCCGGTCGATTGACGGAACGACGGATGACATGCGGTTCTCGCATCTGCAATTGTATTCGGATATCTCGTTCGACAGCTTGAGTCGCTGTTGCGGTTAAGGCGAGGCACTGCGGAAAACCTAGTTCCCGGCGAATTTGACCAAGTCTTGCATACTCAGGTCGAAACTCGTGTCCCCACTGCGAGATACAGTGGGCTTCATCGACGACGAATAGCGCGATGTCGACCTGTTTCAGACGAGCCCGTATTTGTGGTAACGCAAGTTGTTCCGGTGATAAGTAGAGATACCGTAGATGTTCGAGTACGGATAAGATTTGCTCTTTTTCTTCTCGCGTCTCAACAGATGTTAATTTTGCGACAGAACGTTCTCCCCGACGTTTGATTTGCATGACTTGATCCTCAATCAAAGAGAGCAGCGGAGACAAAATCAATGTCAGTCCCTCTCCTTTTACATACGAAGGAAACTGATAACAAACAGACTTTCCTCCACCTGTCGGTAAAATTGCTAACGTATCTGTTCCATTCAGGATGGACTCGATGATTTGGCGTTGTCCAGGTCGAAACGCTTCATAACCGAAATGTCGATGCAATAACGCTTCCATTAACTTCCCTCCCATTTACTACGAGCTAAGACCAATCGAATTTGAAAATAGGATACGTCTGATTGCATCGCGCTTTTGATTCGCTTGAGCGCATAAGTTTTGAGTTGTTGTGCGATATGTCGAATTTCTTCCTGTTGAGCCGTATCAACGAAATAATCTAACGGAAAAGTGGGTGCATACATTGCAATTTCAACAAGATGGTCTTCCATCGTGCTATTTTTTAGACGTCTTCTGACCGCAACATCTTCAACAGTGAGTCCTTGTTGCAATAATTCCCAAGTCGTTTGAGCAGATTGCGTCATCTTCGGAGTATGGAGACCGGCTCCGATTTGTTGAATGAGCGGTGTACTTTTTAAGTCATTGATGCATCTTCGCCAAGCTATGATAAATTCGAACTGGACCGTCTCGACATCTACCTTCATCATTCGTGCCAATTGAGGATATGACCACCCCGTTTGCACACCTGATAATCGATGACTGATCAATGTCGCATCTCGTTCCGGTAAGCGCTCAAGGAGGAGCGTCAATTCTTGATACATCTGCGCTAACCAATCTGCTCGATTCGAGATGGTCGGAAGAACACTCTTGACCCACTCCCGAACGATCGTCTCTTGTTGCACGGGAATGAATGGTTGTTGCGCTTCTAGACAAATTACCGTTTGAACGAGAAGACTGAGCCGTTTCCACATCATTTCGGCATATCCCCGAAGTTCACCACCAAGTTGATCAATGATTACTCCATCCGTTTGTCCTACTAGTCGAGCGCCTTCGTTCGTCAGTCGAAGTGTCTCTTGCCGTTCGATCCACTTTTTCTGAGCGAGTTCCGTTAAAACCGACTCGAATCGCTGTTTACTGACTAATACGGTACCGAACGTCGACTCTAAATCATAAAAATGAGCATCTTGCAGAGAAGTTGCTGACTTCTTCCCTTGAAAAACATGATAAAGACTCCGGTCCGAGCGTTCGTCTCGAAGACGCTGAATCGATTCTAGAAAAATGCGCTCTAGTAATGAAATTTCCATCTGCCACGCTCCTTTCTAATATATAGTGTTTATCGATTTGAAGATGATACCTCATCCATTTTCTTTTCGTTACGTTTTAGACATACTGTTTGCGGGCATGTGATGATATATACATTTTCTGTTATCACTTACGCTTCGTCATTGAAATGCAACGATGAGTCCGATACAATGACATATAGATGAGAACAGCGTGTTTCAATAATGTTTTCGTATAGAGAGGAGACCGTTCAATGGCTAAATTTACGATTGTCGACAAAGATACTTGCATCGCTTGTGGTGCTTGTGGAGCAGCGGCACCAGATATCTATGATTATGATGATGAGGGTTTGGCATATGTCATTCTTGATGATAACAATGGTACTGCCGAAATTCCAGAAGCATTATTCGACGATATGATTGATGCATTTGAAGGATGCCCGACGGATTCAATCAAAGTAGCAGATGAATCGTTCGAAGGCGATGCGTTAAAATTCGAATAAGTGAATAAAAAAAGATGTTTCCTTGCGAAACATCTTTTTTTGTTGGTCTTTTATTCACGCGATATATCTATCATTCATTAAAAAAACCGGATGTCGCCATTTGGCAACATCCGGTTTCTAAGTGGTAAAAAATTTAGCGTTTTCCTTTGATATATGGTACACCAACAGCTTTTGGTGCATCCGCCCGACCAACGACACCAGCGAGTGCTAGGATCGTCAAGAGATACGGTGCAATCAATAGATACACTTGCGGAATTTGATCGAGTAACGGCAATTGCTGACCGATGATTGAAATCGCTTGAGCGAATCCGAAGAATAGTGCAGCACCCATAGCCCCGAGTGGATTCCATTTTCCGAAGATCATCGCCGCAATCGCGAGGAACCCTTGACCGAGGATCGTCGTGACACTGAAGTTCAGTGAGATCGATGTCGCATAAACAGCACCAGCAAGACCACCGAAACCACCAGAGATCATGACACCGATGAAACGCATCTTCGTGACGTTGATTCCCATTGTATCTGCCGCCATCGGATGTTCCCCGACAGAACGTAAACGAAGACCAAATGGCGTCTTGAAAATGATGTACCACGCGACGAAGGCAAGGATGATCGCGATATACGATGTGTAGTAGACGTTCGCGAAGAACATCTTCAGCACAGGAATATCGGACAAGAATGGCACGTTCTCTTTTGAGATTCGGTTTGGAATCGAATCCGTTTGTCCTTTTCCGTAAAGCGCCCGGACGAGGAAGATGGCAAGACCGACTGCAAGCAAGTTGATCGCAACTCCAAGAACCGTTTGATCAGCCCGGAAAAGGATTGCCGGAATCGCAAGGAAGAGCGAGAAAACTGCTCCGACGACAATCGCAATGAGCATCGCAAGCCAAGGACTCGCAGCACCCAAGCCCATTTTTGATAGCGTCAATGCCGTGACGACACCCGTGAAGGCACCCATGACCATTAAACCTTCTAACGCGATGTTAACGACGCCAGAACGCTCACTGAAAATGCCGCCAAGTGCTGCAATGATCAACGGAGCCGAATAGGCAAGTGCGATTGGCACGATGATATAAAGTACTTCAAGAAAGCCCATTACTGACCGGCTCCTTTCGCTTTTTTAGATTCTTTCTTAACTGCGAACTTCTCGATGACGAGACGAATCGCGTATCCAGAAGCCACGAAGATGATGATGAACGCAATGATAATTTTGATCAGTTCCGGTGGAATACCAATCTGTTGCATCGACAGACCACCGATATTGAGTCCTGCAAATAGTAATGCAGCGAGCACGACGCCGATCGGATTATTCGCACCTAACAAGGCAACCGCGATCCCGTCGAATCCAACACCAGTGAAGGACGCATTCAGCGTCATGTTTTGGAACGTCCCAAGACCTTCCATCGCCCCAGCAAGACCAGCGAACACACCTGAGATGACGAACGATAAGATGATATTGCGGTTAACGCCCATCCCTGCATATTCAGCAGCATTCTTATTGAATCCAACAGCTCGAAGTTCATAACCGAGTGTTGTTTTCCAAAGAATAAACCAGAAGACGAGTGCAGCGATGATTGCGATGAAAATTCCGTTATGAAGACGTGAGAAATCCGTGATCTCTTGTAAGAACGGTGACGCAAGTGATGCTGATTCCTTGATTGTCTCCGTCCGCTCATTCGTAATGCCGATGACATGACGTAAAATATCGTTCGTGACGTATAACGCGATATAGTTCATCATGATCGACGTGATGACTTCATGTACGTGGAATTTCGCTTTTAAGATACCAGGAATCGATGCCCAAAGCGCACCTGCTAAACCTGCTCCAATCAAAGCGAGTGGTAAATGAACAACTGTCGGCAAATCAAACTTGATTCCAATCCAGACTGCAACCATCCAGCCGACGAGCACTTGACCTTCGACACCGATGTTAAAAAGTCCTGTCCGAAAAGCAAACGCGACAGCAAGACCCGCGAAGATCAATGGAGCCGCCGCACGCAATGTTTCGCCGATGCTGTACGGTTCGCCAAAAATACCATAGAATAATTGATCAAACCCAGCAATCGGATCATACCCACCAATGAGCATGACGATTGCCCCGACGACCATCCCAAGCACGATGGAAAGAATCGGAATGAGGATGCCGTAAAAACGCTCTAACTTCATGAATGACCTACCTCCTCTTTCTTACCGCCGGCCATCAGGAAGCCAAGCTCAATTTCGTTCGTTTCTTTCGGATCCAAGAAGGCCACTGTTTTCCCTTCATATAACACGGCAATCCGGTCAGAGACTTGCAGAATTTCTTCGAGTTCGAATGAAATCAACAAGACAGCACGACCTTTTTCGCGCTCAAGAACCAATTGTTCATGAATGAACTCGATTGCCCCAACATCAAGACCACGAGTCGGCTGAGCCGCAATCAGCAAATCTGGTGACCGATCGACTTCACGCGCGATGATCGCCTTCTGTTGGTTACCACCAGACAAGGCACGAGCGAACGTCTCTGGACTTGGAGTTCGGACGTCGAACTTCTCGATGAGCGTTTTGGCTTTTTCCATGACTTGTTTATAGTTCATGATGCCTGCTTTTGAGTACGGTTGTTTGTAGTAGGTTTGTAAGACCATGTTATGTCCAATCGAATAATCAAGGACAAGTCCATGTTTATGTCGGTCTTGCGGGATGTGACCGACACCTGATTCCGTTACTTTCCGTGGCTTCAGGTTTTTAATCGATTTGTTGTTGAGGAAGATTTCGCCACTGTCTGCTTTACGAAGACCTGTAATGGCTTCAATCAATTCCGTTTGTCCGTTTCCGTCGATTCCTGCAATTCCAACGATTTCTCCGGCACGAATGTCGAGATTCAATCCATCGACTGCTTTGATGCCACGACCGTCCTTGACGACTAGATTCTTGATATCGAGGACGAGTTCTTGTGGAGTTGCCTTGGAATACTCCGCATTAAAGTTGACTTCACGACCTACCATCATTTCAGCAAGACGCGACTGTGTCATCGTCTCATCAATATCGACCGTGCCGATATATTTACCACGGCGAATCGTCGTACAGCGATCAGCTACTTCCATGATTTCTTTCAGTTTATGCGTAATGAGGATAATCGACTTTCCTTCCGCAATCAAGCGATTCATGATTTGAATCAATTCTTTGATCTCTTGCGGTGTCAAAACAGCAGATGGTTCATCAAAGATCAAGATGTCTGCCCCACGGTACAACGTCTTCAAAATTTCAACACGTTGTTGCATTCCGACTGAAATATCCTCGATTTTTGCATCAGGATCAACAGCAAGACCATACTGTTCAGAAATCTGGCGTACCTTTTCACGCGCCGATGCACGATCAATCTTAATCCCTGTACGTGGCTCTGCACCTAAAATGATGTTTTCAGTAACAGTGAAATTTTGAACGAGCATGAAGTGTTGGTGCACCATGCCGATTCCAAGATCATTCGCGACGTTCGGACTCGTAATATTGACTTTTTCACCACGTACACGAATTTCTCCAGCCTCAGGCTGATACAAACCAAATAAGACGTTCATCAGCGTCGATTTTCCGGCACCGTTTTCACCAAGTAAAGCGTGAATCTCACCTTTCCGAAGCTGGAGCGTGATATTATCATTTGCGACGAAATTGCCAAACTCTTTTCTGATGTTCAGCATCTCAATGACGTATTCCAAGAAAATCCACTCCCATGTTTAGTTTAAAAGGGGAGTCGCAATGCTAGCGACCCCCGCTTTCATTATTATTTAAGTGACGCTTCGTACTCTTTATACTCGTCGTCAGTCGATGGAACTTTAATGTCACCATCGATGATTTGTTTTTTGTACTCTTCGACTTTGTCGAGTGCTTCTTTTGAGACGTTGTCTTTTGAAGGAGCGATATCGACACCGCCGTCTTTTAGACCGAACTCAACGACTTTACCTGCTGGGAATTTGCCGTCCTTCGTGTCTTTCGCGACTTGCTCTACTGCTGTATCCACACGTTTGACCATTGATGTCAATGTGACGTTCTCTGGCATACCTTCTTCGACTTGGTCACGGTCTACACCGATAACCCAAACATCTTCACCGTTCTTTTTACGGTTTTTCGCTTCTGTGAATACCCCTTGTCCAGTACCACCAGCTGCGTGATAGATGACATCGACTTTTTTACCGTACATACCTGAAGCGATTGCTTGTCCTTTTTCTGCAGCGTTGAAATCTTCTGCGTATTGAATTTCGATTTCCGCTTTCGGGTTAGCCGCTTTAACACCTGCTTTAAATCCGCTTTCGAACTTTTTGATCAAGTCCGAGTTGACACCACCGACAAATCCAACTTTATCCGTTTTAGTCGTTAGACCTGCAACGACACCAACGAGGAACGAACCTTCGTTTTCTTTGAAGACGATTGAAGCGACGTTTGGTTTATCAACGACTTGGTCAACGAGTGCGAAGTTGTTCTTTTTGAACTGATCCGCTACTTTACCGATATCTTCAGCCATCAAGAAACCAATCCCGAGAATTAAGTCGTATTTTGCACGTGCTAATTGCTGAAGGTTCGGTTGATAGTCTGATTGTTTTGCAGATTGGAGATATTTATAGCCAGTACCTTCTTTTAAGTCATTGTCTTTCCCGAACTTTTGGATACCTTCCCAAGCAGATTGGTTGAATGATTTATCATCCACGCCACCTGTATCTGTAACCATACCTACTTTAAAGCCTTCTGATTTGCTGCCGTTACCTGAATCTTTCGAATCGTCGTTGCCACCACATGCTGCAAGGACGGAACTCATTGCTAAACCTGTTGCTGCTAATGCGAGAAGTGACTTCTTTTTCATCTGGAAAAATCCCCTTTCGAATATGGTCATACAAAGTTCAAGACTACGTCTAGCACCTGAGGCTGGCGATGAGGAGCGTTACGTAGGTTTTGACGGGAAGCGCTTTCAGTATTCATCCTAAAACCATGGCTCACACACGTTTACGGATGACGTGGAAATCGAACTTATCTGCTCGGAAATAGTTCGCTGAAAAAAGAACGGAACGGTCGAGCTCATCATAATGCGTCTGACGCAAAGCGAGCAGAGGTTGGTCCGTATGTAATTGTTCAGCGATTTTCGGATCAATACGCGGCTCGATATGCGTCACAGCATGTGTGACACGTCGTCCGAGTTCTTTTTCTAAAGCATCAAACAATGATGTCGAAGAGGTGAACTGCTCTTCATTTTTAATATAATGGCTTGGAATCTTATCGATACAATAGACGACAGGAACATCTCCTGCGAGTCGGATTCGTTCGATTCGATATACCAATTCATCCGGACCAAGTTGAAAGCGTTCTCGGTCGCGCTCAGTCGGTTGGACCATCTCGGATGATAGTACTTCTGAGGTCGGAATCATGCCTGCGCGCGCGATCATCTCTGTCACGCTGTATAACTCCTCGATACCAGAAGTAAACGGTGGTCTTGCATTGATAAACGTACCGACACCGTGTTTACGGATGACAATGTTCTCATCTTCAAGAATTCGTAATGCCTCTCGAAGAGTAGCTCGACTGACGCCAAGTTGCTTTGAAAGTTCAAACTCTGAAGGGAGCTTCTCGCCTTCCTTGTAAACGCCGTCATCGATGTCTGACTTGATTTTTTCAATCACACGTAAATAAAGCAAACGATGATCTAGTTTAATCGACATGACGCATCTCCATCCTCTATCTAGTTGTAACCAGTGCTCAGACTTCTGACGTATGAGAACTCCAGCCAAGATAAGTATATGATGCTTAACACAATCCTGCAATCATTTTGTAACAGGTTAGAAGTCTGACTTCTGGCGCTTTTGTAACCCTTTTCATAACGTAATCAATAATGGAAGAAAATAGGGCATTCTACCTAAGAATGCCCTTTATCTTTTCAACGCTTATTGCTCAGGTACTTCGATTTTCCCTGAAACGACAGCCGCTTTTGCTTTCTCAAGCGCAGTCATCGTCTTCTTCGAGATTTTTTCAGATGGGACGATATCAACGCCGTCTTCTTTCAGACCATAACGAACCGTTTTACCACCTTCGAGTTTTCCATCTTTCGCTGCGTTAGCTGTATCTTCAACTGCGCGGTCGACACGTTTGATGACCGATGTTAACGTCACGTCTTCCGGCATACCTTCTTCTTTTTGATCACGGTCGACACCGATGACCGATACATCTTCTCCATTTTTCTTACGGTTCTTCGCTTCTGTGAAGACACCATTTCCTGTACCGCCTGCTGCTGGGAAGATGATATCCGCTCCTTTACCGTACATGCCGGCTGCGATGGCTTGACCTTTTTCAGGTGCTGCGAAGTCCTCTGCGTACTGAACATCGATTTTGATTTTTGGATTGACGGATTTCGCTCCAGCTTCGAAACCAGCTCGGAACCGCTCGATGACGTCCATTTTCATGCCACCGACGAAACCGATGTGATCTTTTTTCGTCTCCATAGCAGCAACGATCCCTGCAAGGTACGCCCCTTCATTTTCCTTAAATGTGATCGATGTGACGTTTTTCCCTTCAACGACATTATCAACGATTGCAAATCGTGTATCCTTGAATTGATCTGCTACGGTTTTAACATCTTCATTGAATGTATTCCCGATACCGAAAACGAGATCTTCTCCACCACGTGCAAGACGTGACAAGTTCGGTTGATAATCTTGTTGTGATTTAGACTGTAAATAAGAGAACCCTTCATTTTGCTTGAGTTTGTTATCTTTACCGTACGCTTGCAGACCTTCCCAAGCTGATTGGTTGAACGATTTATCATCGATTCCACCTTTATCCGCTACCATAGCGACAGAGAACTGATCTTTTTGGTCAGCTTTCTCACCTGAACCACCGCAGGCTGCAAGTCCAACTGTTGCTACTGACATCATCGATACGATTACCTGTTTTTTCTTCATATCATCCATCTCCTCCGCATTTATGAGAGCGCTTTCATTATCTATTTGTGAAAAAGTCGCTCCCAGACCTCATGTTGAAGGTCGGTCACTCATATGTCTGAGTATGCCAAAAAAAATATTGAAAATCAACAGACGTCTGACAACTATTTTCATGAAAGCGATTTTATTTTATTTTATTTTTGTCTTTTTTCCTTCCTTTCATTTCTAATTTTCTCATCTCATATACGACTCCTGTGTCATTTTTTTGAGCATATTATACAATCATCCATATATATCCATTATTTTAATAAAAAAGAATCACGGTGGATACCGTGATTCTTGATTAACGTCCCATGACGCGGCGTGGTTTTGATCCTTCAGAAGGACCAATCAGACCATTTTCTTCTAGAGCATCAATCAACCGGGCAGCTCGGTTGTAGCCGATACGATACTTTCGTTGAATCATCGACGTCGATGCCGTCTCTTGGGTCAGAATGAACTGGACGACCTCATCATAGAGTGAGTCATCGACCTCTGTTTCACCTTCAGGTACATCTTTTGGAATCATCGCTTCAACATACTGCGCTTTTTGTTGACTGATGACATGATTGACAACCTTCTCGACTTCTTCGTCTGATAAGAACGCACCTTGTACACGGACGGGTTTGTTCATGCCGTTACCGAGCAACAACATATCCCCTCGTCCAAGCAATTTATCAGCGCCTCCCGTATCAAGGATCGTCCGTGAATCCGTCGCACTCGACACACTGAAGGCGATACGTGACGGAATATTCGCTTTGATGACACCAGTGATGATATCAACACTTGGTCGCTGGGTCGCGATAACCATGTGAATCCCAGCTGCTCGCGCCATTTGTGCAAGTCGCATGATTGCATCTTCAACTTCATTTGACGCGACCATCATCAAGTCGGCTAACTCATCAACGATGACGACAATATACGGTAATCGTTGATGCACTTTTTCCTCTGCGTTCATCTTATCGATTAGTGCATTGTAGCCTTCGATGTTGCGCGCTCCGTTTTGACTGAAAATCTCATAACGACGTTCCATTTCCGAGACGACCTGTTTTAACGCCTGCGCCGCCTTTTTCGGATCGGTGACGACCGGTGCCAAAAGATGAGGAATACCGTTGTAGACGTTTAATTCGACCATTTTCGGGTCAATCATCATCAGGCGGACTTCATCCGGTCGAGCTCGCATCAAAATTGAGACGATCATCCCGTTAATGCAGACCGATTTACCGGAACCGGTCGAACCGGCAACTAAGACGTGTGGCATCTTATTCAGCTTTGCTGTCACCGTCTCACCAGAAATGCTTCGTCCGAGTGCGACGAGCAAACGATCATTGTCGGATTGAACGCTCTCCGCTCCTAACACTTCTCGAAGTGATACCATGGCGACTTCACGGTTTGGCACCTCGATTCCGACAGCCGCTTTACCAGGAATTGGTGCTTCGATTCGAATATCTTTCGCCGCTAACGCAAGCGCTAAATCATCGGCGAGTCCTGTGATTCGACTAAGCTTGATACCTTGTTTCGGTTCAATCTCATACTTCGTGACACTTGGTCCGAGATGAATCTTCAACACTTTCGCTCCGATCCCGAACGATTTTAAGGTCGCAATCAATTTCGTCGCATTATCCTTTAGTCGCTTATTCTCACCCGATAAGTCTTTGGACGTCGGCTCTGCTAATAAATCAAGCGACGGCAATTGATATCCGTCCGGTGTCTCCGTCATCGTCAGTGGTCCTTGTGTCTCCGCTGCTTGCGGTTCAACGTGATCCGTGAAGCCGATAATTGGAACGTCTTGAATGTTGACCGAAGGATCCTCTGCTTCCTGTTCCGTTTCGATCGGTTCCTCGACAGTTGCTGGTCGCAACGTCTTCGGTTTTTTCTCACGAACCGGTTTCGCTTTCAACTCTTTTTCGACACGAGGACGTGGTGTCCGTTCACGATTGCGAAACTCTTCTGCACGTTCCCGGAGCCCAAGCCACAGCTCACTATAAAACGATGGGCGTAGGATATGAACGGCCGTTCCGATGAAGAACAGACCAATCAAGAAGGCACCCGCGCTCGAAATATAATAAGCTGCGTTTTGATAGAGCCATCCATTGAGAATGCCACGCGGTGCTCCGAGCAATAGATCAATCCAGACGACTGAACCCATCAGTAACATCGACCATGCCCATTTCTGAGCACGCGACGCATTCGAGAGGAGTAAAAGTAGCACAGCACCGATTCCACCATATATTAAGGAACCGAACTGACCAATTAACCGCTCTCCTCCATCGGCTAGCGTCAGTCCGACTTTCCCGAACTCCCCGAAAGCGAGAACGAAAGCTAGTAATGAGACGATTGCGATGATGGTCGCATATGTACGATACGCAATCGGCTGACGTTGTTTCTTCGCTGCCGGTCGTTTCCGTGGCGGCGTTTTTTTTCGTACAGGTTTTCGTTTCGTCGTCGCCATACGTCATCCCTCCTGATAAAAAAACGGCTCAGTGGACCAGGTATTGGTCAATCTGAGCCGCTCGTTTGTTAAATCTCCATGATGATCGGAAGAATCATCGGGCGGCGTTTCGTCTGTTCATAGAGATAAGCACTCAGTTTATCTCGAATCAACGACTTCATCTCCGTCCAATCCAATTCTCCGTTTAATTTACCTTGTAGTTGTTTCGCGACGATTCGGTTCGCTTCGTTGATCATATCCTCTGATTCACGCATGTAGACGAATCCGCGTGAGATGATTTCCGGTCCCGAGACGATCGTTTTGTTTTTCCGGCTGATCGTAATGACACAAAGGACGACACCGTCTTGCGATAACAAGCGACGATCACGAAGAACGATGTTTCCGACATCCCCCACACCGATTCCGTCGATCAAGACGTTTCCAGCGTTCACTTTGCGCGACATCCGTGCTTTGCGCTTCTCGAACTCAACGACATCCCCATTCTCGATGATGAAGATATTGTTCGCATTGACGCCAACCGTCTGTGCGAGACGACTGTGTGCCTTTTGCATCCGGAATTCTCCGTGAATCGGTAGGAAGAATTTCGGTTTGATCAAGTTGAGCATTAGCTTCAGATCTTCTGCATGACCGTGACCGGACACGTGTACTTTCCGTTGGTTGTAAATGACATTCGCACCAGCACGGAATAAGAGATCGATCGTTTTCGAAACCGACTTTTCGTTACCTGGAATCGGCGAAGCCGCAACGACGACCGTATCGTTCAAGCGAATATTGACTTGCTTATGTGCGTTACGCGCCATTCGTGTCAAGGCTGCCATCGGCTCACCTTGCGATCCTGTCGTCAAGATGACGACTTGGTTATCATCGAGGCGATTGATGTCAGATAGATCAATCAATGTTTTCTGCTTGAAGCGTAAGTAATTCAAACGCTGTGCCACTTCAACGTTGTTGACCATGCTACGACCGACGACCGCTACTTTTCGATTGTTCGCTTCTGCTGCTGCAAATACTTGTTGTAGACGATGAATGTTCGAAGCGAATGAAGCTACAATCACACGACCCGGTGCCTCATAGATGACGTCGTTCAATTCAGAACCGACAATCGATTCTGACCCAGACATCCCTGGTCGCTCTGCATTCGTCGAGTCAGACAGCAAGCACAGTACGCCCCGTTGACCAATCGCTGCAATTTTCCCGAAATCCGCCTGTTTTCCATCGACTGGTGTGTAATCGAACTTGAAATCCCCCGTATGAACGATGGCACCTTGAGACGTTTGAATACAAACCCCAACTGCATCCGGAATCGAGTGGTTGACCCGGAAGAACGTAATAAAATGACCAGCAACGGTTAATTTCGTCTTGGCATCAATTGGACGAAGATCTGCCTTTTTCAATAAACCGGCTTCTTTTAATTTGTGTTCAATCAAACCGAGCGTCAAACGTGTTCCGTAAACAGGTACCTTCAAGTCACGCAAGACGTAACTGAGTGCCCCGATATGATCCTCGTGACCATGGGTAATGAAAATCCCTTGAATCCGCTCTTTGTTTTCTTTTAAATAACTGATGTCTGGAATGACTTTATCGATTCCAAGCATCTCATCTCCTGGGAACATTAACCCGGCATCGATGACGAAGATGTCCTCGTCGAGTTCGACGACGTACATGTTCTTACCGATCTCACCGGCGCCACCAAGAGCAAAGACGCTTACTTTTTCCGTCTTCTTCTTTGACACGACATGACCTCCTATAATTCATATTCACTTTTCGTGAGCCGTCCACTTATCACTATCACTATTCTAGCCGAATTTTCACAATCTGCCAACAATCGGACTAGGAAATCTAAAAAAAACGTCATTCCTGCCACATTACTCCAGGAATGACGTTAATCATGTATTCAACAAATCTTCGACTTCTTCTGTTCGTTTCGCTTTTTCCGAACGGCTTGGACGTTCACCAGCCTTCAGTTCGTCGAGCGAATACTCGAACGTCATCTCAAAATGAGGGTAATCGACGAATCGCTTCCAATCGCCTCCCCATTCGAAACCGAGTGCTTTCCCGATATCAGCGACTTCACGCCAATCACTTTTCCCTGACCGATTCCCATCATATTCAAGATCATACGAAATCTGTCCATTTACGAGTTGCACGAAATCAATTGCAAGTCCGTAGTTATGCATCGATTCACCGCCTCGTGCATTCGTGACGACTTCACCTGCCTCAGAACGCCCTTGTTCATAAAGCGCATTCTGTTGCTGGATCGAGCGGTACCCTTGCGTGATCTTGATATCGATATTGTAGCAAGAATGTGCCACACGGATCAGATCCTTTGCCCCTGCCTCGACAGCTGGATGGAGACGCTTCAGGTTCGCCTCGCTTGCATTGATCAAACGGTTTTCCCCTGCTACGTCTCGTGGGCAACTATCAATCCCGAGTTCCGGTTGGTCCATCAAAATCGTCGGCATCCGGTTCATGGATGCCGCAAGAAACAATCCAATCGCAAACATCGTCAATAAAAATACGATCCAACCGAAGATTGTTCCCCGTTTCATCAGCGGCGAAGCTTCTTCCGAAGTTTTTGTAGAATCGGTAACCCCGTCTCGAGCAACAGATAGAGCGGACGATTGAGTACATAATCGAACTCACCGATTTTTTCAATCATCCGGCTGCCCCAACCAGATTTAAAGGCGTAGAGTCCCGCGTAATGATCATCCGGGTCTGTTGAACCACTGACTCCACCGAAGTCATAGGAGAGCGCACCATGTTCTTTCGCATATTGCATCATCGTCCATTGCATCAAATGGTTCGGCATGAATTCCCGGTACTCGTTCGATGAGGCTCCATATAAGTAATAGGAACGACGACCAGCAAGCGTCAAAAGACCACCAGACAGGATGACACCGTTTGGATGTTTGGCAGCAATCGTCATCAGTTCCGTTTTCGACTTTTCTGCTTTTTCGATTTGTGCTGTCGTCTGCTCCAAGCGATTGTTTAAGCTTTTTAGCTTCTTCTCAGCCGTCTCTTTCTCAAGCTGACGGTGAATCTTCGAGAGTTCCTTATCGGCTTGAAGTAATAAGGCTTCCGTATTCTCAAGAGCACGTACGACATCAAGTTTCGTCAAAAACAAGACCGCATCACCCTTTGGATGGAGATGATCATACAGATTCTCGAAATAATCCAGACCGCGGATTGAAAAACCATCCCGTTCGCCCGTCTCGACCATCAGCTTCGCAAATGTCTTGAGTCCTTCACGATCCGCTTGTTCGCATACGATCCCTTTGCGTTCAGCAAGACGGACGTTGTAGCGGAACTTCGAATGAAAACCGTCGAAGATCTCTTTTTCTGTCCCTACAAGACTCGTCTCCATCGTAAAGCGTGGTTGCGCGTAGTCAAAACCGCCACCGAAGCCATTATGTTTGAAGCCAAGTCCTTGCATCTCCTGTAACAGACCTGGATATTCTTCCCGCTCGACGTTCGGATCGAATTTAATCGCAATCGCCTTCTGTTGTTTTGCGACACGTATCGCTTCATCACGAAGAGCACGAAGTGCGTCCGTATCCGTATAATCGACGACGAAACCGCGCGGTGCATAACAAAGCGTGAACGGTAGCTTCGGTACTTTCTTAAACAAGAGCAGACCAACTCCGGCAATCTCACCGGAAGCCGTTCCGACTGCGATCCGTTCATGTGTCCATCCTGTCGCGCTTTTGACTTCTCCCCATGCCGGAAGCTGAAGTAAGTCGCCTTTTGGATGTGTTTTTACGAATGTTTCAAATTGATCTATGGTTACAACGATTGGTTGATAAGTCACTTCTGTTCCTCCATTTGCCGTATCATCTCTTTGACGATGATTTCCTCATCGAGCGGGAATTTCTCATCCCCAATGATTTGATATTTTTCATGGCCCTTACCGGCTAAGATGACGATATTATCTGGTCGTGCGAGCCGTGCTGCGTAACGCACGGCCTCTTCCCGATCACCGATTTCAACGAACTGATCGTGGGTCATCCCTTTGGCGATGCCGGATGTAATTGACTCATATGCTTCATATCGTGGATCATCCGTCGTGATGACGACGGTTCCTGCGTAGGTCGAAGCCAGTTCGCCCATCTTCGGTCGTTTCGTCACGTCGCGGTTTCCACCTGTCCCGATCAGGAAGACGATCTTTTCCTTCGGTACGTCAACGAGTGCTTTCAGACACTGTTCAATGCCGTCAGGAGTATGCGCGTAGTCGACATATACGTTATATCCTTCGATTGGTAAGCGTTGCATCCGACCTTTTGCCGGACGGATTGCTGAAATCGCTCCTGCAATCGTCGTTAGGTCGTATCCGCAAGACAAGAGGATCCCTGTCGCAAGCAACAGATTGTAGACGTTAAAGCGACCGATGAAATTCGCCGTGACGTCGACTTGTTCTTCTTTGTACAGCATCGTGAACGTCGTTTGTTGAAGTGACTGTTCAATCGCCGTTGCTCGGAGGTCAGCTGCGTTGTCGATACCGTACGTCATGACACGAGCACCTGTCATCATTTCGTACAGTTCGCTCGTCGGATCATCGGCATTCAAGACCGCGACTTTCTCTGTCGACAACCGTTGTCCGAGCTGTGCGAATAACAATCCTTTGGCACGTGCATAGTTCTCAAACGTTTTGTGAAAATCGAGGTGATCATGCGTCAGATTCGTGAATCCCGCAATGTCGTAATCGACACCCGTTACTCGACCAAGCTCTAGTCCATGCGAAGAGACTTCCATGATGACGTCTTGGACATCTTCTTTATGCATTTGATGCAAAAATGCTTGTAATTCGGAGCTTTGTGGTGTCGTATTGCGACTTGGTACAACGCGGTCACCAATCTTGACTTCGACCGTTCCGATGATACCCGTTTTCCGACCAAGGTGCGCTAATATATCACGGACAATCGTCGTCGTCGTCGTTTTCCCGTTCGTTCCTGTAATACCAATCATCCGCATCTTTTCAGAAGGATAATCATAGAATTTGCCAGCCAATTCGGCAATGGCACGTGATGTACTACGAACGAGAATGACAGGAATCGACACATTGACCGGTTGTTCCGCAACGATTGCGACCGCTCCTTGTGCTTCTGCCTGTTTGGCATAGTCGTGTCCATCAACAGTATACCCTTTGATGGCGACGAACAATGTTCCCGGTTTAACATCCCGTGAATCGGTCGTGATGGACGTGACGTCCACTTCTACCATTCGTTCGATTTTTTGCGTCTGTATGACTTGAATCAGTTCAGCTAAATTCAACGGTATTCCTTCTTTCTCGACATCGTCATTTCATATGTTTCATCTATTCCGTTCTGCTGTCATGCTTCCTCTTCCTGGTCTGCCGGAAGAATATAGGCCTTTGCCGGTTCCTCCGAAAAGATGTGCTCAATCAGCCCTTCGATGTCCGATGGACGAATTCGTTCTACATCCGCTAGTACTTCTTCGAGTGACGGGTGACGATGCAGATGCAACTCATTTCGGGCATTTCGGTTCATATGGCTCGATGTGCCTTCGTTTCCTAAAATCAGAGAACCTTTTAGCTGTTCAATGCCATCTTCGAGTTCCTTAGCGGATAGTCCGTCCCGCTTCAAGCGATCAATCTCAGCAGCGAGAACCTGTTCGACCTCTTCGACTGATTCCGGAGACGTACCGACATAAATCGTGAACGTGCCATGATCGTCAAACGTCGTGTAATAGGAAAAGACTGAATAAGCAAGACCGCGTTCCTCTCGGATAGATTGGAACAAGCGACTCGACATCGTCGCACCGAATGCATTGTTGAGTAAGGCGAGGGCAGGCAATCGTGGATCAGCAGAAGGAATCGCACGGAAATTATAACAAATATGTGCCTGTTCCGTATCCTTTTCCTTACGAATCACACCATTTTGTAACCTTGGTGACGCTGTCTCACGGGTCTTCGATCGTGATTCGAGGATCGACATCCGCTCTTGAATCTGCGTAATCAACTCGTTTGAGACGTTTCCGGCAACGGAAATGACGATTTGATCCGGAGCATATGCTTCTTCGAGATATCGTCCGATCATCGTTCGATCAATCCGAAGCACACTCTCTTCCGTTCCAAGAATCGGTCGAGCCATGACATCCTCTCCGTAAGCCGCAACAGCTAATAACTCATGGACGAGATCATCTGGTGTGTCATCGTACATTTTAATCTCTTCAATGACGACCTTTTTCTCTTTTTCCAGTTCATCCGCGTCAAACGTCGATTCGAGGAACATATCCGCCAATACGTGAAAGGCTTCACCTGCATGTTCATCTAATGTCTTGACGTAATAACACGTTTGATCCTTACTCGTGAACGCATTAATATTTCCACCAAGTCGGTCAAAATAAACTGCAATCTCTTTTGCCGTATGGCGTTTTGTTCCTTTGAACATCATATGCTCGATGAGATGACTGATCCCATGCTCCTCGATCTGTTCCGTCCGACTTCCTGCTTGAATGAAGATTCCGGTCGCGACGCTGCGTGCTTCTGGCATCCGTTCAACGATTAGTCGAACCCCGTTTTCTAGTTGTATCCGTTCGATCATAGTAATTCCTCCAAATATAGGAAACAAGGTGGCTCTCGTTGCATTCTCTGCACCGTCGAGCCACCTTGGATTCATTAGTTACGACGTGGTGGACGTTGTCCGTCACGTGGTGGGCGTGAACCCTGATCCCGGCGTGGCGGGCGGTTCTCACGCTCTGTCTTTTTCTTTTCTTCGTATGCGGCACGGTCTTCTTCGCTTAATCCTTCGACGAGCAGGACTTTGTGCGACGCGTTAACGCGTCCTTTGTCATCGATTTCTGTGACACGGACTTTTAGCTTATCTCCAAGTTTAACGACATCTTCCGTTTGACCAACACGGTCAAGTGCGAGTTCCGAGATGTGGACGAGTGCGTCTTTTCCTTTGAACAATTCAACGAATGCACCGAATTTCTCAACGCGACGGACCGTTCCATCGAACTCTTCCCCGACGACGACTTCACGGACGATATCTTCGATCAATTGACGGGCACGATCGATGCCAGCTTGATCCGTCGAAGCGATAAAGACTGTTCCGTCTTGATCGATGTCGATCTTAACGCCTGTCTCATCAATGATACCGTTGATGACTTTACCACCAGGTCCGATGACATCACGGATTTTATCTGGATTGATTTTAAGTGTGACGATTTTCGGCGCGTATTGCGACAATTCGACACGCGGTTCAGCAATGACAGATTGCATATGCTCAAGAATATGCAGACGACCAAGACGTGCTTGTTCAAGTGCTTCTTCAAGAATTTGACGCGTGATTCCGCCAATTTTCATATCCATTTGCAAAGCTGTGACACCTTCGTGAGTTCCAGCGACTTTAAAGTCCATATCTCCGAGATGATCTTCCATCCCTTGGATATCTGTCAAGATCGAGTAATTTTCGCCTTCCATGATCAAGCCCATCGCGATACCAGCGACAGGTGCTTTTAATGGAACACCCGCATCCATCATGGCAAGGATCGAACCACAGATGGAAGCCTGTGATGAAGAACCGTTCGACTCAAGGACTTCTGACACGAGACGAATCGTGTACGGGAAATCAACTTCATTCGGTAGAACTGGTAAAAGTGCGCGTTCTCCGAGTGCCCCGTGACCAATTTCACGACGACCTGGTGCACGCATCGGACGTGCTTCCCCAACTGAGAATGGTGGGAAGTTATAATGGTGCATGAAACGTTTCTCTTCCTTCAGACCAAGTCCATCAATGATTTGAGCGTCAGCTGCAACACCGAGTGTCGCAACAGACAAGACTTGTGTCTGACCGCGTGTGAACAAACCTGAACCGTGCGCACGTGGTAAGAGACCGACTTCTGAATCAAGTGGACGGATCTCAGCAAGACCACGACCATCTGGACGAACTTTGTCTTCCGTGATGAGGCGACGGACTTCGTCTTTGACGAACTTGTTGAGAACGCCTGATACTTCTGCCAATTGTTCTGCTGTGACGGACTCGTCAGCTGCATACAACTCGATGTATTTTGCGATGACTTCGTTGATGGCAACGTCACGTGCTTGTTTTTCTTCGACTTGAACTGCTTGTGTGACTTCTGCCAATGCTTCTGCTTTCAGGCGATTGACGATTGTCTCATCGAAGCTTGATACCGTATATTCGAACTTCTCTTTACCGACTTGTGCGACGATTTCTTCTTGGAACGCGATCATTTCCTTGATGACATCGTGTCCGAGCAAGATCGCTTCAAGCATTGCTTGTTCCGATACTTCCTTCGCACCTGCTTCAACCATGTTGACGGCATGTTTTGTTCCGGCAACTTGAAGGTCGATGTCGCTGACTTCCATTTGCGCTGAAGTCGGGTTCACGACGAATTCTCCGTCAACGCGACCGATCGTCACGCCTGCGATTGGACCGTCGAATGGAATATCCGAGATCGAAAGCGCAATCGAAGCCCCGATCATCGCAGCGACTTCTGGTGAATTGTCAGCATCTGACGAAAGAACCGTCGTCGCCACTTGAACGTCGTGACGGAAACCGTCCGGGAATAATGGACGGATTGGACGGTCGATCAGACGCGAAGTCAAGATCGCACTCTCTCCAGGACGTCCTTCACGTTTGAGGAATCCACCTGGGATTTTCCCTGCCGCATATAATTTTTCTTCATAGTTCACTGTTAATGGGAAGAAATCTAAGTCCTTCGGTTGTTTTGATGCAACGACCGTAGCAAGAACGGCTGTATCGCCGTAACGAATCAATGCTGCTCCGTTCGCTTGTTTTGCTAATTGACCGATTTCAATCGTTAATGGACGTCCACCGAGTTCGGTCGAAAACGTCTGTTTTGTTTGTGACATGCACAAATCTCCTCTCACTGCTATCCGTTTTTTCATTCAAATCTAATTATGTAGGTTCTTGCGCAAAAAGTCCATGAATCGGCAAAAAAAAGAAACAGGAGACGATGCTCCTGCTTCCCTACCTCGTTCTCGTCGGGATTAGCGACGGAGACCAAGACGCTCGATCAACGAACGGTAACGTGCAACATCCTTGTTACGAAGGTATGTGAGCAAGTTACGGCGACGACCGACCATTTTCAAGAGACCACGACGTGAGTGGTGATCCTTTTTGTGTGTACGTAAGTGATCGTTCAAAGTTGTGATCTGTTCAGTTAAAACAGCAACTTGTACTTCCGGCGAACCAGTATCGCCTTGTTTCGTAGCATATGCTTCGATGATTTCGTTTTTACGTTCTTTTGTGAGTGCCATTGTCACTCCACCTCCATCTTATGAATGACCGTATTCCCGAGCATCGGATGGTGAGACCAGATGCCAAGTGAATCGGCTGTACGTGATCGTACTGACCTATCATAACGAACCCTGTCCGTACTGTCAAACGCTTAATTGTACCTTTGCTTCTTCGCGGTCCCGTGCCAATTGTTCTTTCAATTGATCGATACCGTTGAAGGCTTTTTCATCGCGTAAGTAAGCAATCCATTCAAGCGTCAATTCTTGACCATAAAGATCCTCATCAAAGTCAAGAAGATGCGTCTCGATGCTGACCTCTCCCGTCTCATAGAACGTCGGGCGTCTGCCGACGTTCGTCATCGCCTTGAACCGACGACCGTCTGCTAGGCGAACGAATGTCGCATACACCCCGAGTTTTGGAATGACGTAGGCAAAATCTGGGCGCATGTTCGCTGTCGGGAAGCCAATTTGTCGACCGCGTGCGTCACCGTGAATGATCGTGCCTTTGATTTGGTAAGGTTCTCCAAGCAAACATGCAGCCGGTTCGACTTCTCCTGCAGCAAGTAAACGACGAATCCGGGTTGAGCTGATCTTTTCAGCTTCTTCTTGGAATTCTGCTACGACGGTATGCGTAAATGTGCCACGACTATGAAAATCAAGCGTCGCCATTTTGCCGGCTCCGAAACGACCGTAGGAATAATCGAATCCAGCAACGACGTGTTCTGCTCCAGACGCAATCAGATATTCGTCGACGAACGCTTGCGGTGATAATTCCGAGAAAGGAATCGTAAACTCAATCACATAAACACGATCTACACCAAGCTGCTCGAGTTTCTCTAATTTACGTTCAAGCGGTGTGATGTAGTGGACTGGTTCATCCCCTTTACCAAGCACTTGTTTCGGATGGGGATCAAAGGTCATGATAGCCAAGGGCAGGCGACGAGCCTCCGCCTCTTTCCGTGCTGCTGCGATGACTTGCTGATGTCCGAGATGTACACCGTCAAAAAAGCCGAGTGCGATGACAGCAGGGTCTTTTTGAGGTTGTTCCGGATATGTTAAATGTATGATGTCCATGATGCTCTCTCCGATCTTAATCGATTTGTAGCATGACCTCGACGCGTGCTACCTGTTCTTCTGGAAGACGTCGATATAGCGCTAAAGGTACGTCTTCTTCATTATAGACAGTAAACAGCTCGAATTCGACTGGAATGCTTGTTAGCTTTGCTCCGTTCAAGACCCGTTGCGCTGTTGACGCATCGACCGTCAAGCGTGGCCATTTTTGGATGACGTGTTCGATCGGTAGGACGTGTTGCATCCGTTCTTCGACTGTCTCATACGATTCGAGTGTCTCAAGAGTCACTGTATCCGTCTCAGCAATCGCACCAGAGCCTGTCCGGCGTAGTTCACTCATGTGTGCCGCGTAACCAAGTCGTTCTCCGATTTCTACTGCTAATGTCCGGATATACGTCCCTTTTCCACATGCAATATCGAGGCGGAAGCGACAAAGACCATCTTCGAACACAAGGGCCGATGTCCGCTCTAATCGATCGATGCGGACGATTCGTGTCGGTCGTTCGACTTCAATGCCTTTTCGGGCATATTCATATAATTTTTTCCCATTCACTTTAACAGCTGAATAATACGGTGGCGTCTGCTCGATCTCTCCTGTCAATTGAGTCAAGATGTCCTCAATTGCTTCCTCGGTAATAGTTCCCGGTTCAACCGCTGTTTCGCGAACTGTTTCCCCGTGCGCATCTTCCGTCGTCGTTGCAAAGCCAATCGTCACTTCCGCCGCGTAGCGCTTTCCTTCATCCGTGATGAAGCGGGCAAGCTTCGTCGCTCGACCGAGACAAATCGGTAAGACACCCGTTACTTCCGGATCAAGCGTACCTGTATGTCCGACTTTTTTCGTCTGAAACAAGCGACGTAGACGAAAGACACAATCATGACTCGTCATACCCGCTGGTTTATCTAACGGTAATACTCCGATGGGTTCCACGTTATTTCCTCCTTGAAAAAAGGCAACCACACACGTGGTTGCCTTAGATGTTAATCTTTGTTCAAATTCCGAAGCAACTCATCAATGCGTGATCCGTATTCGACAGAAGAATCGACCTCGAACAATAATTCAGGTGTTTTTCGTAGACGAATCCGCGATCCGATTTCCTTGCGCATGAAGCCTTTTGATTTTTCAAGACCGATGCGCGCATCCTCACGTGCTTTTTCGTCACCGAGGACCGAATAGAAGATCGTCGCTTGTTGCAAGTCTCCTGTCACTTCGACACCTGTGACGGTAATCGGCTTGACGCGTGGATCCTTGACATCTTTGATGAGCAGTTGCGTAATTTCCTTACGCACCTGTTCGGCGACACGATTCGAGCGTAAACTCATGTTTGTTCCCTCCAGTTCGGAAGAATGGATTCCGTTCTGTTACTTCCGTTTGACTTCTTCCATGATGAACGCTTCGATGACATCATCGACTTTTACGTCATCATAACGTTCGATCTTAATACCACATTCGTAACCAGCAGCGACTTCTTTGACATCATCTTTGAAGCGGCGAAGTGTGTCGAGTTTTCCTTCGTAGATGACGATGCTGTCACGAACGACACGGACGCCTGCATCACGCGTCAACTTACCTTCCGTGACATATCCACCTGCGATCGTACCGACTTTCGATACTTTGATGACATCGCGGACTTCAGCTTGACCGATGATTTTCTCGACGAATTCAGGATCAAGGAGACCTTTCATCGCTTGCTCGATTTCTTCAATCGCGTTATAGATGATCCGGTGAAGACGAATTTCGACTTTCTCCTGATCTGCCATTGATTTTGCGTTACCATCCGGACGAACGTTGAATCCGATGATGATCGCATTTGCTGCTGAGGCGAGGATGACGTCACCTTCCGTGATCGCACCAACACCTGAATGTACGATGTTAATTTTAACACCTTCGACATCAATTTTCTTCAATGAACCGGCTAAGGCTTCAACTGAACCTTGAACATCACCTTTGATGATGATGTTGAGATCCTTGACTTCGCCTTCTTTGATGCGGTCGAAGAGATCTTCTAAGCTGACTTTCGCTGAATCGCGACGTTGTGCTTCGATTTCACGTTGGTAACGTGCTTCACCGATTTGGCGTGCTTTTTTCTCATCTTCGAACGCGAAGAATTGATCACCCGCTTTCGGGACATCGTTCAAACCTGTAATTTCGATTGGCGTCGATGGTCCGACTTCTTTGACACGACGACCGATATCGTTGACCATTGCCCGGATACGACCGAACGTGTGACCGACGACGATTGGATCCCCAACACGAAGTGTCCCGTGTTGTACGAGAAGCGTCGCGACTGGACCGCGTCCTTTATCGAGTTTCGCCTCGATGACTGTTCCGCGACCGTTCATTTCTGGTGTTGATTTGTATTCTTGTACTTCTGAAACGAGAAGAATCATTTCGAGCAATTCATCGATGCCGTCACCTTTAAGTGCTGAAACGGGTACGAAGATCGTATCGCCACCCCAGTCCTCTGCAACGAGTTCGAACTCTGTCAATTCTTGTTTGACACGGTCTGGGTTTGCGCCTTCTTTATCCATCTTGTTGACAGCAACGATGATTGGAACGCCAGCTGCTTTCGCGTGGCTGATCGCTTCTTCCGTCTGTGGCATGACACCGTCATCCGCTGCAACGACGATGATCGCGATATCCGTGACATCTGCTCCACGTGCACGCATCGTCGTGAACGCCGCGTGACCTGGTGTATCAAGGAACGTAATTTTCTTGCCGTCGATCTCAACTTGGTAAGCACCGATGTGCTGTGTGATCCCGCCAGCTTCGCCTGCAGTGACCTTCGTGTTACGAATCGAATCAAGCAATGTCGTTTTACCGTGGTCAACGTGTCCCATGATCGTAACGACCGGTGGACGCTCAGACAATTCGTACTGGTCGAGATTCAATTCGTACTGATCAAAGTCCGTCTCATCGACTTGGACTGTCTTCTCGACTTCAAAGCCGAACTCTGTCGCGAGAAGTTCCACTGTCTCGTCATCAAGATCTTGGTTGATGTTCGCCATGACACCGAGACCCATCAATTTCATGATCAGTTCATTCGGTTTTTTCGCCATTTTTTCAGCGAGTTCACCGACTGTCAAGTTGTCAGAGTATTGAACGACGTTTGCCATCGCCTCTTCTTGTGCACGGCGAGCAGCTTTACGTTGACTCGACTTCGAGTTCGGATCCGCTACTTCAAGTTTACGCGGTTCTGCTTTCTTTTGGTTCGGACGACGTTTGCCGCCACGGTTGTTACGGTTGCCGAATTCTGGGCGTCCGCCTTTGCTGTTACGTGATTGGTTACCTGCTGGTTTGTTTGTACTTCCTGGTCGGTTCGGTTTATTATCTGATTTCACTTGTTTTGGAGCCTCCGTCTTTTGAGCCCGATATTTCTCGGGATTAAATACTTGATCGAGTTGCTGTACTGTCTGTTCATCTAATACTGCCATATGATTCTTGACTGGTTTCTCCAGCTTTTCAAGCTGGGTGATGACCTGCTTACTTGTTACATTTTGTTCCTTGGCGAATTCGTATACACGTTTACCCAAAGGATCCACCTCCAATTAGTCGTTCGAGAGGAGTTCAGTTAGCTTTTTCGCAAATCCGGCTTCATTGACTGACACGACAACACGCGCATCCTTTCCTAATGCTTGACCGAGAATCGTACGGTCGGCGACTTCTAGGTAAGGAACCTGATAACTCGTACATTTATCTGTGACTTTCTTACGCGTGGCAGCCCCCGCATCTGCTGCTAAAAGAACAAGCTTCGCTTGCCCTCCTCGTACTTCTTTCAGTACGAGTTCTTCTCCCGTCGTCACTTTTCTAGCTCGATTCGCGAGACCGAGAAGGGATTCCCATTTACTCATTTGTACCTCCCGCGATTTCAAGCAATTCATCGTATAAGGCATCTGTCGTCTTGACCTTTAAATGATGATCAAGCGTCCGTTTTTTCTTCGCCGTCGCAATGACTGCCGCATCTTTCGATAAATAGGCACCTCGCCCATTCATCTTACCATTTAAATCGATGACGACCTCTTGTTCAGGTGTCCGGACGACACGAATTAATTCTTTTTTCGGTTTCATTTCTTGTGTGATGACACACTTACGTAATGGTACCTTTTTTTGCACGAATTATTCCTCGCCTTCGACTTGGACCGCTTCTACTGCCGGCTCTTCCGTCGCGAAGACATCTTCGAGATCCATCGCTTCCGCTTCAGACTCGCTCTTGATGTCGATTTTCCATCCTGTCAATTTCGCTGCGAGACGCGCGTTTTGACCACGTTTCCCGATTGCAAGCGACAGTTGGAAATCTGGAACGACGACGATTGTCGCTTTCGCTGGTTCGTTGACATAGACCGCAACGACTTGAGCTGGGCTGAGTGCGTTCGCGACATATTCTTTCGGATCATCCGAGTAACGGACGATATCGATTTTTTCCCCGTTCAAATCATTGACGATGCGTTGAACACGCGCCCCTTTTTGTCCGACACATGCACCGACTGGATCGATGTCGTCCGCTGCGACTGCGATTTTCGAACGGTCGCCCGCTTCACGCGCCACAGACTTGACTTCGACTTCGCCACTTGAAATCTCTGGTACTTCGATTTCGAAGAGACGTTTTAAGAGACCTGGATGTGTCCGTGATACGAGAATCGATGCCCCTGATCCTTTGACCATCGGATCAACCTTCGTGACGTACACCTTGATGCGATCACGAATCCCGAAACGCTCGTTCGGCATTTGCTCGTGTGTCGTCAAGACAGCTTCGATACCTTCTAGGTTGACGTACAAGTTGCGTGCATCTTGACGCTCGACGATACCTGTCATGATCTCGTCTTCACGATCCGCGAAGTGATTGTAGATGCGTTCGCGTTCTGCTTCACGCATTTTTTGTGTGACGATTTGTTTTGCTGTTTGTGCCGCAACACGACCGAAGTCGCCTGGCGTCACTTCGACTTTATGGAAATCGCCGAGTTCATATGTCGGATCGATCTCGTGCGCCTCTTCAAGCGAAAGTTGCTCTTCTGGTTGTGTCAATCGTTCGACGACTTCCTTAAGCGCGAAGACACGGATGTCTCCTGTCTGCTGGTCGAATTCGACCTTTACAGCCTCCGACTCTTTTCCGAAGTTGCGTCGGTACGCTGAAATTAATGCCTGTTCGAGCGCATCGATGATGATGTTCTTGTCAATTTCCTTCTCTTTCGCGATTTGATTGATCGCCTCGAGTAACTGTGGTCCCATCGTTCTCTTCCTTTCCGTCAGAACATTACCGCAAGTCGCGCAAGTGAAATCTTGTCGACCGGTATCTCAATTTTCAATTTTCTTGTTTTGACACGCACTTCGATTTCAAGCATCTCAGGTGTGTACGCGAGCAACGTTCCTTCGAACTCAACCGCATTCTTTACTGGATCGTGCGTTTTGATGTACACATGTTTCCCAATCGCCTTTTCGAAGTCCTCGTCTTTCTTCAGTGGACGTTCCGCTCCTGGACTAGCGACGTCGAGGTAATACGGCTCGTCGATCGGATCATTGTCATTCAATGCTTCCGATAACTGTTCATTGATTTTGACGCAGTCTTCAAGATCCACGCCACCCTCTTTGTCGATGGAGACACGTAGGAACCAATCCGCCCCTTCTTTGACGAATTCAACGTCGACTAGCTCCATCCCCTCTCGTTCGACGATTGGTTTTGCGAGCGCTTCGACCTTTTCCGTTACGTTCGTCATCTTCATCCTCCTTCAAAAAACAAACAAGAAAGGAGCAGGTCCCCCTACTCCTTCCAAGTCGTAGTATAAAAAACATTTCCTCACTCAATATAGCATAGGAAAGCGCTCAAAGCAAGTGTTCCTAAGGGCTTACAAGTCGAACAAGGAGAGCTGATTCTCGTCTGGTAACCCTTCGAGACAGCCTAGGTTATCGAGCGTCTCGATGATGGATTTCGATAACTTGGCGCGTTTTTGGAGATCTTCCTTTGAGAGGAATTCGCCGCCTTTACGTGCTTCGACGATTTGCTTCGCAGCATTCGTCCCGAGACCTGTCACGGCGTTAAACGGTGGTAACAGCGTATCCCCGTCAATGAGGAATTCCGTTGCACTCGAGCGATAGAGATCGACCTTTTGGAACGTAAAGCCGCGTTCAATCATCTCAAGTGCGATTTCAAGAACCGTGTACAATCCCTTATCCTTCGCCGTCGCCTCGAATCCTTTGTCCTTGATGTCTTGCAAGACTTTCCGAACGGCAGCAGAGCCCTTATTCATCGCACCGATGTCAAAATCACCCGCACGTACCGTAAAGTACGAAGCGTAGTAATACATCGGATGATGGACTTTATAATAAGCAATCCGGACAGCCATCAAGACGTAGGCGGCAGCATGGGCTTTCGGGAACATATACTTGATTTTCTTGCAGGAATCGATATACCAGAGCGGCACATCGTTCTCAATCATCGCCTCTTCCATGTCAATCGAGAGTCCTTTCCCTTTACGGACCGACTCCATGATTTTAAAGGCGAGTGACGGTTCAAGACCAGCGTAGATCAAGTAGACCATGATATCATCTCGACAACCGATGACGTCTTTTAGTTCACACGTTCCGTTGTAAATTAATTCGCTGGCGTTTCCGAGCCAGACATCCGTTCCGTGCGAGAGTCCTGAAATCTGGACAAGTTCCGAGAACGTCGTCGGTTTCGTCTCTTCTAACATTTGGCGGACAAACTTCGTCCCGAACTCCGGAATACCGAGCGTTCCCGTTTTTGAATCAATCTGTTCCGGCGTCACACCGATCGATTCCGTCGAACTGAAGATTTTCATAACTTCCGGGTCATCGACCGGAATCGTCTTCGGATCACGTCCTGATAGATCCTGTAGCATCCGAATCATCGTCGGATCATCGTGACCGAGGATATCGAGTTTGAGCAAGTTATCGTGAATCGAGTGGAAGTCAAAGTGTGTCGTCTTCCATTCAGAACCCATATCGTCTGCGGGATACTGTATCGGACTGATATCGTAAATGTCCATATAGTCCGGTACGACGATGATCCCTCCCGGGTGTTGCCCAGTCGTCCGTTTAACACCGGTGACACCACTGACAAGACGATCGACTTCCGCATTCCGATATGTCAACTCATTCTCCGACTGATACCCTTTGACATAGCCATACGCCGTCTTCTCGGCGATTGTTCCGATCGTTCCGGCACGGTAGACGTAATCGTCACCGAACAAGACTTTCGTATAGGCGTGTGCTTGCGGCTGGTATTCCCCACTGAAGTTCAAATCGATATCCGGTACCTTATCCCCTTTAAATCCAAGGAACGTCTCGAACGGAATATCATGACCGTCTTTGAACAACGGGACATCACATTTCGAACAGGACTTATCCGGTAAATCGAATCCTGAACCGACCGAACCGTCATCGAAGAACTCCGATTCCTTACAATTCGGACAGACATAATGCGGTGGCAATGGATTGACTTCCGTGATCTCGGTCATCGTCGCAACGAGACTTGATCCGACCGATCCCCGTGAACCGACCAAATAGCCGTCGTCGAGTGATTTTTTTACGAGTTTATGGGAAATCAAATAGATGACAGCGAATCCGTGACCGATAATCGACTTCAACTCTTTTTCGAGTCGGGCTTCGACGATCTCTGGTAACGTGTCGCCATAAATCCGGTGCGCCATATCGTACGACAGATTCCGAACTTCTTCGTCTGCCCCTTCGATCTTCGGTGTATAAAGATCTTTTGGAATGATATCGATGTTCTCGAACTGTTCCGCGACGGCTTGACTGTTCGTGATGACGAGACGTTCCGACACATCTGGTCCGAGGAACTTAAAGTCGTCCATCATTTCCTTCGTCGTCCGGAAATGCGCCGGTGGCAATTGTTTTCGCATGTTCAGCATGTTCGCTCCACCTTGCGTCCGGATCAAAATTTCTCGATACGTGGCGTCATGTTGATCGAGGTAATGTACGTTACCAGTCGCGACTGGTAAGATGTCATGTTCTTCCGCGACACGGATGATCTTTTTAATCAGTTCGCGCAGTTCAAGTTCATTCTGAACGATTTCCCGTTCGATCAAATGACCATACATCGCTGGTGGTTGAATCTCGATGAAATCATAGAACTGCATCACTTTTGCTAAATCTTCGTCCGACTTATTCAAGGCGGCATCAAATACCTCGCCGTTATCACAAGCTGACCCGATGATCAACCCATCCCGATGTGCAATGAGTTGTGAGCGTGGTGTGCGGACGACACGGTGCACGTGTTTTGTGTGAGCAATCGAAATCAATTGGTACAGATTCTTCAAGCCCGTCCGGTTCTTCGCATAGACCGTCGCGTGGTATGGTCGTGCCCGCGAGATATCTTTTCCCATCTCTCGATTGAGTGAGGCATGTGTCTTCATGTTGAACATCTCATCTGCCATTTGAAGCAACTTGACCATCAAATATCCTGTCGCTTCCGCATCATAAATGGCGCGGTGATGCTGCGTCAATTCGATGTCAAATCGTTTCGCGAGTGTGTTCAACCGGTGGTTTTTAAGTGTCGGCATCAGGACACGGGCTAACTCAAGCGTATCAATGACCGGTAAGACTGATTCATCGTGACCACCAGACCGGAGTGTCGCATTCAAGAATCCAATATCAAACGAGGCATTGTGGGCAACGAGAATCGAGTCGCCGACCCAGTCCATGAATTCCTTGACGACTTGTTCCGGGTCTGGTTTTCCCCGGACCATATCATCGGTAATCCCTGTCAAGTCAATCGTCGTCGCCGACAATAGATGCTTCGGATCCGCGAATGCTTCGAATTTATCGATGATATCACCATCGTGGATTTTAACAGCTGCAAGTTCGATGATCTTGTTGTACATCGCCGATAAACCAGTTGTCTCGACATCAAAGACGACGAATGTCGCGTCATCCAAATTGCGCTCCACCGGATGGTAGGCGACTTGCACCCCGTCATTGACGACGTTTGCTTCAATTCCGTACAGTACCTTGATATCGTTTTTCTTTCCGGCATAGTAGGCATCCGGAAAACTTTGTGCACCGGCGTGATCCGTGATCGCGACAGCAGGGTGACCCCATTTTGCGGCACGCTCGACGTATTTTGTCACGTTCATGACGGCGTCCATCTGGCTCATTTGCGAGTGCGCATGTAACTCGACACGTTTCTCGCCTGCCCAAGGGTCAGCAGGGGCTTCCATCTTCACTTCTGACAGTTGGGCAATCATCATACAGAGATCGCGCAGGAACGTATCGAACTCGACACGACCTGCTGCTTGAATCCACATGCCTTTTTTGATGGCTGAGAGGATTTTGACGTCTGTTTCGTCACGCGCAAACATTTTGACGACGAGCGAGTCCGTATAATCTGTCATCTTGAACGTAAAAATTGTCTTCCCACTTCGTAGTTCACGACTCTCAGCTGAGAAAACAAGACCACGGATCGCAATCCGTCGTTCCTCATCTTGAATCGTCTTGATCGGAACGATCTCATCTTGAATTGGTTTCCCGATCCGGATTTCGACAGGGCCATCATCGTCATCTCGCGATTGTTCCCGTTTGAATTGCAACTCGAGCATCCGTTTTGCTTCTTCCATGTCTTCCTGTTTCACCTGATTTCGCAACGCTTCTTGTTTCGATTCGTTGATCTGAACAATCGGTTCACAGTTGAATTTTGGGAATCCGTAAGCACTATAGAGTAATTGTAATTCCCCACATAAGCTACTCTTTAAGAAACCTGCTTCCGGTTCACTTCGGACCGGAATGAATAGTTTCTGTTCTTTAAACTCCGGTAAGACACGCCCGAGTTGTGTCCGCATTGCCGATGAGACATCTGCGAGATCCTGCACGACATATGGCCAGTAATCATGATACATCCGTTCATCTGGACGGCTATCTGCGTGTAATATGATTTTGACTTCGGCAAATTGCTGATACCGACTTGTCAAACGACTCGTAAAGAGTTGATAGACGTTTTGGGGTAAAACATGTGGCAAGCGAATTTCAAATGTCCAGGTTGCCTTTGCTTTATTGACGCGAAGCTTCTCGAGAACTGCTTCGTGAAAGTATTCTTCAATGATACCGTTCGGTAATTCCAAGTCACTGAGCAACAGTGACATGCGTTGTTGTGTATCCACTCGCAATTGTGCTGTCTGATCGCTTCACACCGTGACAGCAACTCCTCCTCCTCTTGCGGATTGCCCAAGGGGCGAATGGGTGTGAGACAAGAAAACAGTCACTTTATGAAAAGTGACCGTCTCCATTCTTTATTCTAAACCTTCATAGAGTGAACGAACAGCCTCAACGACTTGTTCCTGTCCAACTTCTTCTGCATCGCCACCACGACGGGCTTTTAATTCGACGATTCCTTCTGTCGCTTTTTTCCCGACGTTCAAGCGAACCGGTAGACCGATCAAATCAGCATCGGCGAACTTGACACCTGCTCGTTCTTTCCGGTCGTCAAGCAAGACGCTGAATCCTGCAGCCGTCAACTCACGGTATAGTGTCTCTCCGAGTTCGAGTTGTTCTGCATTTTTACCGTTGACGACGATTAAATGAACATCGTATGGCGCGATTGCTTTTGGCCAAATGATTCCACGCTCATCATAATGTTGTTCGACGACTGCCGACAATGTCCGCGAGACACCAATGCCGTAACAACCCATGATGAGAGGTTGTGCTTTACCGCCCTCGTCGAGGAACGTCGCTCCCATTCCTTCTGAGTAACGTGTTCCGAGTTTGAAGACTTGACCGACTTCAATCCCGCGAGCGAACTTGACTTGACCGTTACCGTCTGGTGACGCGTCACCTTCTTCTGCGAAGCGCAAGTCTGTATATTCTGCTTCGAAATCACGGCTTGGGTCGACATGGATATAATGCGTTTCCGCTTTATTTGCACCACAGACAGCGTTCGTCAAGGCACGAATCGCGTAGTCCGCGACGACCTTCATATCTGCCCCGATTGGTCCAAGTGTTCCAGGCGTTGAGTGAAGCGCTGCTTCAATCTCTTCGTCGCTCGCCATCGTGATGTCGAGTGCACCGAGATAGTTTTTCAACTTGATATCGTTGACTTCGTGATCGCCCCGGACGAGTGCCATGACAAGCCCTTGCTCCGTCTTGAAGATGACGGTCTTGATTGATTCGTTTGCTGGTAAATTCAAATGTGCGCTGACCGCTTCGATCGTCTTCGCATCTGCCGTATGCACTTCTTCAAGTGCTTCTGGTGCTTTGTCTTGCTTCGGATAGGCGTCGATCGACTCTGCCATCTCTAAGTTTGCCGCATAGTCCGACTGATCCGAATAGACGATCGTATCTTCACCGATTGCTGCTAACGCATGGAACTCATGTGTTCCACTACCACCTATCGCACCTGAGTCAGCGACGACTGGACGGAACTCAAGACCGACACGTGTGAAAATCCGCGAATACGTATCAAACATGTTTTGATACTCTTCGTCTAAGCTCTCTTGTGAAGAATGGAACGAATAAGCGTCCTTCATGATGAACTCACGACCACGTAATAAACCGAAACGTGGACGACGTTCGTCACGGTACTTCATTTGAATTTGGAAGAGATTGACCGGTAACTTTTTGTACGAGTTCAATTCATCACGAACGATCGAAGTGATCAGTTCCTCGTGTGTCGCTCCGAGCGCGAACCGGCGATCGTGACGATCCGTCAAGCGCATTAATTCAGGTCCATAGATATCCCAGCGTCCTGTTTCTTCCCATAGTTCAGCTGGTTGAATCGCTGGCATCAGTAATTCTTGCGCACCCGCCGCTTCTAATTCCTCGCGGATGATCGTCTCGATGTTTGCGAGTACTCGTTTTGCGAGGGGTAGATACGAATAGATCCCAGCGGCATTTTGACGCATGAATCCTGCACGAAGCAAGAGTTGGTGACTGATGGCTTCTGCATCAGATGGTACTTCACGCAACGTTGGCATGAATAGTTTTGATTGTTTCATAATGAGTCACGAACTCCTTTGACTGAGTGATTAATTAAAAGAATTTTTGAATGTCGTTCCAAGTGACGACGAGCATGAGTAGCATCAAAAGCGCGAAACCGACGAAGTGAACCAATCCTTCTTTTTGAGGATCAACTGGTTTACCGCGTAAGGCTTCAAGGAAGAGGAACAACAATCGTCCTCCGTCAAGTGCTGGAAGTGGCAATAAGTTGAAGACTGCTAAGTTGACGGACAACAATGCTGTCCATGTCAATAGCATCGAGAACCCACTATCTGCGACCTGATCGGTCATTTTGACGATCCCAACTGGTCCTGATAACTGATCGACGCCGACGACACCCGTCACGAGATCTCCAACAGCTCCGACAATGAGCGTCGACATCCGCCATGTTTCTGAAACTCCGGTTTGGAGTGCTGTCCCGAATGATTTTTCTGTCTCATTCGTGACGCCGATGATGCCGACCTTCTGTTCTCCTTGCTGTTGTACTTTTGGCGTGATTTGTGTTGTCGTTTCTTTCCCATCACGTTCGTATTTCACTTCTGTCGCTTTACCGGCACGATCTTGGAATCCAGCACGTAAATCAGTCCATTTGGCTGTATCCTGACCGTTGACCGAGACAATCCGGTCACCTTCAACAAGTCCAGCTTGATCGGCCGGAGAACCCTTTTGAACTGTTCCGATGACGCTGTCCCCCGTTGGAGAGCCATTATATAAGGCAAGACCGAACAGGATAACGAACGCGAGGACAAAGTTCATGAACGGTCCTGCAGCGATCGCAAGGACGCGCTTCCATACGGATTTCGAACCGAATGTACGATCGTACGGTGCAATTTGTGTCCGTGTCTGACCTTCAACGAGAAATGCTGTCGGTGAAACGGGGTAGCGAACCGATGTCTCGTCTTGCAATCCAACGAGTTCGAGTTGACGCAATAAGTCAATCCGTTCGACAGTAACGACTTGGTCGACTTGTGGCTGATCCGCATCGAAATAAATCGTCTCGATGACGCCGTCCTTTAACTGTAATCCGACGGTTTGACCTGATTTGATTTCAACGAGTTCCGGTTCTTCACCCGCCATCTTGACGTAACCGCCGATTGGCAACAGACGTACCGTATACAACGTCTCATTCTTAAACACTGAAAAGATTTTCGGTCCAAATCCAATCGCGAATTCCCGACAGAGAATACCTGCCCGTTTCGCCATCACGAGATGACCCCATTCATGGACGGCGACGAGTACACCGAACATCAGCACGATTGAAATAAAGGTCGTCATTACTTATCCCATCCTTAGTTAGCGAATGTAAGAGACGATACGAACTCACGCGCCCATCGATCAGCCTCAAGGATTTGATCCAAGGAAGGCTCCTCGATAAGTTCATGAGCTTGAAGCGCCGCCTCAACGCTCGCTTCGATTTCTAAAAAGCGAATGTCTCCTTTTAAAAAGCGATCCACCGCTTGTTCGTTCGCAGCATTGAGTACTGATGGCATCGATCCGCCGGCTTGACCTGCTTCAAAAGCAAGTCGCAACAACGGATAACGCTCAAATGAAGCATCAGCAAAGTGTAGGCGTCCGATTTCCTTTAAGTTTAACCGTTCTCCCCCTTGAATTTCAAGGCGGGACGGATATGTAAGAGCGTACTGAATCGGTTCTCGCATGTCAGGCATACCAAGTTGTGCCATGACCGCACCATCGTTGAATTCGACCATCGAGTGGATGATGGATTCACGGTGAATGACGACATCGATATTTGCATAATCGACATCAAATAACCAATGTGCTTCAATGACTTCGAACCCTTTGTTCATCATTGTCGCAGAATCAATCGTGATTTTTGCTCCCATCGACCAGTTTGGATGCGCTAGTGCTTGTTCGACCGTAACATTCGCTAACTCATCCCGCGTTTGGTCGCGGAAGCTACCACCTGAAGCCGTCAAGATGATTTGACGCACATCTTCACGACGTTCCCCGTTTAAGCATTGGAAAATCGCCGCATGTTCACTGTCAACTGGTAAGATCGTCACGTTTTTCTCACGTGCCAACTTCATGACAAGATGACCTGCCGTGACGAGTGTCTCCTTATTCGCAAGACCAATCGTCTTACCCGCCTCGATTGCAGCAAGCGTTGGACGTAAGCCAACAGCTCCTACGACCGCTGTAATGACCGTATCGACTTCGGGATGCGTCACGACATCAAGCAATTTTTCTTCACCGACAACGATCGTTGGCTGATAAGTCAAGTGTTGCTCGAGTTCTTGACGTGTCGTCTCATCTTGGACGCCGACAAGCATCGGTCGCAGACGGTTCAACCACGGTATGGCGACCGTCGTGTTTCGACCAAATGCAAAACTCGTCAATTCAAAAAGGTCTGTATTAGCCGCAATGACATCGAGCGTCTGCGTACCAATCGATCCTGTACCACCGATGATACTGATTTTCTTCATAATGAAGTGCCTCCTCAAGCAAAGATATCAAGTACGACGAGGACCGTAAAGACGATCATCATGCTGTCGAACCGATCTAGAATACCACCATGACCTGGTAGTAACGTTCCAGAATCTTTCACACCATAATGGCGTTTGTAAGCAGACTGGACCAAGTCACCAAGTTGCCCAACGACGGCAACGATGATGGCAAGGACAATGACTTTCCCAAAACCGACTGTCGGTTCGATACCTTCAAATACGACACCGAGTAAGGTGGCAAGCAGTATGCCACCGACTGCCCCTTCGATCGTTTTATTGGGACTGATCGACGGCCACAGTTTATTCTTACCGAATCGTTTCCCGACGAAGTAAGCGCCTGAATCCGTGAACCAGATCAAGAGGATAATCAACAGTGACCACGTTAATCCGTGTTCGAGTAAGCGGATATAGGCGAATGATGCAAAACCGACACCGACATACACGGCCGTCAGCAGTAAAAACGCAACATCATCGAACGTAAAGACATTTTTTGAAAATACGTTCCAGAAGAGACCGATCAATAAAATGATCATTGCCCAAGCGATTGGCGAAAGTCCGATCGGAAGCGTCTGATCGACTGCTTCTTCATAAATACCAACGAAAGGCAATAACGTCCCAATACCAAACAGAATCCGAGGAACGCGTGAGCCGCTCCATTGTCGCATCCGAACGAGCTCGGTATATCCGAGAAGCGTTAAGATTGCCATAAATGCTAAAAAGGGAAGTCCGCCGAGATACAGAAGTGCCAAAAAGATAGCACCAGCCCATATCCCTGTGATGATTCGAGTTTTCATAAGCTAGTTCCTCATTTAATCAGACGCCACCGAATCGGCGTGTCCGTTGATTGTAATCTTCAATTGCTGCTAAGAAAGCATTTCGGCGAAATTCTGGCCACAAGACGTCTGTGAAATAAAACTCCGCATATGCCGCTTGCCAAAGTAAAAAGTTCGATAACCGTTGTTCCCCACTCGTTCGAATGACGAAATCGACGTCGGTTACGGATCCTGTCATCAACTCGCGTTCAATCGTCTCCGTTGTAATCGCATCCGGTGACAGTGTTCCTGCCTGAACATGTTCGCCCAGTTTTTGCATGACTTGAACGAGTTCATCGCGTCCTCCATAATTCAGAGCGAAAATCAGACGAAGTCCTGTATTATGTTGCGTATCCAGTTTCGCTTGTTCCACTGCCTCACGTGTAAAATGAGGGAGGCGTGATACTTCTCCTGCTACCTCGACTTTAACATTTTGCGCGTCTAACTCTTTTAAATCCGACTCTAAGAATTGCGCCGGCAGCTTCATGAGAAAACTCACTTCTTCTTCCGGACGCGTCCAATTCTCCGTCGAGAAAGCATATAATGTCAGACTCTTAATGCCGAGTTCATTTGCAACCCGAACGACTTCACGAATCGATTTCATACCTTCGCGATGTCCCATGATACGCGGAAGTCCGCGTTTTTGTGCCCATCTACCGTTTCCGTCCATGATGATAGCGACATGCTCTGGTACCCGATCATAGGTTTCGGTTTCTTTCGTCTGATTCAACCATTGAAACATCCGCACTTCCTCCTCTCTCAATTATGAAGAAAGGGACTCTTCGTGTGACAAAGAGTCCCCCCCATGACGATCCGTCGCGTCATACTTCCATGATTTCTTGTTCTTTTTCCGTTGCCGTCTGATCAAGTTGTTTAACGAACTTGTCTGTCAACGTCTGAACATCTTCTGTGTATCCACGCAGATCATCTTCTGTCAATGCACCATCTTTTTCTTGTTTCTTTAACTGCTCGTTCGTATCACGACGAATATTACGGAGGGCAACTTTACCTTCTTCCGTATACTTCTTGACGAGTTTGACGAGTTCCTTCCGGCGCTCTTCCGTTAATGGTGGAATCGCAAGACGGATGACCGTACCATCAGACGACGGCGCAAGACCAAGATCAGCACGTTGAATCGCTTTTTCGATTTCGCTGACCATTGATTTATCCCAAGGAGTGATCAAGATCAGACGTGCTTCTGGTGTGTTGACGTTCGCTACTTGATTGAGCGGTGTCGGTGAACCGTAGTATTCGACTTGAACGGGATCCAAAATCGCAACGTTTGCACGACCTGCGCGGAGCGTCGCAAGTTCTTTCTTAAGTGAAAGATGTGCTTTCTCCATCCGTTCTTCGGCTTGTTTTAAGATTTCTTTTGACATATTATTTCCCCCTTACGATTGTCCCGATTTCGTCACCGATGACGACACGTTTGATGTTACCTTCTTCCATCAACGAGAAGACGATGAGCGGGATGTCATTGTCCATACAAAGTGAAGTTGCTGTAGAATCCATAACTTGAAGTCCATCTTTTAAGACGTCCAAGTAAGAGAGCGTCTCGAATTTCTTCGCTTCTGGATCAACATTCGGGTCAGCTGAGTACACACCATCGACGTTGTTTTTCGCCATTAAGATGACCTCTGCTTCGATTTCAGCTGCACGAAGAGCAGCTGTCGTATCTGTCGAGAAGTACGGGTTCCCTGTACCTGCTGCAAAGATGACGACGCGTCCTTTTTCAAGGTGACGCATCGCACGGCGGCGGATGTACGGTTCTGCTACTTGGCGCATCTCGATAGATGTTTGGACGCGTGTCTCGACACCTACATCTTCCAAGCTGTCTTGAAGCGCAAGCGAGTTCATGACTGTCGCTAACATCCCCATATAATCGGCGTTGGCCCGGTCCATCCCAAGTTCTGCACCTGTTTTGCCACGCCAAATGTTTCCAGCTCCGACGACGACCGCTACTTCAACGTTCAGTTCAACTAATTCGCGAATCTGTTCCGAGATAGATTTGACGATGACAGGATTGATTCCAAACCCTTGATCTCCTGCGAGCGCTTCTCCGCTCAATTTTAACACAATCCGGTTATATTTCGGTTGCATGACTATGTCCCCCTTGCTAAATTCCGTAAAAAAGGAACACGAACCACTTCCACACGAAAGTGGATTGAAGCATACGTGTTCCTTCTCTTGTCATCAGGATGATCCCGATTCTTATTTTTTAAGTTGGTTCATAACTTCTTCAGCGAAGTTCTCTTCGCGTTTTTCCATACCTTCTCCAACTTCGAAGCGTACGAATGACACGACTTTACCGCCTTTAGATTCTACATATTTACCAACTTTGAAGTCTGGATCTTTGACGAACGTTTGATCGACAAGGCAGATTTCCTCGAAGAACTTGTTCATACGACCAACGATCATTTTTTCAACGATGTTAGCTGGTTTTCCTTCGTTCAATGCTTGCTCAGTGAGGACTTTTTCTTCACGTGCTTTTTCTTCTTCTGTGACAGAAGTACGGTCAACGTAAAGTGGACGTGCTGCTGCAATGTGCATTGCAACGTCTTTTGCAACTGTTTCGTCTGTCGTACCTTCGATGACGACGACTGAACCGATGCGTCCCCCCATGTGGAGGTAAGAACCGAAGACTGCATCATCTGCTTTTGTGAAGAGCGCTACGCGACGGAGTGAGATTTTCTCTCCGATTGTTGAAGCTTCTTCTGAGATGTATGTGTCGATTGTTTTACCTGCTTCATATTCAGAAGCAAGAGCCGCTTCAGCTGTTTCTGAACCGTTACGGAGAACAGCGTTTGCGATGTTTTGAACGAGCGTTTGGAAACGTTCGTTTTTCGCAACGAAGTCTGTTTCTGAGTTGATTTCGACGAGTGCCGCTTTGTTGCCATCAACTGCAACTGCAGTCAACCCTTCAGCTGCAATACGATCGCCTTTTGCTGCTGCTTTAGCGATCCCTTTTTCACGCAAGAAATCTACTGCTGCGTTCATGTCACCGTCAGTTTCAACGAGTGCTTTTTTGCAGTCGAGCATACCTGCACCTGTTTTTTCACGAAGTTCTTTAACCATTGCTGCTGTAATAGCCATTCGATATTCCTCCTTATAACATCCTTAGTTTCAAAAAAAAGGTGATAAAAGGTCGATTCCCTTTATCACCTGGCATCACGAATTACTCAGCGTCTGCTACTACTTCTTCAGTAGTTTCAGGTGCTACGTTATCTTCGCCTTGTTTAACTTCGAGGATTGCGTCAGCCATTTTACCAGT
>NZ_DJTL01000041.1:7895-8151 GCF_002439205.1 Exiguobacterium sp. UBA6309 | reverse complement strand
ACGAATTAATGGGATTTGAACACTTACGGACAGAACTAGAAGAGATGAAACAGGCGGGCACGTTCCGCAACCTCGTAGCACTTGAGAGCGCGCAACATAACCGCGTGACGATCAATGGTAAGGAACTCATTCAACTGTCGTCGAACAATTACCTCGGACTCGCCGCACATCCACGTCTCGCTGAACAAGCAGCGGAAGCAGCGCGCACGTTCGGTGCTGGAACAGGATCCGTTCGGACGATTGCCGGAACACTCGA
>NZ_DJTL01000041.1:7119-7666 GCF_002439205.1 Exiguobacterium sp. UBA6309 | reverse complement strand
GGACGATTGCCGGAACACTCGAGATGCACCAAGCATTCGAACGGGAACTTGCGACATTCAAGCACACGGAAGCAGCACTCGTCTTCCAGTCGGGATTCGCAACGAATCTCGGTGTCTTATCGGCACTGCTCGGTCCGGAAGACGTCGTCATCTCGGATGAGTTGAACCACGCTTCGATCATCGACGGGATTCGTCTGACGAAAGCGAAACGCCGGATCTATAAACACGTCGACTTGGCGGATCTTGAAGCGGCCTTACAAGAAACACAAGACGCGCGGACGCGCCTTATCGTCACGGACGGTGTCTTCTCGATGGACGGAAACATCGCACCACTTCCAGAAATCGTTGAATTAGCCGAGCGTTATGACGCACTCGTCATGGTCGATGACGCTCATGCGTCAGGTGTGCTTGGGAAAGCGGGACGCGGTACGGTCAATCACTTCGGTCTTGACGGACGTGTTGCTCTTCAAGTTGGTACGCTCTCAAAAGCTATCGGTGTCCTTGGCGGATACGTCGCGTGTGAACAGCACGTCAAAGATTATCTGAT
>NZ_DJTL01000041.1:6271-6899 GCF_002439205.1 Exiguobacterium sp. UBA6309 | reverse complement strand
TCGTCGAAGCGAACCGGGAAGCACTCCGCGTCATGGAAGAAGAAACGGTACTTTTCGAACGTCTGTGGGAAAACACGGAATTCTTCAAACAAGGACTCCGGGATCTTGGATTCGACATCGGCACGTCGACGACGCCGATCACACCGGTCATCGTCGGGGATGAAGCACGTTGCCATGAATTGTCGGATCGCCTCCGTCAAGAAGGTGTCTTCGCTCAAGGCATCGCCTTCCCGACGGTCGCAAAAGGAAAAGCACGTGTCCGGACGATCGTGACGGCGGAACATACGCGTGAAGATTTAACGACGGCTCTTGCAGCTTTCGAAAAAGTCGGTCGTGAATTAAACTTGATCGGTTGATATCGATCACGGACGAACCAGGTCCGCATACTTTCAGGCAGCGGATCAGCGATCCGCTGCCTGAAGTGCGTCATGACGAAAGAATCAACGTCGACCGTTTTTACTTTTGCGAGATAGGGAATAACAGATGAGGAAAGGATGTGACCTGATGAGTACGAAGAAGAAAGGGATTTTGCTCTCATTTTTGATGCTGACGCTGCTCCTTGGGGGTTGTATTCGCATCCAATATGATGCGACGATTCATACCGATCAGAGTGTCACCTTAAAAACGA
>NZ_DJTL01000041.1:4845-5979 GCF_002439205.1 Exiguobacterium sp. UBA6309 | reverse complement strand
ATATGCCGCAAAGGAACACCCAGTAGCGCGTTTACTGAACCTAAATCCGAATTGGAATAGTTATGTCAAACAGGCAGAAAAGAACGGCTATGCGGCGAAAACGTTCAAGACGAAGGATGACTATGAAGGGATCCGGATGCAGAAGACATTCGCGAACTTCAAGGACATGACGTCGATCAAGGACGAATGGAAGACAGGTATCGGAGGGATTCTCATTCCACCTGATACGAAGTTCGACATGAAAAAATCGGACGGATTTTGGTTCGATACGTATCGACTGGATACGAACATCGATCTCAGTATCGATCGTTTGAATATCAAAGGCTATCAACCGACGGGACAGGTCAAGAAACTCGCCGACCGGTATATCCGTCAAGCCGATATCGAGATCAAACTCCACGGTCCGAAAGTGATCGGTCTCCAAAACGGAGAAAAGATCGACTGGTCGAATTATCATGATGTGTCATGGAAATTATACGGAACGAAAGCCAACCAGCTACAGTTGATTGCGTATGTACCGAATCCGACAGGTTGGATCATTACCGGTATCGTGTTATTAATCGGTGTCGGATTATTGCTCTACTGGGTCTTTCACCGTGTCCGCCGTTTGCGCCGGCAACAGTTGAAGACGATTAGTATCTCGCTCCTCGTCTGTTTGATCGTTGGGGGAGGCGCGTGGTGGGTGTTCGCGGAGGATACGTCGAGTGCGCCGCCACCAACGCGTCAGATCGTCACACAAGGAAAGAGTGAAATCGTACCGACGTTCCTCGTCCACGGGCTATTCGGGACGGAGCGGACGTTCGTGCCGATGATTCAAAACTTCACGAATAAAAAAGTCGCCGATGATGGTGGTCGATGTGACGTGACTCGTTCCGGAAAAGCGACTTGTAGCGTCACACCCTCGCCGACCGGCTACCCGCTTGTCCGAATCGTCTTTGCAGACGACGAGGCGAGCCTTGCCGATCAACAAAAGTGGTTGAATGCAGCGATTGCTGCGTATGATGCGAAACAAAAAGCGACCTTTTCCGATATCCAGCTCGTCGGTCACAGCATGGGTGGTGTGGATGTCGTCGCCTATACGGTCCAAGAAGAGATGCCGTATCACGTCCGAAAAGTCGTGACGCTCGACTCACC
>NZ_DJTL01000041.1:4018-4565 GCF_002439205.1 Exiguobacterium sp. UBA6309 | reverse complement strand
ATCGCCGGTTCCGATTACGCAAAACTCGGGTTGACGCTCGCACCGCTTGGCACGAATACGAACAGTCCCGCCATTCGTGATCTCGCGAAGGGCTCACCAGCGATGAACAATTTAACCAAGCGGCTCGAGACATGGCCGCGCGATGTACTCGTCTATTCGTTTGGTGCCAAAGGAGGCGATTTCAATCTGATTTCGTTAAAGAGTTCCTTTGCACTCGAGAACTACACGGATAATATCCAGACAAAATCGTATAAATATGATCACTTCACGATTCATCGCCGGGAGCCGGTCTTCCGCGAAATCCGCAATTTCCTATTTAAAGAAAATCGGGTCACGGAGGAGGAATCATCATGAAACACGTCGTCATCGTCGGCGGAGGAATTGCAGGTTTAACGGCTGCGGCTCTGATCGCACAAGAAGGACATACTGTTACCGTCCTTGAAGGAAGCCGTGAATGGGGGGGATCAGCCGGGAAGTTCACGCGCCGGGACCTGACGTATCCAGTAGGGGCGACACTCGGAATGGGGTTTGAGCCCGGTGGTATTCA
>NZ_DJTL01000041.1:530-3767 GCF_002439205.1 Exiguobacterium sp. UBA6309 | reverse complement strand
CGTGTTCTTAATCATCTTGGAGTGACGCATCAGGTCGAGTCGCTCGACGTCGTCATGACGATTCGCATCGCAGGACGGACGATTCATTATTATCAGGATTGTGCTACGTTTCTAACCGAATTGACATCACATTTTCCAGAGCAGGCATCGTCGATTCAGGCTTTCTTTGCAGAAATCGAGCAGATTTACGAGGTGATTCGTCCGCTAATGGCAGAACTTCCAGCATTACCACTTCAAGATCCAGCAGACGTCCGGCGGTTAGTCCGACATGCGAAAAGTGTCGTCCTTTTACCGTATTTTCCGCTGACGATTGGTCATCTGTTACGAAAACATGAACTAGCGGATACGTTGTTCGCACAAGTGATCGACGGGATCTTGCTCGACAGCATGCAGACTGGGCAGGAGGCCTCAGCTTTACTAGGAGCCGTCGCCTTATCGATTTATCATGAAGGTGCCTATTATGTTCCGGGCGGCTTGTACCGACTGGCTGAGCAATTGAAAGAGACAGCAGAGGCGAGCGGGGCAACCTGTCTCCTTGGACGGAAAGTCACGTCGATCCGAAAGACATCAGATGGATTTTTGATCGAGGATCGCCGAGGACGCTTGATGATTGCTGATACTGTCATCTGTGCGGTTCCGCTTGAAGGCATCCGAGAAGTCGTCAGCATGGATATGCGACGAACATTACGACGAACGTACCGACGACAGGAAAAATTACAGCAATGGGCGACCTTTACGTATTATGCGGCGATTCCAGAGGCGCTCATTTTGTCTGACGAAGCATTCCGGCAAGTTCATGATCCGTCCTTACCTTCAGGTCATGCCTTCATCTCGCTGTCCCGTCCGGATGATCGATTACGTGCACCAGTTGGTCAGCGGACGCTGACGATGTCATGCCATGTTCCCATTGGTACGTTTGATAAGACGAACCGCAAACGTTACGACGGACAAGTCGAGACGATGTCGGCGATCTTCGAAGCCATTCTCGAACAGCAGTTTCCGGGTTTTAGTCAACAGGCAATCGAACGCCATCCGGGTGGACCAGGTGCATGGGTCCGCTATACGTTCCGCCCGGATGGTGGAGTCGGTGGATATCCGCAACGTCCGAGTACGAGTCTCCTATTCGCGGCACCGTTTCGAACAGGTGTCGATCATTTCTTTGCAATCGGCGATACCATCTTTCCGGGTGCTGGAACGATCGGTGCGACGACGTCTGCGATCCATGCTGCCCGACAGTTTGGAGTCAGATTGTGAGAAATCGTCGTAAAATGATGAAAGAAGCGACGCATCTGTCGCTTTTTTCACATTTGAGGATTATGATGAGGAAGAGTCGGGAACATGATATCCATGAACAAAAAGAGAGAAGGAGTGAAGAACCATGGAGACATTCGAACAAAAATGTCAGTCGTTCATTCAGGAACGACGACCTGAAGTCGGTCCGATTCAATTCGAGTCGGCGCGTACGTTTCTCAATGCACGCGGTTTAAGTGTCTACGAACGGATTTATCAAGGGAAAGAAGAAGTCCGATTAGCGTTCGTTGAACAGACGAATGGTCAACAACTCGTTTCATTAATGGAAAATACATTCGGCAACGGACTGGTCTATTTTGTCTCAACGGCAACCGCGACATGGGATGGCGACCGTTTTGGTGAATACACGTTTTAAGTACATAGGGAGTCCCAGTCGATGACTGGGGCTCTTTCGTGTCGAAACCTAATCCTTGTCCCGTTCGTAAGGTAGATAAGTGACTCAGTTGAAGGAGGAAACGATGTGTCATCATTTGAACAACCTAAAACATCGACACGGCGGCTTGCAACCGTTTCGTTGATTTTCATGGCGGTCGGATTCGTCGTCTCATTGCCATTTAAAGAAAATGCGTGGGTCTTTTGGCTCCAGAGTGGTTTTGAAGCCGGACTCGTCGGTGGGATTGCCGACTGGTTCGCGATCACGGCGCTGTTTCGTCACCCGCTTGGATTAAAGATTCCCCATACGAACCTATTGCCGAAAAATCGGGAACGGGTCATCGAATCGATTGTTCATATGCTCGAGACGGATTTACTGAACAAAGAAAGTATCGTTGCGAAGCTGCAACATATGACGCTTGCAGATCGTGTCATCAAAATTTTACGTTCGATTCTGGTCTTACCTGCCTTTCGAGCAACCGTCACCGAGCTGTTGATGGGTTTGATTCGGAAACTACCGAAAGAGGCAATTCTTGAGTTTGCGAATACACGGGTGACGGAGACGATCAAAGCGTATCCGTCCAAACGGCTGGCGGTCCGGGCGATGGAGTTGAATGAGGAACGTCGACTCGACGAGTGGCTGATGGATCAGTTACTCGATTACGGCCAACGTCTTCTCGAAGATCCGATCATTCGCGATCAGATTGGCCGCCTTGCTTATACGGCAATGATTGACCAAGAAAAGAATACGTTTTTGCGGGTGACGGCGCGAACCGTCCAAAAAGTCTATTCGGAAGAAAAACTCAGTCTGGTCATTCAAGGCGTCTTGTTGACGGTCATTCAAGATATGCGACACGTCCATCATCCAAATCGACTCGCGATTCTCGATCATCTGCGTCGTAACCTGGCACAGTTGTCGATTGATGAAGAGCGTCTCGCGAAAATCGATGCTTGGAAGGCAAGTGAGGTCGACCGGTTTGACTTCTTTCCGGTCATTGAACGTGCCTATGACGCTGGTCTGATCGAGCTCGAACGCTATTTGACGTCAGACGCTTTCTGGACGGAACGGGCGATGCCGATGCTTTCGCGCGCTTTAGACGACTGGGAACAGCATCCGACGTTCAAGGATAGCAGTGATCAGTGGATGAAGGAGCAACTCGTGCGTTTCGTCGAACAAAATCACCAAAAAATCGGCGGACTCGTGCGCGAGAACTTAAATCGGTTCGATACCGAGACACTGATTCATATGATCGAGGATAAGGTCGGCAGTGACTTGCAGTGGATTCGGGTCAACGGGGCATTGTGTGGATTCATCATCGGTTTGATTCTCGGTGCGATCAAGGTGTTCGTCGGATGAGCCGGTGGACATATGATCTGACGTTGTCGGAAGCATTGGATTTTAAAGGAATCGTATCTCGTTTGACGGAAGACCCGTTACAAATCGAACAGGATGGGCGACTCGTCGTTCCGGTCTTCGTCAACGATCAGGCATACATCACGATGATGGAAGCCATCGACGGTTATACGTTACGGATTGACGGTTCAGGACCGCAA
>NZ_DJTL01000041.1:0-186 GCF_002439205.1 Exiguobacterium sp. UBA6309 | reverse complement strand
TCTCAAGACGACGTCGTTACATGCGATCGTCGAACAGTTCGGCGACGAACGGCTCGTTCTTGATCATTCACCGTTCACGGCCTTGATTCGTTCGATCATCCATCAACAAATCAATCTGTCGTTTGCGCATACGTTGACGGAACGTGTCTTTCGGACATTCGGAACGGTCAAGGATGGAATCATCCT
>NZ_DJTL01000026.1:2340-25066 GCF_002439205.1 Exiguobacterium sp. UBA6309 | reverse complement strand
GACTTTTGAGTCAGCTCCTTTTCCTTATACGCTTTGGGGAAGCGTAGCTTTATGTCGCTTGATCACGTTCGCATACCAATGAGCACTGTCTTTCCAAATTCGTTCCTGTGTCTCGAAATCGACATAAAGGATTCCGAAGCGTTTTTCGTAACCGAAGCTCCACTCGAAGTTGTCAAGAAGCGACCATAAGTAGTAGCCATCAATATTCATGCCTTCTTCGTTCAAATCCGAGATTGCTTGCAAGTGTTGCGCAACGTAATCGATTCGATTTTGGTCGGCGACCCGTCCTTCGATCAGCTCATCGTCAAATGCGGCTCCGTTTTCTGTAATATAGATCGGTAAATCTGTATATTCCGCCCGCAATCGGCGAATTAAGTCCTTGAATGCGTTCGGTGCAAGGGCCGTATATTGTTTCGTACGGAGTTCTTTTGCGTAGTCCATATATTCTTTTCGTGCATCGGTCAAGACGAGCTCCTGCTTGTCGTTGACCCATGGTTGTGAATCATTGCCTTGCACGAACCAACGAATCGATCTTTCATCTGAGAACATTTTATAGCCTTTTTGCTTCATTTTATCGGCGACTTCAAACACCCCATCCATTGAATTCATCATGCCGCCGATTTTTTTCGGGTCGTCTGTTCCAAGTACTTTTTTCGCGATGCTTCGTTTGTAGTAAATGCCTCCTGGCGTCGTTTGCCAAGAGAGCGCACGCACGTTTCCTTCTTTATCTTTCCCCATGTCAAATACATACGGAATATAGTCTTTTGCGACGTCATCTGCATTAAACGGCTTTTCGGATAAATTTGCCCAGTAGCCAGCGTCGACCCATTGTTTCAAGAAGGCAATTTCACCCGTGAAGATATCTGGTGCTCCGACGCCACTTTCAAGAGCTGGTTTCAACTTCGTCGGATAGTCGGCCATCGGCACAATCGTCAATTCGACTTTAACGTCATTCTTTTCTTTAAATTTTTTGATTGGTTTTTTTAATTCATCCGTAAACGACCAGATCTTTAAGACCTCTTTGCCACTACTCGTAGTGTCTTCGCCACTTCCCGTACATCCCGCTAAGACAGTTGCTGTCATGGCACCAATCGTGACTGTACTAATGAACGCCTTTTTCATTTCATCCCATCTTTTTTTAATGGTTTTTAAGTAAGCGTTTTCAATTTAATCGTTTAATTCGAAAGCGCTTTCGGAACTGCCGTAAAAATAATTTCGGAATCGCTCTCGCGTTTTCTCCCTGACAACCAGCGAGAGCGATTCCGAAATTGGCGCACGTCACTCAGGTGCAGGACCTGTCGAATGACGAACGATCAACTCGACGGGGATGACGTCTTGTGTCGTGATCCGCTGTTTATCGACAATTTGTTCGATCAAGACTGAAGCCGCATGCTGACCAATCGTTTCCGTATCTTGCCGGACGGTCGTCAGCTTCGGTGTGATGTACTTCGCCATCTCGATATCATCGTAGCCTACAAGTGAGATATCTCTTGGAATCTGTAAGCCAGCTTCATGAATCGCTTCAATAGCGCCGATTGCCATTTGGTCCGCTGCCGCAAAGACAGCAGTCGGTCGATCTGGTAGCGCTAGCAACTCTTGCATCGCCCGTTTTCCTTCTTCTCCGGAAAACAACCCACCGTTTGCAATATAGCCGTCCGGAATCGGCAGACCGAACTGGGTCATTGCTTGTTTATAACCTTCAATCCTTGCTGCACCAGCATCCGTCGTCGTGTCGCCAGCGATATGCGCAATCCGGCGATGACCTAATTCATATAGATGCTCGACGGCTAGTCGCCCACCCGTAATATTGTCGGAATAGACGACGCTACAATCCGGACTGTACATATCAACGACAACGATCGGAATCGTACTTTGAATCAATTCTTGAACGTGCAGATCCAACTGGTCCGAACAGATGACGACAATGCCATCAACCGCTCGGTGCCGAAAGTGCTCCAAGTAACTCATGTCCCGATTACGTAAATTTCGTGATGCAAAAATCAGATCGTAACCTTGCTGCTCTGTTGCTTTCCGGAAGCTTTCAATGATCGCATTAAAGAACGGATGCATCATGCCGACACCATGTGCTTCTGAAAACATGACACCAATCGTCCATGAACGTTTTGTCGAGAGCGATTGAGCATGTGCATTCGGCAAGTATCCCATCTCAGCTGCTGCCTGGACGATCTTCGCTTTCGTCTTTTCACTGACATCTGAATAATTATTTAAGGCTTTCGAGACCGTTGTGATCGAAAAACCGGTCATCTTCGCTAAATCATAAATTGTTCCCATACTACTCACTCCATTTCACCGAAAGCGCTTTCGATAAATTTAGTATACGAAGTCTTTCTGGAAGTTGCAACCTATTTTTTATAAAAATCAGATTAATTGAAACCGTTATCATTTATACTAAATAAATCAGCAACTCACTCTTTTTATACGAACAAATGTTTGTTATACTAAAAGAGACGCATTCTCCCTTTTGAAAGGAGCTTTCCCATGCCGATTAATCCGTATCTTGTCTTTAATGGAAATACCCGTGAAGCGTTGACGTTTTACACGGAGGTGTTTCAGGAAGAAATGCCGGAAATCATGGAGTTCGGACCAGGTCCTGGACCGGATGGTCAACCGTATCCACCGGAGCACCAGACACTGATTTTACATGCGCAGCTTATCGTCCATGGCACACGTCTCATGTTCTCAGACGCGATGCCACAAAACCCTGTGACGTTCGGACAAAACATTACGTTAGCCCTTCACTTAGCCGATGTGGAGCTATTGCACGAAACGTTCGCGCGGCTCGCTGAAGGCGGCAAGATCATCATGCCGATTCAAAAGACGTTTTGGAGTGAAGCCTACGGTATTGTCGAAGATGCGTTTGGCGTACAATGGCAGGTTAATCATGAAACGAGTATGGGCTAATAAATAATGATCCGGCTGTTAGAAGCCGGATCATTATTCATTCAAGAAACAAGTGTAGCGCATTATAAATTGAAGGGAGGGGTTCCTATTGAATCACCAAGAGCTGTATACGATCTTTCCCCAGCTCGTCTTATATCCGAACTTATTTTATCACAATGCGAACGGAATCCGCTTTGAGCTAGGCGATTCAACATTGCTCAAAAACGTTGGTCTAGATGATCCGAATTATCTAGAGTCCGCCTATCGAAAAGCCCTAACCTTATTCGAAGCCATCCATGCTCCATCTGATCTTATCACATGGATCGTGCAGGTCAGTCCCTACAAAAGAACAAGCGGTTGGAAACCGGTCGTGCATAGTGGATTTGTGAAGTACTTGAAGTCCCCTTCTTTACGCTATCGCCTGCGGTGCGATCGTACACCGCAATATGTGGAAGAGCATCCCTATGCTACATACACATTGTCTTTGACCTGTACGCGGCAAGAGATTCATTATCCAGCTTTAATCCGTGATATTTGCAGTCACGATGTCACGGATCGTCCTTCTTTTATCCATCGTACCTTTTTCTTTAATCCGAGACGAAAGAGTCTGTTTCACATCTATGATGACCGAGGCTGTGACCTGATCGGCGAAACACCTGACGCTATCCGTGATCTCTACGATGATTATAAGCATTGGATATTGAACCATGATAAAAACACTATTGATCAGACATTCTCACTATAAAGAGGCGATTCTAAGACAAAGAATCGCCTCTTTATTAGCTCTCGCTTAAAGAAGTCGAACGCACAGTCGACTGAATCAACTGCTTCACCCAAGCTTGTCTTGCTTTTACTGAAAACTCTTCATTTCCAAATACTTCTACTCTAAAGGGAAGCGTTTTTAACAACTGATGTTCCAATGCTTTTCGTTCCCTTAAGATTGCAATCGTCCCTTCCACTCCTAATAATGAGTGATTCACACCATATGCTTGCTCGGTGTAATAGGATACGAATCCATCTGCCCATTCTGTCGGACGCTCTTGTAATGCTTTACGGAAGCTTCTCTCTACATCCTGTTGATCAACATAGACAAGAACAGGTTGTAGCGGCGTAATGATTGTCGCTATGCGTTCGATGTACGCTTGTAACGTCGCTTCCGGTAGATCGTATTTGATAAGCCCCATCGTTAATGGATTTTGTAAAAAGCAGCATTCAAAGACATACATTGTATCCGTCGTTAACACTTGAGCAACGAACGCTTCCCACTTCTTTAGTATCAGTGATTGATGTAACTCGAACGGTAGTTCATAGATATCACGTGCTTGCAAAAGTGAAAGCGCAGCTTCAGGAACATTCTGTTTTGACTGCCACTGACGATATGATACAAGCACATAATCATTGAACACCTCAGCAAATCGTAAGACCTCGAGTGAAGCGTACTTACTTTGAAACTCTACCCATTCACTAAGCGTTAAATAAGCGACACTCTCATAATCCGCAGGATGGTTGAGGTCTCCTTCGATATGAAGACGCGTATTGATTTGTTGCTCTTGTAGTAGACGAGTCAACGCTTCAGCTGTTGTTGTTTTGCCTGATCCCGGAAGTCCTTCAACTAAAAATAAGCTTGTCACCATTCTTTGTCCTCCTAAAAAAGCATGTTAAAAATTCATATGCTATACACATTACAATTTATAGTATTATTTAGTTATGTAAATTACATTATATTACAGGTTAGCCAAATCATTTATCATTACCTTGAGAGGATTTCATACAGTGAAAAATCTTTATTTCGAGAAACGTAAATTTACTTATAGTGACGTAATCAATACGCAGTCGGATTTTATAGACGATTATCCAATCGTTTACCTATTGTACAGTTCAACTAAAGAACAAGCATATGTAGGGCAAACGGTTCAAAAAAATCAAAGATTAAAATCCCATTTAAAAGATTCTCGACGTAAACAACTTGATCAAACAATTTTAATTGGACACGAGCAGTTTAACCAGTCGGCCACTTATAACATAGAGTCTAATTTGATCAACTTTCTGATTGCTGACGGTCATTATAAGTTGCAGAACGTCAGTCAAACAGCCTCTCGTTATACTCATAATTATTATCAAAAGTCCTTTTTTAATGAAACGGTCTTCGAAAATATTTGGCAACGATTGCGTGAAGAAAGCATTGCTAAAGGAACACTTGAATACTTACGCAATAAAGATGTTTATAAACTCTCTCCATATCGTGAATTGTCTGAGCAACAACTCGAAGTAAAACAAGAAATACTAGAATACTGCAAAATAAATATTACACAACCAGGACATCATGTATTTATTGTCGAAGGAGATGCCGGGACAGGTAAAAGTGTTTTGCTTAGTTCTTTATTTAATACAATCCAGGACCTGTCGAAAGATACAAGTTCTGCTCTTTATCAAACAGACAATTACTTACTTGTTAATCATAGTGAAATGCTAAAAACGTATAAATCGATTGCAAGAAGCTTACCGAACCTGAAGAAAAAACAATTCCAAAAACCTACACCATTCATAAATACACTAAGTAATCAAAACATGATGGTAGACATTGTACTAATTGATGAAGCACACCTCCTCTTAACAAAAGAAGATACGTATAACAACTTTCATCAAAAAAATCAGCTGAACGAAATCATTACACGTAGTAAAGTCACTATTCTAATTTTTGATCCTAAACAAGTATTAAAAATCAAGAGCCACTGGGGACGTACTACTCTTCAGGAAATCGTCGGTCCCTTCGCAACGAAAACATTACGATTATCCAAGCAATTTCGAATGCAAGCTAGTCAAGAAACATTACATTGGATCAATCATTTTGTAGAACGAGAAATTCTACCACTACCATCAGACTCTAACTATGACTTTCAAATCTTCGAAGATTCCGAAGCATTTAAACAAGCAATTTTTCAAAAAGATCAAAAATATGGGCTTTCAAGAATGGTATCAACCTTTGATTATCTTCATAAAAAAGATGGTGCTGACTATTACGTAGACGAGGATGGCATCAACCTTCCCTGGAATCGTAGTTACTCAAATATAACGTGGGCAGAACAACCCGAAACAATAAATGAAGTTGGATCAATTTATACAATTCAAGGATTTGATTTAAATTACGTAGGTGTTGTGCTTGGTCCTTCCATTCAATATGACGAAGAGACTCAGCAGCTAGTCATTGATTCTACGCAGTATAAGGATAAAGGCGCCTTTGTTTCGCGTCAGGACTTAAGTAAATCAGAAAATGAACAAGCCAAAGAAGATATCATATTAAATTCATTAAATGTTTTGATGAAGCGAGGCGTAAAAGGACTTTATCTTTATGCTACGAATCTGCAATTGCGAAAACGTCTATTACAGCTAAAGGAGAATGACTCATGAATGAAATTGAATCTTTAATAAAAAAAGTCGATGACTTTCGGGATGAACGGAATTGGAGGCAATACCATAACGCTAAAGATTTAGCGATTTCTTTATCTATCGAAGCGTCTGAGTTATTGGAGGCTTTTCAGTGGAAGACAAGTGAAGAAGCTTGGAAAGAGAACAAAGAGAATATTAAAGAAGAGATTGCTGATGTATTGATTTACGCGCTGACATTATGTAGCGAGTTAAATTTAAACATTGAAGATATTATCTTAGAAAAAATCAATAAAAATAATATAAAGTATAAGATCGATAAAATGGAGTAAAATTCTATAAATTCATTACACTTATAACACTTTCGTTAAAGATCATATAAAAACTAACAATGAAAAAATATAGCACTAAAAGCTCATTATTATCCTAGCTATATTTTTTCATTGTGCCTAAATATTCAATTGAATTAATCAATAGAAAAAACTTTTAACACTAAATCCGCTAATTTTTTTGTACGAATATCAATATCCTGTATGGTCCAAGATGTTTTTAAATTTCCTGTTAATTCATCAGTAATGATAGATTTATTTATAAATAGTTTGGTACGTAATCCTGTATACTCTTGAGATCCTTTTGGCCTATAGTCACGCTTTTCTATAAAATCATTATCACTCAATTCAGAGTTATAACCAGTAAGAGTAATGTTTCCTATTCTATGCATATTTTCTTTTTGAAGATTTTCAGCGTTTTCTATATTATCTGGAGCAATCATTTGCTTCCATGATTTCTTAAGATTAATATTTTGCGGTAAGATGTGTTCTAGCGTCCAAATAGGTTTCCCATTCTCATAATCATCTAATGTATCCTTATATTGTTTATTAAATAAGTTTCCATATTTTCTTTCAATTTCTATTAAGATGAATCGAACTGTTTGTGGTGAAGTATCATATACAGATTCATCTAATCTCACTAAAAATTCTTCATCACTTACTTTTATAGGATTTAGAATATTTTTTATTGTGAGTAAAGCAATATTATCTAAGTTATCTTCGATTTTCTCAAGTTGGCGAACAGTTTGTATTGCTTTTGCACGAATGTTTGAAGATTTAGGTTTTAACACAATATTTCTACGAACATAGTAACTCACTAAATAATCAAAAATAGAAGTTAATGTATTCTCAGAAATTTTATTCTCAGTTAGCTTTTTTAATAAAAATAGCATTAAAGGGTATATTGGAGATGTTTCAAGTTTAGATAATTGTTTGATTTTAATTTGGAGATTCTCATTAAAAAATAATTCATCGCTACTTTTTATTTTAGGAATAATATTAGAGAAAATTTTTGCGTTAATTAATAATGTCTGCATATATTTATACTTCTTTTCTTTGAATAATTTCTCATACTTTCTAAGGGAAGCTTGTTTAGTTATTGAAGACGTAGAATCACTCTCAAAAGTATCATAATTATTTTGGAAAAATTGTGTTATTGAAGGAATATTTGTTTCTCCATTCTCATTAGAAAAAATATGAATTAGCTTATTCCACTCTTCTAAAGCGTTACTATCTCCAATATCTTCGACTGCTTCACTTAGATAATATGACTTTAATAAATCAACTAGTGTCAAAGGAAGTCCTTTAGCATTTAAAGAAATAAAAACTGAGTAAGCATCGGTTAAATCATTGACTGTGATTCTTAATAGTTCTATATTATTTAACTTTTTGTAGAAATTTTCTATTTCATCCAAATCGTTTATACTACCAATACTTATAAGACTTTGAATAAATTTGTAACGTTTTCCAAAGGTTCTATTTCCGAATTTACCCTTATCTTTATCTTCAAACACTCGAAGATAATTCATAAAAATTCCGGCATCCGGCTCAAGTAATTTTAATTTGGGTTTATTTTCATAACCTATTAGTTTTCGTTTAATATCTGTTTTTAAAGAATAAATAGATTCTCTTTGTACTTTTGAAGAGTTCTTGTCATCAATATTATTTAGTTCTTCATAGATCGCTAATAAAAACAGAGCAATTGTTGTAAGCCTCTGTTGACCATCTACAACATCAAATTCATTTTTATTTTGAGAAGGAGTTACAAGTAAATTCCCTAGATAGTATCCAGATTCTTCGTTGATTACATCATTGTAAAGTGATTCGATATTACTGTCATTCCATGAATAATTGCGTTGGTATATCGGAATTTTATATATTGTTCTTCCTTCAATAGAAAATATTTCAGAAATGGGCTTTGATTCAGGGTTTATGTTCATTTTTTTCTCCTCAATTACGTTTTATTTATCATAACGATTAAAAACTTTATAGAACTTTAATAATTGAATTTTATCTTATTATCTTTCAATTAAAAAAGTAATTTGTTAATCTATAATTAATTATCCCCTGTATTATTTTGTAAATTTCATTTGGGAATTTTAATGAAACTAAAACTGATAAATGATAATTTTTATAGACAAATGGTGGTCCAATTTTAGACATTGGCTGTTTTATTAATAAGCGCTCTATTTTATGTTTATTAAATGCTCCTTTTAACTCTGCCGTTTGTGCATCTTTCAATTCCCGATACTTCTCCGCATGCAGATACTCATAAAAGAATGGTGCTACTTCTTCGGCCGTAATCGGCTCCATCCAACGCTCTTCTCCCCGCTCAAGCATCGCTAACAGAACAACCATCTTATAACTTCGATTCATAATTGTCTTTTCGACCTGTTCGATCAATTCTCGATTAGAATCGTACGCCTCAATCTCCTCGCCTGATAACTCCTGACGCTCTTTCAAGAACCCAACGTAAGAGCCCCACTCTTGTTTATAGCCTTGCGGAATTGCCGCATATTCCCCGATCTCAACATACGATGGTCGACGACCGAGTTCATATTTGATTTGCTCATATTGTTCAATCAGTCGTAACTTCCGCTGGCTTGGTTGTCGTAGTCGATGAATCAGTTCCAGTGCTCGCGTATCGAACTCAATCACACAGCCAGGTGGTGGCGTAATCGGTTCTGTTTCTCCTCGCTTGAACGACTCTTTCATCGTCCCAAGTAGTTTCAATTTCGTCTCGACGTTACGATAGTTCCCGATCAAATCGATGATGACGCAGTGCGATTTATCTTGTGATAAGCGTAAACCACGTCCGATTTGTTGCGTATAGATGGCGACAGACTCAGTTGGACGACAGAACAGGAGTGTATCGACTTTCGGAATATCGACACCTTCGTTGAATAGATCGACGGTAAAGAGAACGTCAATTTCGCCTTGCTCGAATGCTTTCATATATTGCGAGCGATTCGTCGTCTGCCCTGTCAGTGCAAACGCCGTCGTTCCTTTTTCCCGGAATACTTGCGCCAGATATTCCGCCTGCTTGATCGACGAACAAAAACCAATAGTCTTCGTTTGACGATGTTTCTCCCACGAATGATAGATATTATCCGCGACCTCACGATCGAGTTGTCGATGCTCGAGCTGCGTCGCATCATACGTTCGACCGATTCGTCGAATCTGGGAGTAGTCGATCGTGTCATGAATACCGTAATAATGAAACGGCGTCAAAAAGCCTTCAGCAATCGCTGCTGTGAAATGCATCTGGAACGCAACGTTATGGTGACAGATCGCATAGACATCCGCACCGTCCATCCGGTCTGGTGTCGCCGTCAGACCAAGCAGGAAACGGGGCGTGAAATGATCGATGACCTTCCGATAACTCGTCGCTGCCGCGTGATGGAACTCGTCGACAATGATGAGATCAAACTGGTCCGTTGCAAAGCGATCCAAGTGACGTTTTTGCGCCAACGTCTGGACGGAAGCGAAGACGATCTCCGTCGTCTCCGTGACGGTCCGGTCACTGCCGATATAAAAGCCGGTCTGCCACGCCGGATTGACTTTTTTAAACGAACGCTCCGCTTGCAGTAACAGTTCTTTTTGATGCGCCAGGAATAGGACTCGTGTAAAGTCTCCCGCAAAGAACGCGCTGAGGTAGGTCTTCCCTAATCCAGTCGCAAGCACTGCCAACGCCCGTGTCCGTCCTTCTTCCATCGTTTCCCGTAACGCGCGGAGCGCTTCTTCCTGCACTCGGTGCGGCAGGATTTCTGGCGCAACGACGACTGTTCCTTCGTCATACTCGACTTCTGGTTCCGCGACATATTGCCGTGCCGCGTACTCTTGACGGTAAGCGTCTAAGACAACTGGGTTCAGTTCTTCTGCCGATTCACTGAGATAAAGATCCATGAAGGCATCAATCGCATCATCAAGGATCTGTGGAGCGACAGCTTGCGGTAGATGAACGTTCCATTCAATACCGGACCGAAGCGCACTGTTCGAGATGTTCGACGAACCGACGATTGATAAGCCAGTCTCTGCGTTTCGAAACAGATACGCTTTCGGATGGAAAGAGCGTCCACCTGACCGATAAAAGCGAACTGACAACCCATCAAGCGCAAGCAACTGCGCCAATGCTTCTGGATCGGTGATATGTAGATAGTCGCCAATCAACAGCCGAATCTCGGCTCCTCGTTGCAAGGCACGACGAAATGCCGGGACGAGCAAGGTGACACCTGACTTCTGAGCAAACGCTGCGACGATATAGACTTCCTCTGCTTGATCAATGGCTTCGACGAGTGAGTCATATAAATGATGCGTCGTCAGCTTCGCTTCCGGGATCAATCCTCGACCTCAATCAGGTAGAGGCGTTCTTCGAATCCACCGCGTTGTTGCTGTTTCTTCGCCCGGACGGCTTCCATTTCCTCAACAGTCACGCCATGTGTCTTCGCTAACGCTTGGATGAGCTCCAGTAAATCAGCTAATTCCTCGACAGCATCTGCGTCTGTCACTGCCTCCTCATATTCAGCGAGTTCTTCATGTAATTTCTTTTTCGCTTCCACTAGGAATTCATTTTCGTCCAACGTGCGGAACGTCGCTTTTTTCCCGTTTTGGTCGATGATGTTTGGAATCGCGTCTCGAACTAATTTATGATAAAGTGGCATATCAATTCACTCCTTTGAAGGGTTGAGGGATATCCGAGTCGAATCACTCGGTGTCGTACATATGTATTTTATAAGAGGAGGTTCTTTTCATGTCTACATTCAAACAGATCGACACAACGAACGCCCCTGCTGCAATCGGTCCTTACTCGCAAGGCTTTATCGCGAACGGAACACTCTATGCTTCTGGTCAAATCCCGATCGATCCGGCAACAGGTGAACTTGTACCAGGCGGAATCACGGAGCAGACGGAACAAGTCATGCGCAACGTCGATGCCATCCTGAAAGAGGCAGGACTGACACCTGACCGCGTCGTCAAGACGACATGCTACTTAACGAGCATGGAACACTTCGCTTCTTTTAATACGATTTATTCCGATTACTTTGCACCGCGCAATCACTTCCCGGCTCGGTCTTGTATCGCTGTTAAGGAACTACCAAAAGGTGCTTTAGTTGAAGTTGAGATCTTAGGACTCGTGTAATCTGATCGCTACGCACTCGTTGCGTAGCGTTTTTTCATATTCAACAAATGAATTTTCAAAATTTTACAATATTTATTTTTTAAGGGAATATTTTGTTTTTTATGATAGAATATTATTAATTCTTACTTATTTTATAATAAATAATTTTGACAACCTAATTTTTAGATCTAAAAACATAAATTAAGGAAGAATTTAATACATAAAAATCTATTGGGATTATGAAAGGACAGAATTTATTGTTATGAAAAAGTTTTTAAAATTGGTATTGGGATTAATCGTTGCAATTGTTATTTTGATTGTTGCAATGGTAGCATGTACATCGTTCTTTGCTAATGAAGTTGATAAAGAATTAAAAAAGGGTGATGAAGTCACTTCTGTCGATTCTAATAAGTCATCTGATGATAAGAAAAAAAGCGAAGCCCCTAAAACTTTTGCCTTTGGTGACACAATTAAAGTTGGAGATGTACAATTAACAATATCAAAAGCACAAAATCAATCTCCTAATCAATATAGTGAAGCTAAAAACAATAACGTTGTCGTTTTTGATGTAACAGCAATCAACAAAGGTGATGATTCTTCATTCATTGATAATACAGAATTTAACTTGTATATCAATGACGAACAAGTAGAATCCTATTATGGCGATGATACAGCAATCAGTGGTGATTTGAATAAAGGGAAGACATTAAAAGGGAAGCTCTTCTACGATGCACCAAAGGGACAGTCGCTCGAATTAATCTACAAGCCTTCTTTCTCATGGAATAACAATGAAGTTGTTTTTAAAGGTAAAAACTAACGCATAAGCGCTCCTGATTTATGGAGCGCTTTTATTGTTTTCAAACTGTTTTTGAATCGCATGCATCACAATTGGTATTTGTACGACTAGATTCAAGACACTCACTCCAAGAACCAGTTGACTGGCTGTCAATGGTTTGAAGTATCCTTCGCCTACACTGAGTGCAATCGCGTACGAAATTACAAACGAAGCCATGTTGCCGATGACGATGTATTTCGGTTTCCCCCTCCGCGCAAGGGAATATGACAGAACACCAAGTCCAAATAAAAATAAGGCATACCCTAGTATCGAACCCTCTTTCCAGTCGAGGTAAGGTCCAAGCCACGCAAACGGAATCAAGTACAATAGTGCTCGTTTCATTGTTCACCCTCTCCTTCTTCATCTTCTCGGTTACTCCCCGCACCGTAGTAATCGTATAAGAGTTCCCGAATCATCTCCCACCCTGGTGGAAACACATTTGAACGTGACACTTTTTCTGTACCGTGTTCTGTCGTCACATGAATTTCCCAATCCGTTCCGTCCATCATCGTAAGACTTTCAGGATCCGAGTATTCCCGCCATTTCTCGGCATCGAATCAATCCGACCACATGTCGATCAGATAGATATCCTCTTCTGTCAGTTTTATAAGCAATGGATCCATTTCGTCAGGGAATATTAATCCACATGGAAAGCATGGTGCTAATATTTCTTCCTCATCTTCCGCTCGAACCGTCCGACTTGCACGGTGCCACCAAAACGTCTGTCCTCTTCCCATGCCGGACTCTCGGAAATAAATTCGTTCGACTGTTTGCATCGTGATCATCCTCTAAAATTGATATTTCCATTATAGCCCATTTGTTATTTTTAACCTGTTACATTTTTTGCTATGGTTCTGCTGAGTTCTGTTGCTGTGAAACATTTTTCTTCTTCTATCAGTAGATGTAGTGAAAGGAGATGTTTCACATGCATGTATCCATTCAACAAGCTGGATATGACGTCAGTCAGCCCGTCTTACAAGAAATCGCGTTTGCCTTACACCCTGGTTCCATCACCGGTTTGATCGGTACGAACGGTGCAGGAAAAAGTACGACGATTCAAGCGATGTTCGGTACGCTAACGTGGGTCGAAGGAGAGATCGATTTACCGGCCTCACTCGCCTATATTCCGGAACAGCCGACCTATTATGAATATTTGACGCTCGCCGAGCACCTTGAGCTGGTCGCATCACTTCACGAGACAGATCACGCTTACACGGAACGACTCTTAAAGACATTCGAACTGCATGCTGTCACAGGTGACTATGTATCCTCTTTTTCTAAAGGAATGAAACAGAAGGTGATGCTCGTCTGTGCCTTGATGCAACGCGCAGACTGCCTGATCATCGATGAACCGTTCGTCGGTCTCGATGCGATCGCGACGATTCGGTTGTTGCATGTACTTGAAGCAGAACGAACGCGTGGCGTGGCGATTCTGCTCGTCACTCATGTCCTTGATTCCGCGGAACGTCTGTGTGACGACTTCGTCTGGATTGATCAGGGACGCATCAAACATCAAGGAACACTCGCTCAAATCGGTGAAGCCTCTGGTCAGCCAGGTGCCCGCTTGTTCGACATCATGGAAGCGATGGTGCTCGAGCATGATTGAAACCTTTTTGAAGCAACGGATCCGTCGACGGCACGCGGAACAGCGTCGCTTCTTTCGAGAAATCTTCGACTGGACGATCTTGCTGTATCTCGTCGTTCCGGTCGGGCTTTTCATCATCTATGAGACGGTTCAGATCTTAAACGGTCAAGCGGACTGGGTTCAAACGGTTCCGGTCGCTTGGATCTTACTTGGTTGGATGCTGTACGGGTTTCTGCCTGCCTTTTACGCTTGGTTCGAACCGGCGGATCGTCTCTTCTTCAAACCGGTTTCTGGAGCGATCGTCCGAATGAAGCGGTATTCTGTTCGGTATCACTTCGTGCGGATTTTCTTATTAACGGCCGGCTTACATCTACTTTGTTTCCCGCTACATCACATCCGGTTTGACAAATCTAGTATCACCGTACTGCTGACTAGTCTCGCGCTTTCTTTACTCCAACCGTTCTTTAGCTTCTGGACATACCGGCTATCTGGGCAACGGTTCTTGCGGAAATGGAGCGGTCATCTCGTCCTGGCAACCGGACGCATCACCCTGTTACTCCTGCTTTGGCTTCAACCGCACCCTGTCCTCTTCGTTGTCGCACTGTGTGTGTTACTGTTCGGATCTTTTCATGTCCGGCACTGGTCACGGCGTGAGGACGGATTAACGGAGGATATCCTGTTGTCGACGAAACGACAGTCGAGTTTATCGGCGACCGTCCTTGAATTGAACGGTGCCTTACCGAAGCCGTCTCACCGAAAGCGTCCGTTCCTTCATCTGCGATTATTCAAGCAGACGCACCAGCAACTTCCACTGATCACGTATCTGCGGGATCCGAGTAAGCGTCGCTTCTTGCTCCAACTGTTCGCTGCGATGAACTACGGTCTTCTCGTCTTACCATGGATTGGACGCGGTCTCGTCATCACCTTCGTCCTATTCGTTCTCTTTCAAGAACGGAAACAACATCACACGTGGTTCCGCAGACAATCATTCTACCAGCATATTTCCAATTGATTGATTTCTGCTATACTTTTTCTAATACATAGTTGGAGGGATGACTTCATGCGTACTCATTTATTCTTATTTGGAGGCGGTCCTCCATTTACACCGAATTTGCGAAAACGGTTTGCTGCATTAACGAATGGTGGTCCGGTCGCGATTCTGTATGTCCCACGTACTGGTAAGGACTGGGTGACCTACGCCTCGATTTATACGGAAGCGTTGCAGGAAGAGGGTATTTCGTCCTTCGTCCATCTACCACTGTCTGACGCGCCAACGGATGAACAGCTCGCGCAACTACAGCAATGTCAAGGGATCATCATCTCCGGTGGCGAGACCGAATTGTATCAGCAATACTTGGTCGCGACACCGATTGGTGACATCATCCAGTCGCATTTCGTAAACGGTGTTCCGGTCGCTGGCTTTTCTGCCGGTGCCCTCGTTTCACCCGAACGTTGTGTGATTCCGGAGATCGACCAACGCGACAATCGACGTCTTCGCTTGCCTGGTCTTGCCCTGCTGAAAGACGCTGTCGTCTGTGTCCATTACGAGACGTGGGGCGAAGCTGCCCACCTGGTGAAATCCTTTACGGAAGAAGGCACGAGCCGTGCCTTCGGGCTGGCTGACGAGAGCGGGATCTATCTACGCGATCAGCAGCTGATCGAAACGGAAGGAACCGATCCCGTCGTATTATCGCGGAGTCCCGTCAAATGACAGCAATCGTTCCTGCCGTCAAAGGCATCATCATTCACGAGCAACGTCTTCTGATCGTCCGCCGGGCTGCTGCCGACTTCGGTGGCGGCACGTGGGAATGTCCGGGTGGCAAGATCGACTTCGGTGAACTGCCGCTCGACAGCCTTGTTCGCGAGATAAAAGAAGAGACACAGTTGACCGTTACGCCGGAACGTCTACTCTATGCCTCGAGCTTCCTAACGCATAAAGATCGACAAATCATTTTGTTGATGTACGTCTGCGCGACGAACCAGACGAGTGTTCAGTTATCCGCAGAACACGACGCTTATCTCTGGGCGGACGAAGAAATAATCCGTCAGTTGATCGCGCCAAATATTTTGGCTGATTTTGAGCGATATGATGTCTGGTCTCTCCTTAGTTGACCGTAAAATACTGCCCTGTCCACCGCTCTCGTCAGACAAGGCAGTATTTTTTTCATTACCGGACAGTTGTCGTGTTTTTAAAGTAATGAACAGGGAATCCTTTAAATATACCTATCGTATACATTATTAAGGGGGAATCTTTCATGGACCGTCAAGCCGAAAAACGAAAAAGTAAGATGCCGTTCTTCATCATTCTTGTCATTGCCATCTTTGTCATCGTTGCTGCTGCGTTGATCATTTATGTCACGTCTGAACCAAAAGAAGAGACACAAGCACTTATGACACATCTTGCGACTGTCCTTCCGATTTACGTGAACTAGATTCACAAGACCTTTACACAAGTCGTACAACGTTTTCATACATGTTGAGCCATCTCCTCCCGATAGGAATACGGGGGGAGATATTTTATGCCAAAGAAAAAACGATTACTGGCACAACAATTAAATGGATGGTTGATTCCGATCGTCGCCATCGGACTGATCGTGATCAGTGGTCTAAGCGTTTACGCCTTGTACCAACAATCCGTTACGGCGACTGAGGAACGGCTGATGCGTGAATTAACGATGTTTGATGTGAACGTCCGGGCAACGTTTCTCGCATATCCGAATGACGCAACAGACCGTACGCGTGCCATTAAACGATTGCAACAGCAACAGCGAACCGACTTATCACGTGATGACTACATAACTCGCTTTCAAAGCCTGAACACGAGTGAGGCGTTCCGACCGTTGACACTCGACCCAGCAAAACGGAAACAACTACTACAGCATTTAAAAACAGCTCGTACATATGCCTTTTCAAATCAAGACCAGTTTCTTGTCGCGATGACGATTCCGGAACTCGATGACGTCATCTTGCTGACGACCGATCGCGATAAATTAATCGCTCCTGCTCGAGATTTAGCTTGGACACTCATCTGGGTGAGCGTGATCACACTTGTCAGCATCAGCCTCTTGATCCGCTGGCGAATTCAACGACAACTAGCACCGTTATCGAAACTCGCCCTACAGATTGAAGAAACCCATGCGAAGCGATCGTATCGTCCGTTAACGCTTAAGACGACGACCTTTGAGTTACAACAGCTCACGTTCCAATACAATCAATTGATGCAACAGATTGGGGATTTGACGGTCGAGATGCAACAAGCCAGTCAGGAACTTGAATCCGTCCAGCCCCACTTTTCATCGCATTTATCCGCGATGGATGAATCGGTGCATGCCGTCGATGAAGTCGCCGGTTCCTTACTTGCGCAATCGACGCAGATGAATCAGACGATCATCGCCTCCACACGTTTGACTGCCCAAGGACACGATGCGTTAAGCGAAATGCAAACGACACTTCTGAACAGCCAACGTGCCGTAACCCGTTTTCAACAGACTGTTCAGACGAATCACACGACACTTGGGACATTACAACAAGAAAGCCACTTGCTGAAGGAACAATCCGCGACGACAGAGCAAATCTTGCAACAGACCTCACATCTACAGCAGCAGATGGAGACCTCGATTTCCCACATCCAGCGTGTCGCTGAAGAGACGCGCCGCCTATCGCTGAATGCGCTGATCGAGGCAACTCGTGCTGGCGAAGCCGGTCGTGGCTTCACGGTCGTGGCCAAGGAAGTCGAGAGACTAGCGATCGATATCCGGACGAGTACGGACCACATCCGTCAGGTCAATCAGACGTGGACGGCAGGGCTCACTCAAGTCGAACAAGCGCTCTCGCAAATGACGGAACGGTTTCTCTCGACGTCACAACAGCTCGAGACGGCAACGGAGCACTTGCAACAGATGCTGACTGAAGCGACGACGATCGAGACGACACTGAGGACCGTTGAACACCAACGTCAAATCGTCGCAGAAGTCCAGTCGAATATGCAACAGCATCTACAATCTGTCCAAAAGTTGATGTCAGAGCTCTCGTCCTATAGCCAAGTACTTGGGGATCAAATGCAACACCACGTCATTCAGCAAACGGAATTGAAGACACATAACGCGGTACTCGAGTCACGAATCAGTTCGTTGCAACAGACCGTTCGCTCGAGCGAATCGTTGTCTTAACAAAAAGAGCGCCTGCCATTCCTGGCAAGCGCTCTTTTCCTCTGTTCTCAGCCGATATAACGTGCTTCCTTTTTATCGATGATATTGCGAATCCGGTTCTCCGTCACCTGATACTGCTCCGCCAGTTGACGAATCGTCTTCCCTTTTTCATATTGGGCGCGAATCGCTCGAATCTGGAATGATGACAGTGTCACATGTTGTTCTAATAAGAGATCAAACTCACCAAGCAGTTCGGTATACTGCTGATCAAATGAAGGCAACACGTCCAAGTTCGATAACTGATCGTCAGCTCGTTTACCGTTGCGTCGGACGAGTCGCGCTTCCGTGACGTCAGCCGTCAGAAAAGCTTGCGCAACGAGTAGACCGACCTGCACTCGTTCTCCTCGACCCCGTTGATAGAGCGTCACTTTCCGGTACCCTTCCCGATTGAGTCGTGGTCGGAGCAAGACACCTTTTCGGCGTTGTCGGACGCCGCGACACGTCACGATCGTCCGATCAAGCGACCTTACGCGACCAAGTGACGAGACTTCATATATACCTACATAGCCGATGACGGCCTTCCATTGCTCTTGCATAGTTGTCCTCCTTCAGACAAGGACACGACGGGACTTCATACCTGAATTATATCAAATTACGAACAAGCGTTCTAGTGATGTCACTCATCGGAATGTGCTATTCTTAGCAAAAAAAGGAAATGAGGTTCGTCCATGAAATTTGTCTTGTTACTTGGTCCTCAAGCGGTCGGAAAGATGACGATTGGTCAGGAAATCGAACGGTTGACGGAGATGAAAGTCTTCCATAACCACCAGACAATCGACTTGTTGTTGCCTTATTTTGATTTCTCTGAACCCGCCCATCACCGCCTAAAGGATACGATTCGGCGCGAGATGTTCAAGGAAATGGCGAACAGTTCGCTTGAAGGTGTCCTGTTTACATTCCTCTGTCTATTCGGCGTCGAAGGTGGTGGTCTCGAGTTCATCGAAGAAACGGTTGAGTTGTTCGAACAAGCAGGTGCTGACGTCTATATCGTTGAACTGGATGCGCCGGTCGCGACCCGTCTGCACCGGAACACGACCGAAAACCGATTGACGCACAAAGTGACGAAGCGCGACCTCGCTGCTTCTGAACAAGACTTACGCAAGACGGCGGACGGATACCGGACACGCTCGCTGCCAGGCGAATTGCCGGACGTCAATTATCTCTTTCTTGATACGGAACAGTTAAGTGCGCGTGAAAGCGCTGAAGCGATTTGCGACCATTTCAACTGGTCGAAAACAACGGTCTAATCACAAATAAGCCCCGTTCTGCTCAGCAGACGGGGCTTTAATGATGAAGTTCGCGTGCATATCGATTCGCCTGCAACTGAAATCCGTTCCGACGCCAAACCGTCTCACTGCCCGCTTCACTATAAACACGCGTCAATAATAATGTCCGCGCGAGATATGACAAAATCGATGTCAAAGCTTCCGTGATGTACCCGTGCTGATCGTCCTCATCAGTCGTCGTGTAACGTAAGATTCCGATGGATGCATTCCAAGTGAAGATAATCGTTCCGACGATCGTTTTCTCACGTATCGCATGCAACGTCCACTTACAACCCGATTCTTCATCCGTTGCTTCAACAAATAATCGTGACGTTTTAAAATCCGGATGCCGTCCTTGCATTCAGCTCTCCTCCTCGACCTCAAACGTTGCTGTCGCGTAAGCCTCTCCATTAATCAAAATCGTCAATGTGTGTGTACCAGGATAATGGACACGCGTCGTCATGTTCCGAAACGATTGGCGTCTTTCGACTTGTAAGACACCTTTAACTTCCCGCTCCCGCAGTTGAAACACCTTCCGACTCGTTCTGCGTTGTTTGACGTAATCGATCGCGTACTCCAAGCGTAAACGTTGTGGAACTGAACTCGTCACAGTGAACGAGAAGTCAAGCTCTCCACCAATCGTAACCGGCGAGACGACTAAATTTGTAATCTCGACCTCCCCTTGCGTAACGTGTCCGAATAACTGTAAGACTTCTGGATTTCCGCGTTTGAGTAACGTCCGGGAGGCGTGGCGCAAAATCCAGTCCGTGTTCGGATCTGTTCTTAAGTGACGTTCGATCCGCTCAATCAGATATTCCGGATGCGTCTTTGAAATATCGTTCAAGTGATTAGCGACACTTTTTCGGACGTAGAGTGACGGATCCTGTAGTAACCCGTCAAGAATTGGTAATGACGGTCGCGGATCAGCAATCAGACTCGGAATCGCTTGTCCCCATGGCAGACGCGGTCGTGTCCCTTCCGACGCTAAGCGCCGAACATGTTCATCGTCTGATGTTGCCCACATGAGTGCTTGCTCGAGATAACGCTCTTGATCAGCGAGTAGAAAACGCCGGACAGCGAACTCAGACGTCGAATACGGCGTCAATTTAACGAGTGTCTCTAACGCAAGCTTCCAGTCAACGAGTGTTGCTGTCCGTTCGACATACTCGGGAAAAACGATCCCTGGTAATCCAGTAAACTGCGGTGCGAGTCGTTCCAGCTCCCCGATCGAGTCCGGAAACGGTGGCAGGACGGATTCTAGTGTCTCCGCAACACGACGGACGCGTTGTTTAAACGCAAGCTCTTCCCAGTCCTCCCGTTCGACTCGTCTGCGAAAATCTGATACATCGACCGCTTCTCCTAAGCCATCGAGCCAACTCGGTGAAAACACATCTTTAATCAAACTCATCCTACATCCAGTCCTCTCTTTGTACGCTCCAGTTTGAGCAATGTTTCCTTGCGTGCAAGTCCCCCGGCGTATCCACCTAAATCCCCATTCGTTCGAATGACCCGATGACATGGAATGATGATTGCCAGTTGATTTGCTCCGTTGGCTCGTGCGACAGCGCGAACAGCGGTTGGTTGACCAATTCGGATGGCCAGTTCCTGATACGAGATCGTCTCGCCACTCGGAATCCGTTCAAGTTCTTCCCAGACGCGGCGTTGAAAGGGCGTTCCGTACCGCATCAGTGGCGTCTGAAACAAGACCGGTTCTCCTTTGAAGTAACGACGGAGCTCCCCTTCAATCTGTCCAAAGATGGGTGACTCACCGGGAACGATGACAGCATGCGCTTTTCGACGCAATTGTTCGATTTCTCGTTCAAGTCCCCGTCGATCGACGAATTCAAGGAGATGTAAGTGTTGTTCGTCCGCAATCGCGAGCATCGAACCGAGCGGTGTATCGAGCCATTTCGCGCGCAAGACCTGTCCGTCAAAACGTGACGGTGCTTCCCCGAGCATCCGTGCTGACGCTTCACGAAAACCGCTACTTGATTCATAGCCTCCTGCTAACTGTCCTTCGATGACCGGCTTCCCAGTCCGAATCTCTTTCATCGCTAACCCCATCCGCCGTGCCCGAGCATAGGCAACGAACGTCATCCCGAATCGTTTCTTGAACTGGCGACGTGCTGTTGATTCGTCCAAACCAAGTGCTCGGAAATCGGCTTCTTTGAACCGTTTATCTGGTTCCGCCTCGACTGCTTCGATCAAGCGTTGAATCGTACCGTGATCGCCTGGATAAGCGAGCGGATGACACCGTCTGCACGGTCGATAAGAGGCAAGCAATGCCTCTTGCGCCGTCTCGAAAAACTCACAGTTCTCCGACTTCGGTTTTCGCGCTGGACACGTCGGACGGCAAAAAATACCGGTCGTCTTGACCCCGACAAAAAACGTTCCTTCGTACGTCGCGTCTCGTCGAACGAGTGCTTCATAATACGTGTGGTGTTCCATCGCTTTCCCCTCCTTTGTCTCTAGTATAACGGCTTGTCCAGTTACGATGTCGCCGAAAATCAGGCATTGATCTGTTTAAGATTCAGTTAAGAATTCTCCCCCTGTTTTCGAAAGGGACGACGTGCATACTGCATGCTATACTCAACGGAAAGTAGGGTTTTCATGTTTGATTTTTTTAAAAGAAACACTTCATGGAATCGGTGATCTTCGGATTTCAATCAAAGAAGGAGCACAAGGCATCCAACTGATTTGCTCGAATGCGATTGCTAACACCTATACACCAGAAGAATTGAACGAATGGTTGACGCCGTTCGGAACGTCTGACGCATCGCGTTCTTCCGGCGGTTCCGGTATCGGTCTGTCGATTGTTCAACAAATCATGGCGCGCCATCAAGGAAGTGTCCAGCTCACTTCAGCAGATAACCACTTTTCCGTCACGTGTCGTTTTCCGCGTCATTCGTAAGTCAGCATCCGATGCTCTCGTCGGGTGCTTTTTTGGGCTAGGTTGTTACTTCTTAGACACTTCTTTGAAATTGGAATTCGATACACTAAAGACTGTTAGAAATTAGTTATCGTTTTAAAGGAGTTGTTCGTGTCTTATGAAATCCTCGTCTCGTTCGATTACATATATGCCAGGGCTTGACGGCTTACG
>NZ_DJTL01000026.1:0-1992 GCF_002439205.1 Exiguobacterium sp. UBA6309 | reverse complement strand
GGTCTTTTGTTACGCGAGTGGCAAACGACCGGGCGCCTCGATTTGAAACGGTTTTGGATTCATCGTTTCCGTCGTTTGTTCCCAGCTCTATTCGTCATGCTGTTACTCGTTCTCGGATATGTAACCGTCTTTGAACGCGAACTATTGCATACAGTTCGTCAAGATAGTGCCTTTGCGCTTATTTACGGAACGAACTGGTGGTATATCTTCCATGACGTCTCGTATTTCGAGTCGTTCGGGAAACCGTCACCGATCCAAAACCTTTGGTCGCTCGCGATCGAAGAACAGTTCTACCTGCTATTCCCGATCCTACTTTGGTTCGGTATGAAAAATCGTCGCCTGTTCCTTCAATTGATTGGTGTCGCGATCGGCGCATCCGTGCTCGCGATGGCGATTCAATTCACACCGGGTGAGGATCCGAGTCGTGTCTACTACGGTACCGATACACGATTATTTGCCTTATTGATCGGGAGCTTGCTCGCGTTCGCGTGGCAACCGACCCGCTTTAAGATTGATATCCCAAAACGTGGTGTTCGATTGTTGAATCAAACAGGTGCTGTCACGTTGCTACTCTTACTTTTACTGATGGTTGTCACGAGTGAGTTCGGAAGCTTTTTATACCGCGGTGGCTTTTTCATCGTTTCGCTCCTTGCCGCCCTGTTGATTGCTACGATCGCCCATCCGGCGTCGATTTGGAGTCGTTGGTTTGCGCATCCATCACTTATTGCGATCGGCAAACGGTCGTACGGCTTATATCTATGGCATTTTCCCGTCATCACGTTGCTGACACCGGTCGAGCAAATTGGAACATTCTCGGTACTACGGACTATATTGATCATAGTTATTCTTGTTGCGTTAACAGAAACGTCGTATCGCTTCATCGAGCGTCCGATTCGTCAACACGGACTGTCTGGTTACTTGAAGCGTTTATCGCTACATCCGCAACAGTTACGTCAGTTCTCAACGGTACAGTGGGCGAGTGTTGCCGTGTTGACGATCCTTATCGTCAGCTTCATTGGTAACTTATCGATTCTTGCTGTTTCCGATACACCGAAGCCAAAACCCGCCTTCCATAAGATAGCGGCGCCAAAAGAAAAACCGAAACCGGTCCTCAAACCGACGACACCGAAAGCAAAACCTGATCAACGAAAAATTTGTCGACCGACGCTTGCGATCGGTGACTCCGTCCTGCTCGGTGTCGAAGATTATCTCGGCAGTACACTCAAACAACTGACGATTGATGCGAAACTCGGTCGACAGCTACGAGAAGCGATTCCGCTAAGTGAGCAGTATGCGTCGTACAATCAACATGGACGCCAAGTCATCCTTCATCTTGGGACAAACGGCAGCTTCCGCAAAGATCAGTTGAATAGCTTACTCGACCAATTTGCAAATGCCGATCACATCTATCTCGTGACAGCACGGGTGCCACGCCCGTGGGAAGCAGAAGTCAATCAGATGTTACGAGAGGCATCAAAACGGAAACGGGTCGAACTGATCGACTGGCATGCTATTGCTGTCAAACACCCATCCTATTTTGAAGCAGATGGTGTTCATTTGAATATTAAGGGCGCCCGGGCCTATTCGAAGATTCTTGCGAAGGCCACGAATTGCGCCGTTTCGACAAAATAAAACCACGACAAACGAGGCTGGAACATAACTCAGTTTCACAAACGAAAGGCCCTCGAAACGTGTAGTCGTTTCGAGGGCCTTGTTCTATGATGAAAAACCGATTCTGAATAAACAAATAAGGACAACCTCTGATAAAGTTAAAGTGACCAAACCATAACCATCGGAGGTGCCCTTATGTTTAAAGATTATAACATGAACCAGCTGGTTCTGCCCTTAGATTTAGAAGTTCGTCTTCAAGAAAATGATATCGCGTTCGCTGTCCATCATCTCGTCGAATCCATTCCGGATGATGTTTTCGATCCTTTCATGCGGACGACGGGATGCCCTGCTTATCATCCGCGGATGATGTGGCTAGCGCAA
>NZ_DJTL01000035.1:3356-4787 GCF_002439205.1 Exiguobacterium sp. UBA6309 | reverse complement strand
TTATATCACGGATGTCGGGATGACAGGTCCGCTGAACGGTGTGCTCGGGATGCGTCAGGAAGATGTCCTACGAAAATTTAAGACACAGCTCCCAACGCGGTTTGAAGTTGCCGAAGGACGGGAACAACTTAATGGAGTCTTGATTCATATCGATGACACAACCAAAAAAGCAACGAAGATTGAACGGATTCATCTGACGGATCAGTCAGTATTCTTCGACTGATTGCCATTTCTGGATGGGGAGGTACACGCATGGACGTCCTGAAAGTATCAGCTAAGTCGAATCCAAACGCGGTAGCAGGTGCACTCGCGGGTGTCATTCGAGAGAGAGGTTCCGTCGAGATTCAGGCCATTGGTGCGGGAGCGCTCAATCAATCTGTCAAAGCCGTCGCCATCGCACGCGGATTCGTGGCGCCTTCTGGCATCGATTTGATTTGTATCCCAGCCTTCACAGACATTTTAATTGATGGAGAAGAAAGAACCGCCATCAAACTCATCATCGAACCACGATGATGAATTGGACATAGGTCCTATATTTACAAGTAGACCATTTACTCGACTGGAGTAGATGGTCTTTTTGCTGCGTCTTCGAATTTTTCTCACCTTTCCACCGAGGGAGCATTGTACTACTTCCGGTAAATCGGTATCATGAGGGAGGATAGAGAGAACTATCATTTCAGGGGACAGAGAAGGAGCGAACGTCGATGTATAATCAGTTATCATGGAAAGTTGGCGGTCAGCAGGGAGAAGGGATCGAATCAACAGGCGAAATCTTTGCGATTGCCTTGAATCGACTCGGCTATTACCTGTATGGCTACCGTCACTTTTCGTCACGTATCAAGGGAGGACATACGAATAATAAGATTCGTGTCGCAACACAGGAAGTCCGGACGATTTCCGATGATCTCGATATTTTGGTCGCGTTCGATCAAGAGACGATCGACGTCAACTTCCATGAATTGCGTCAAGGTGCCATCATCATCGCGGATGCGAAATTCAATCCGACGAATCCGGACGAAGCACGCGCTTCCTTGTATGCGATTCCATTTACGGAGATCGCAGCTGATCTCGGTACGGCCTTGATGAAGAACATGGTCGCGATTGGTGCATCGAGTGCGATTCTCGGCATTGCACCAGAGCGTTTCCAAGCCGTCGTCGAACAGATTTTCGGACGAAAAGGTCCAGATATGGTCGAGAAGAACTTAGCAGCGATTCGTGAAGGAGCAGCAGCGTTTGAAGCTCTTGCAGGAGAGGGCGAACGGTTCGTCTTGGAACCGGCTGACGGAAAACAACGGATGTTCATGATTGGAAACGATGCAATTGCTCTTGGCGCGATTGCCGGTGGAGCGCGTCTGATGGCAGCTTACCCGATCACACCATCATCTGAGATCATGGAATACTTAATCAAGAAATTACCGCAGTTCGGTGGAA
>NZ_DJTL01000035.1:2554-3179 GCF_002439205.1 Exiguobacterium sp. UBA6309 | reverse complement strand
AAATTACCGCAGTTCGGTGGAACGGTCGTCCAGACGGAAGACGAACTGGCAGCGGTCACGATGGCAATTGGTGCCAACTACGCAGGTGTCCGTGCTTTGACGGCGTCTGCTGGTCCAGGATTGTCACTAATGGCGGAAGCGATCGGATTATCCGGGATGACGGAAACACCGCTCGTCATCGTCGATACACAACGGGGTGGTCCGTCAACAGGTCTACCAACGAAACAGGAACAGTCGGACTTGATGGCGATGATCTATAGTACACATGGTGAGATTCCGAAGGTCGTTTTGGCACCGTCAACGGTCGAAGAAGCGTTCTACGATGCAGCAGAAGCATTCAATATCGCAGAGGAGTATCAATGCCCTGTCATTCTATTGACGGATTTGATGCTGTCGCTCGGAAAACAATCGGTTGAACCACCGGATATGTCACGCGTTGAGATCCGTCGCGGGAAGTTGATCCAGGAAGACTTACCGGAACTTGAAGGAAAAGCGTACTTCAAACGCTACGAAGTGACGGAAGATGGAATCAGCCCACGTGTCATTCCAGGCGTCAAGCACGGAATTCACCACGTAACGGGTGTTGAGCACAATGAGGAAGGGCGTCCGTCGGAAGCGACGAAGA
>NZ_DJTL01000035.1:1491-2503 GCF_002439205.1 Exiguobacterium sp. UBA6309 | reverse complement strand
AAGCGACGAAGAACCGGGTCGATCAAATGACGAAGCGACTTCGTAAGCTGAACACGTTCCGCTTACAGGATGCCGTTCTCGTAACGGAGCATCATGCAGAACCGGATATCTTATTCGTCGGTTTCAACTCGACACGTGGAACGATCGAAGAGATCATGCCACGACTCGAAGCACAAGGAATCAAGGTTGATCACTTGCATATCCGTCAAGTCCATCCGTTCCCAAGTGAGCTCGTCACGCCGCACTTAGAGCGGGCCAAACGAGTCATCGTCGTCGAGTACAACGCAACGGGACAACTGGCGAAGCTGATCCAGATGAACTGTGGACATGCATCGAAGATCGAGCATATCCTGAAATTCAATGGCGACCCGTTCTACCCAGCAGAGGTCGTCGAGCAGGTCGTAGGAGGGGTATATCATGGCAACCTTTAAGGATTTTAGAAATGATGTCAAACCAAACTGGTGTCCAGGGTGTGGAGACTTCTCGATTCAAGCAGCGATTCAGCGTGCTGTCGCGAACGTCGGTCTCGAGCCAGAAGAGTTGGCATTGATTTCCGGGATCGGCTGTTCTGGTCGGATTTCCGGTTATATCAATACGTATGGCTTCCACGGCGTTCATGGACGATCCCTTCCGATCGCCCAAGGTGTTAAGATGGCGAACCGCGAATTGACAGTCATCGCGTCTGGTGGCGACGGTGATGGATTTGCGATCGGCATGGGACATACGATTCATGCATTCAAGCGCAATGTCGACATGACGTACATCGTCATGGACAATCAGATTTACGGCTTGACGAAAGGACAGACATCACCTACTTCTGCACCTGGATTCAAGACGAAATCGACGCCAAAAGGGTCGATCGAAAAGAGTGTTTCACCGGTTGAACTCGCCTTGACGGCTGGTGCGACGTTCGTTGCCCAAAGCTTCTCGAACGATTTGAAGGGCTTGACGCAACTGATCGAGCAAGCGACGGCACATAAGGGGTTTGCGTTCATCAACGTCTTCAGTCCGT
>NZ_DJTL01000035.1:0-1327 GCF_002439205.1 Exiguobacterium sp. UBA6309 | reverse complement strand
TCAACGTCTTCAGTCCGTGTGTCACGTTCAACAAGGTCAATACGTACGATTGGTTCAAACAGAACTTGACGAAGCTGTCCGACATCGAAGGATACGATCCGTCGAACTTGGATCTTGCAAAACAGACCGTTCATGCTCACGACGGACTCGTCATGGGATTGATTTATCAGGATGAAACACGTCCTGATTACCAGTCACAAATCGACGGTTATCAAGAATCAGGTCTCGCATATGCGGATCTTGAGCTAAACGAAGAAACATTCGGTAAACTAGCGGCAGAATTCATGTAAGATAGAGGAAAGATGTGTTTGGTTTTTTGGGGATGCTAAACATTTGGAAGTTCGCCACATATACATAAACGCGAACTTCCGCGAAGGAGTCGGGGAAAGATGACGAAATTAGTAACGACGGTAGAAGAGACGGCAACGACGAAAACGATGCGTGCACTCGTCAAAGAAGAGCGCGGATTCGGTGCGGCACTGAAAGAAGTACCAGTACCCGTACCGAGTCGTGGGGAAGTCTTGATTCGAGTCGAGGCAACATCGATCTGTGGAACGGACGTGCATATCTATGAGTGGGATGCGTGGGCAGCCTCGCGTGTCAATCCGCCGTATGTCTTCGGTCACGAGTTCTCGGGCGAAGTCGTCGAGCTTGGAGAAGGCACGAAACGCTTGAAGCTCGGTGATCGTGTCTCGGCGGAGACGCATATCGTCTGTCATCAATGTAAACAATGTCTTCGTGGACAATATCACATCTGTAAGAACACGAAGATCATCGGTGTCGATACACAAGGCTGTTTTGCGGAATACGTTGTCATGCCGGAAGAAAACCTTTGGGTCAACCCGGAAGATATGCCAGCAGGGATCGCTTCGATTCAAGAGCCAATGGGCAATGCCATCCATACGGTACTCGCGAGCGATGTCAGCGCGAAAACGGTCGCAATCGTCGGTTGTGGTCCGATTGGTCTGATGGCAGTTTCGGTCGCAAAAGCAGCCGGTGCGGCGGAAGTCGTCGCAATCGACGTCAATCCATATCGTCTTGAACTCGCACGGACGATGGGGGCGGATGTCGTCATCGATTCACGTCATGACGATGTCTTGGAGCGGATCGAGCGCATGACGGACGGGGATGGAATTGATGTCGTCTGTGAGATGAGTGGTCATCCGGTTGCGATTCGTCAAGCCTTCGAGATGGTGACAGCAGGTGGAGACGTCAACATCCTCAGTCTGCCGGTCAAACCGGTCGAAATCGATTTGACGAACCATGTCGTCTTCAAAGGTGTCCGGGTTCAAGGCATCACCGGTCGGAAGATGTATGAGACATGGAG
>NZ_DJTL01000014.1:0-22418 GCF_002439205.1 Exiguobacterium sp. UBA6309 | reverse complement strand
GACGCGTCATTTTTTGGAGTCAGCCTTTTTGTCTATAGTCTGAAAGGAAGACGGAATTTCGCCTTCCTTTTATTTGATCGTTCTCATTCATTCTGCTCACGCTTCGTGTTTAGCTAGTTCTTCTAACAGACGCGCTTCATCCCAAATTTCGATACCAAGCGATTCTGCTTTCGTCAGCTTAGAACCTGCCTTTTCTCCTGCGACGAGCACGTCTGTCTTTTTACTGACGCTTCCCGTCACATCGGCACCAAGTGCTTCAAGACGCTTCCCTGCCTCTGACCGTTTTAGGCTTTCAAGTGTTCCCGTCAAGACGATCGTTTTTCCACCGAGCGGTGCATTCGTCTGATCAACTCGTTCACCAAGGAACTGTTGATTAACACCGAGTTGTTCCAAATCACGAATCAATGCTTGTGCTTCTGGGTGCTCGAAGTACTTTACGATGGAGTCCGCAATTTTCCCACCGATACCATCGATCGCGACGATCTCCTCGTAGCTAGCTGCCGCAATCCCTGCTAACGAATCAAAACGTTCCGCTAAGAGATACGCCGCTTTTTGACCAACGAGTCGAATTCCGAGACCAAATAAGAGACGTTCGACTGAGTTCTGCTTCGAGGCTTCGATCGCCGCAAGTAATTTATCGACGGACGTCTCACCCATTCGGTCGAACGTCAACAACTCGTCGCGATCGAGTCGATATAAATCGGCAATCGTCCGGATTGCTTCATGGTCATACAATTGACGGACGACTTTTTCACCGAGACCATCGATGTTCATTGCTTGACGCGAAACGAAGTGAATAATACCTTCCATCAATTGCGCTGGACATTCCGGACTGACACAGCGGATGTCGACTTCGCCTTCGAGACGGACGAGTTCCGATTGACAGGCCGGACAATGGATCGGGAAGACGATTGGTGTCTCTTCTCCCGTTCGCTCTGCCGTGACGACTTGTACGACTGCCGGGATGACATCTCCCGCTTTTTTGATGATGACCGAATCCTGAAGGCGGATATCTTTTTCAGCGATGAAATCAGCGTTATGCAGTGTTGCATACGTCACCGTCGATCCTGCAACGACGACCGGTGCAAAACGGGCACGCGGCGTCACTTTCCCGGTCCGACCGACACTGAAATCAACGTCTTCGACTGTCGTCATGACTTCTTCCGCCGCAAACTTATAGGCTGTCGCGAAGCGGGGACTTTTTGCTGTGAAGCCGAGCTCTTCCTGATCATCGTATCGATCGACTTTCAAGACGATTCCGTCGATCTCATATGGCAGGCTCGCGCGTGCTTCCGTCCAATGTGCGATGTAGGCAAGAATCTCTTCCACCGTCTCACACGTCTGCATATGTTGATTGGTCGGTAACCCAAGTGAGGCGAGTTGTGCCATCGCTTCGCTATGTGAACGGGCCGTCAACGTATTGACACCGACGCCATACACGAATAACGACAGATTACGCGACGCTGTGATCGACGAATCCAGCTGACGCAGACTACCTGCTGCCGCGTTACGCGGATTCGCGAACAATGTCTCTTCTCGGCTAGCCCGGTCTTCATTCAAGCGTTCGAACGATTGTTTCGGCATGTAAGCCTCACCGCGGACTTCGACCGTCTCTTCTGCCTGCAGACGAAGCGGTAACGCTTTGATCGTCCGTAGATTCTGCGTGATGTTTTCGCCGACTGTTCCATCGCCACGCGTCGCCCCACGGACGAATCGCCCGTCTTCGTATTTCAGCGAGATGGCAAGTCCATCGAATTTCAGTTCGGCGACATACGTCGTCGAACGTCCGAGCGACCGCTCAATCCGAGCGACCCATTCGCGAATTTCTGTCTCATCAAAGACGTTTCCGAGCGACAGCATCGGTAAGTCATGCGTCACCTTCTCGAACGCTTCAAGCGGTGCTGCGCCGACGCGCTGCGTTGGCGAGTCTGGCGTGATTAGTTCCGGATGTGCTGTTTCTAGCTCCGTCAGTTCACGGAGCAATTGATCGTACGTCGCATCTGGTACCGTTGGTTGATCCAGTACGTAATATTCGTAGCTGTAGCGATTCAATGTTTGACGAATCTCATCTATACGTTGGCTTGCGTCCATCTGTGGACCTCCCGTCATACCTTTTTAATCGGTGCGAATTTTGCGAGCAATCGTTTAATTCCGACTGCTGGGAATGCGATATCGATTTCAAGATTATCTCCTTCACCCCGAGTCTGGACGACTGTACCGAGTCCCCATTTCCCATGTTCTGCCTTATCTCCGACCGACCAACCGAGCGTTTCCGCACCTGACGTCTTCATCGCTGTCGGTTTACTGATTGAACGACCGATGACCGCTTTGCCTTGTGGGACAGGGCGATCTTCCCATGGGAGTGGCTTCGCTTTTTTACCGGTCCGCTCGATGACGACTTCCGGCAGCTCCGCTAGGAACCTTGATTCTTGGTTTGCGTTCGTTCGTCCGTACAGGGAGCGCATCCGCGCATGTGACAAGTAAAGGCGTTTCTCAGCACGTGTGATCCCGACATACGCGAGGCGACGTTCTTCTTCCATCTCGTCTTCATCTTGAAGCGAACGGCTATGCGGGAACAAACCTTCCTCCATCCCAATCAAGAAGACGACAGGGAACTCGAGTCCTTTTGCCGAGTGGAGTGTCATCAACGTGACTTGTTCTTCCGGATCCGTCTCGTCGAGTGAATCGACATCGGCGACGAGTGTCAAGTCAGTCAAGAAGGCGATGATCGTCCGGTCTTCCGGATCGGCTTTTGCCGTCTCCTTCTCAAAGTTCTGTGCAACGGTGATAAACTCGTTGATGTTCTCAAGACGACTCTGTGCTTCAAGCGTCTTATCTTCCTTCAGCACTTGACGATAACCCGATTTCTCAAGCACTTCTTCGACCAGTTCCGAAATACTGATGAATTCTTGCATTTGACTGAGTCCGAGAATCATCGTCCGGAAATCCGTCAATTTCGCTGCCGTTTTTGGTGCGATACTCGACAATTCGATATCGCGAATCGCTTCCATCAGTGACACGCCTTGTAAATCGGCGAAATCACGCAGCTTATCAATTGTCGTTGCGCCGATACCGCGTTTTGGTTCATTGACGATTCGCGCAAAGGACAGGTCTTCGTCCGGATTCGAAATTAAACGGAGATAAGCGAGCACGTCTTTGATCTCTTTACGATCGTAGAACTTCGTGCCGCCAATCATTTTGTACGGGACGTTCGATTTGAGAAGTGTTTCCTCGATCGCACGCGATTGTGCGTTCGTCCGGTATAAAATCGCGATATCACTCAGTTTCATCCCGTAGCGAAGTGAATTCCGAATTTCCTGGACGATATAAAATGCTTCTTCCCGCTCGTTCTCTGCCGTATGAACGATCAGCTTCTCGCCTTCGTCGTTATCCGTCCAAAGTTTCTTATCTTTACGTGTTGAGTTGTTTTGGATGACATGGTTGGCCGCTTCCAAAATTCGTTTCGAGGAACGGTAGTTTTGCTCGAGTAAGATGACGGCTGCATTCGGATAATCCTCTTCGAACGAGAGGATGTTCGCAATGTCAGCACCACGCCAACGGTAAATCGACTGATCCGAGTCCCCAACGACACAGAGATTCTGATGTCCCGAAGCTAACAGATTGACGAGATCATACTGGGCTTTGTTCGTATCTTGATACTCATCAACATGGATGTAGCGGAACTTCTTCTGATAGTACGCAAGGACATCCGGACTCTTCTTGAATAACTCTGTCGTTTTTCCGATTAGATCATCAAAGTCGAGCGCGTTGTTCCGGCGTAGGACAGCTTCGTATCCTTTATAGATTTCAGCAACGGTCTTCTCATACGGACTCGTCACGATCGAGGCGTAGAATTCAGCACTGCGTAATTCATTTTTCTGTGACGAGATGATCGTCAGCATCGATCGCGGATCCCATTTTTTCGGGTCCAAGTTTTGTTCCTTTAAGACGAGCTTGATCGCCGATTGCTGATCACTTGAATCAAGGATCGTGAAGTTACGATCGTATCCAAGCTGATCGATGTCGCGACGTAACATCCGGACACACATCGAATGGAAGGTCGAGACCCAAATATCGTTTGCGACACCACCGACCAAACGACCAATCCGGTCCCGCATTTCCCGCGCCGCCTTGTTCGTGAACGTAATCGCAAGGATGTTCCACGGCGCGACTTGTTTAGCCGCCATCAAATATGCGACCCGGTGTGTCAGGACGCGTGTCTTCCCGGAACCGGCTCCTGCCATGATCAGCAGTGGACCTTCCGTATGCTTGACTGCTCTTGCTTGCTCAGGGTTTAGTCCACTGACGAGCTGTTCACTCAAATTAAACATATCAATAGCCTCATTTCTTATATTCCGAACTTTTGTTCCTATATTTTATCGTGTCGCTGCGACGGTCGCAAGCGCTGCTTTTAAATCCTCATAAATGACGTTCCCAACGACGATCGTATCCGCATACTGCAACATCTCACGCGCCCGCTCCTCGGAGTCGATGCCGCCGCCGTAAAACAGGCGTGCCTGCTTCAACACATCGCGAACGGCTGCTACTCGTTCCGGTTCCCCGTAAACGCCACTGTATTCGAGATAGACGACCGGTAAGCGGAAGACGCTATCCGCAAGTTGTGCGTAAGCGACGGTTTCATCCAACGTTAACGGCTTTGCTTGTGTCACACGCGCGACCTTCGCATCAGGATTCAGGACGATATACCCTTCCCCAACAAGATCAGCGTGCGCCAGCATATGACCGACTTGTTCTAATGCCTCGACCTGTTTTTCGACGACATACTCTAATGTTCCCGCATTCAGAACCGTCGGTGTCAAATACGTATCGAATCCCATCGTCGCGGCTTCGAGTTCTGAAATCTCAAGTGCCACTGCGACTGGATATCGTCGCAAACGCATTAAGAGATCAAGCGTTGCATCGAGTGTGATGTCATCTGTTCCACCGACAAGAATCGCATCCGTTCCAGACGTCGCAATCGCCTGTAGGCTAGCATCATCAATTGGTTTTGCTGGATCTAGTTTAAAGACATGTCGCCATTCATTAAAAGGTAATAACACGGTTCGTCCCATCCTCTCTTTCTCATTCCACATTCAGTATAAAACAAAAAACCATCTCGCGCAGAGCGAGATGGTCAGACGTGTGTCCGTCGTTTCGTCAACAGTGACGCCAGTAACAACGCAAAGACCGCATATACCGGCACGAACGCCCACGGTTCTGCCAAAAAGAAGCCGAGTACCGGAACGTCCAGTAACGGTGAATCTGGCGAACAGAGCGCTCGCCCATTGACGAGCGCCAAAAACGGTAAGACAGGCACAGCAAAGATATACGCGAAGTTGATCCAAAAGGCACGTTTCATACAAGAGCCTCCTTATCCGATAATGACGGATTCCTTCGGATAGTTGTAGTTACGTTTCGGTTGGTTCGCTTTCAACAGAAGAACGAACGAGATGACACCGATTCGACCAATGAACATCAGCACAGACAACGTCCATTTTCCGATATCCGATAATTGATCCGTGATGCCGAGCGATAGACCGGTCGTACCGAACGCTGAACACGCTTCAAAGAACAGTACCAGGAACGGCGCGTCCTCAACGATCAACAAGACGATCAATCCAACCATCGTCACGCCAGTCGAGACGACGATGACGACAAAGGCCTTCCAAATATCCGATTGACCAATCTCACGACCGAAGATTTTAATCCCATACTCCCCTCGTATGAAGGCGATGACACTCAAGACAGCGACGGCGAACGTCGTCGTTCGAATCCCCCCACCAACGGAAGACGGTGACGCTCCGATGAACATTAAGAGCGACAAGACGAAAATCGAGGCTTGTGAGAAAGACGTGATATCGATCGTCGTCAATCCCCCGTTACGAGTCGTAACGGATTGGAACAAGGCGTCGACGAGCTTCTCATCGATTGGTAAGCCTTTAAAGGATTGGTTCCATTCGAATAGTAGTAGTGCCACCATTCCAAAGAGAACGAGAATGAAGAACGTCGACGCCGTCAATTTCGTGAACAGTGAAAAATGATACGGTTGACGTGTTGCTTGACGTGTCGCTCGGTAGGAAATATAACGTCGGACTTCGACGAGTACCGGAAAACCAATTGCTCCGAGCGTCAACAGTAAGATTTGCATGAAGACGACGAACAAATCCCCGCGAAACGGTAGTAACGATTCTCCCGTGATATCAAAACCGGCGTTCGTCGTCGCACTGACTGACCCGAACAACCCTTGAAGCATCGCTTCTCCGAACGTCGGAAAATACTTTGTGTAATACAGCCCGAGAATCAAAGCACCAATCAATTCAATCGAGACGATGATCAAGATGACTTCCCGAATATATTTGACGACACCTTGCATCGTCGTCTGGTTCTGATCTCGGACGACCAGTTGACGCTCCCGAAAACCGATTCGTTTTCCGAGAATGACCCACATCGCGATATGAAGTGACATCAAGCCGATCCCGCTGACTTGTACTAAAATCATGATCATGAAGTACCCGAACGTCGTAAAGGTATCCGAAACCGAGACCGTCGTCAGACCGGTGACACTAACACAACTGACCGCCATGAAGACCAGGTCCGTGAAGTCCCAATCGTAATTTCCTTTCGTCGACCACGGTAAGCCGAGCAAAATGATCCCGATGATGACCGCAACGAAGTAGATGATGACGAGCGACTGGATAGGCGTCAGCTTTCGAATGAAATGTTGAATTCTTTGTTGTAACGCAAAATCCATATCGGTGCGCCCCCCTTCATAGAAGTAGCGGATAACATTAGTTATCCGCTACTTCTTGCTCGATAAGACCTAGGCGGGCAAGCGCCAGATCATAACCGCCCGAACCGTAGTTCAAGCAACGTTTGACACGCGAGATCGTTGCTGTCGAAGCACCGGTCGCCTTTTCGATTTTGTGATACGTGTTGCCTTCACGTAATTGACGTGCGACTTCCAGACGTTGGGCGAGCGCCTGGATTTCGTTGACGGTCGCTAAGTCTTCGAACAACGTATAACAATCTTCTAATGAATCCATCTTCATGATGGCTGTAAATAACTGATCTAATTCTTTTCCACGCAATTTATCGAGTTGCATCTTGTGACTCCCTTTCCCATTCAATTGCTCTTTAATAGTTTAAAGCGCGACGTTTTAAAATTCAAGCGTCATCGCAAAATCGCCGGGAAAAGGACTTTTTTCCGAAGGACTTCGTAAATACCTTGTGGTGTGATCCGCACATATGGTAGATGTGTAGACGCTAGGAATAGCAACGTATAGACCGGATCTTCAAAGGCATATCCACGGGCAAATAATGCCTCCCGTAAAGCGGTTTCTTGAACGATCAAATCCTCGAGTGGTAAGTCGGACGTCTGCCCCATTAAGGTCAATGGAACTTCAGCGATGACTTCTCCGTCTTCGACTAGAACGATTCCACCGCCAAATGTCTTCATCCGCTCAAACGCGACTTGAATATCTCGTTTTGATTTACCGATCATCAAAATATCACCACTAATCGAGTACGAACTGACGAGACCTCCGACTTGTGTCGCAAAGTTCTTCAAGACGGTATTCAAACGCCACTTCCCATCGCGGTCCAGTAGCATCAGGAAGGATTCATCGCAACCTGCTGGTAGCATAGGTACACTCGTGTCATGCTCGACTTGATAGAGCTTCATGATGACGGAATTGACCATTTCAAGACCAACCGGCATGCTGAATGAAAAATCCTGCTCCGTTAAGGAAATCCGGACTTCTGATCGTGGCATAAGGGCATAAGCAGCATCAAGCGTTTCTGCCGGGTAACATGGAATGTCGGCTTGACGGACCCATATGCCGCGCGCAAGTACAGCGACAGGTGTCGGAGCATCTTTTGCCTCAAGGAAATTGAGATGAGCAATCCGTCCTGGCGCGATACTTCCGAGTAGATGATCGAGATTAAAATGACGTGCTGCATTGTATGACGCAATCCGGTAGGCTTCTTCGACCGAAATGCCTGCCTCGAGCATCAGTCGGATTGTCTCATCCATCATACCCGCTTTATAGAAGGAGGGTGTCGAACCATCTGTTGTCACTAGTACCTTATCGAACTGCGTCAATCCCGCTTCGACAAGCCCCTTAAAGATATCCGGTAGATCCGGACGAATCGATGAATAACGAATCGTCGTCGTATAACCAAGTTCAAGACGTGTCATCGCTTCTTCGACCGTCATTGCCTCGTGATCACTCGTCACACCATACAGCGCCATCTTTGTCAGCGTCTTCGCTGAAGCACCAGGGAAATGACCTTCGATTGGTTTTCCAAGTTTGATCGCATCCTGCATCCAGTGGAGCAGTTCATCGTCCCCTTGCGAGAGACGTGGCCATCCCGTCAACTCACCCGCTTGGATGACTTGTGGATGTTTAAGCCATGCTTGAATCCGGCGATTATCGATCGAGATACTATCGGCATCAAGCTCGGTCTGCGCGTCGAGTCGTGCCCACCAGTACATCGAGGTCGGTAGGTCCGCCAGTGCCTCGACTTGAGCAAACGCTTGCTCCGTCGGCTCTAATAATAACAACATGTTGTCGTTGACGAGGGTCGATGTTCCTCGCTCTGCTGCGAATTTTGCAAGACTCGCTGGATTATAAAGTTGAAACGGATGGGCATGAGGTTCAATGTAACCGGGTACGATATATTGACCTGTCGCATCATGGTAGGCATCGGCTTGTTCCGGCATCTCTGGACCGACATAGACGATCCGGTCGCCACTGATCCAGATGTTCGCCGTCCGCCATGCTTTGACGCCATGATTTAGGTAAGTGGCATTCTGTATGACAAGTGTCGGTGCAAGCTTTCCGCTGATGACCGCTTGGTGTGTTCGTACTTCAGATTTCGTCCAAGGGGATCTTCCACAATTTTTTTTCACGAAAGCTCGACCTCCTTTATTTTATTGAAAACGCTTTCTTATAGTTCTTATACTAAAATGTTGCTAAATAAGTTTCAAGAAGTTTTGCCCCGTTCCGGATTCATTTGGTCAAAATAACACAAATTCGCCATGGAAGACAAATCTTTTCGTGCACTTCGCCAAGAAATAAAAAAACCAGACGAGACTCTGTTGAGTGCGTCTGGTTCAACTATCATGATTCATGTGAGGCACGAAAGGCTTTTTGAGCGATATCAGTTCGGTAAAAGAATGGCTGATGCGTTACGTCTGGTAAGTTCGCATAGACCTGTTCGACAGCTTGCTCGATCGTCTCTGCACGACTGACACAGACGAGGACACGTCCACCGGCTGAGACAAGTTGACCGGATTGTTCTGCCGTTCCGGCATGAAAAACGAGAAGGTCATCCCCGATCTGATCGAGTGGAATCATTTGTCCCGTTTTTGGCGCTTCTGGATATCCTTCTGCAGCGACGACGACACCGACAGCTGCTTGGTCCGTCCAAACGACTTCTGGTGTCTGTCCGTCCATCAGTGGTCTGATGACATCAAGTAACGGTGTCTCTAAGCGTGGGAGAATGACTTCCGTCTCCGGATCACCGAACCGAGCATTGAACTCGATGACGAACGGTCCTTGTTTCGTCAACATCAGACCGGCATAGAGGAAGCCAGTGAACGGTATTCCTTCGCTTGCCATCTGATCAACGAGCGGCTGTATGATGCGATCAACAGCTTCTGTCGTCAACGCTGCTTCGTCCCACTGAGGTAACGGTGAATACGCGCCCATTCCTCCTGTGTTCGGACCTAAGTCACCGTCAAATGCCCGTTTATGATCTTGCGACAATACCATCGGAATGACCGTCTCTTCGTGGACGAACGCCATCAACGAACACTCTTCCCCGACCAAACACTCTTCGATGACGACGCGGCTTTGCTGCCCGTATTCCCCGGCAAACGTATCGTGGATCGCTGCAAGTGCCTGGTCCACAGTTTCTGCGACCGTGACCCCTTTTCCGGCAGCGAGACCGTCGGCTTTAATGACAATCGGTGCACCCGCTTTGCGAACATACGCTTCTGCCTCTGCTGCTGAAGTAAAGACGGCGTGAGCAGCGGTCGGAATACCGGCACGCGCCATCAATTCCTTCGCGAACTGCTTACTTCCCTCGATTGTCGCAGCTTCCCGTGTCGGTCCGAAAACCTGCAGTCCCGCTGCCTGAAAGGCGTTAACGACCCCGAGAACGAGTGGTCCTTCTGGTCCGACGATTGTCCAATCAATCTGTTCGTCTTGTGCGAACGCCACGAGTTCATCGATGGCATTTTCGGCGATCGGAACACATGTAGCTTGTGTAATCCCGGCATTCCCAGGCGCAGCATACACTGTCTCGATCCGTTCATCCTGTGCCAGCTTCCAGACGAGCGCGTGTTCACGCCCTCCTTTACCAATCACCAATACCTTCATTCAAATCGCCTCCGCTTAGTGTTTGAAATGTCGAACGTTCGTAAAGACCATCGTGATGCCGTGTTGGTTACACGCATCAATCGACTCTTGATCGCGAATCGAGCCGCCTGGTTGAATGATTGCTGTAATGCCAGCTGCTGCTGCCGCTTCGACCGTATCGCCCATTGGGAAGAAGGCATCGGAAGCAAGGGACGCGCCGATCGCTTTTTCTCCAGCTTGCGTGATTGCAATGTTCGCTGAACCAACACGGTTCATCTGTCCTGCACCGACACCGACGGTTACTTCGTCTTTTGCAAGAACGATCGCATTCGACTTGACGTGTTTGACAGCGCGCCATGCGAGTTTCAAGTCTTCCCATTCCGCTGCTGTCGGTTTGCGGTCTGTCACGACACGTGCTGCTGCATCATCTAATGTCTCATCGTCACTGTCTTGGACGAGCATACCGCCGGCAACTGCTGTATAGCGGATCGCTTGGACACGTTTGACGTCGAGTTCAAGCAGACGAATGTTCTTTTTCGCTGACAATAAGGCGAAGGCTTCTTCCGTGAAGGACGGGGCAATGATGATCTCAAGGAAGATACCGCTTAGTTGTTCTGCTGTCTCTAGGTCGACTTCACGGTTCAAGGCGACGATGCCTCCGAAAATTGAAACCGGATCGGCTGCATGAGCGCGGCGGAATGCCTCTCCGATCGTTGGACCGACGGCAACACCACATGGGTTCATGTGTTTGACGACGACGGCTGCTGCTTCACGAAACTCGTCGAGAATTTCGAGTGCGGCGTTCGCATCTTGAATGTTGTTATACGACAACTCTTTACCGTGTAACTGTTTCGCTGAAGCGAGGGAAGCCCCACGGTAAATCGGTGTTTTATAAAAGGCTGCTTCTTGGTGTGGATTTTCTCCGTAACGGAGATCCTGGACTTTCTCAAGCGTGATCGTCAACTGGTCCGGGAACTTCTCGCCTGTTTGTGTCAAGAAATAATCCGCGATCAACGCATCGTACGCCGCTGTATGACGGAAAGCTTTCGCTGCAAGACGTTGGCGTGTCTCAAACGTTGTTCCACCTTCACGAACCTCAGCAACGACTGTTTCGTAATCAGCTGGATCGACGACGACCGTCACAGCCGCGTGGTTCTTCGCTGCAGATCGCAACATGCTTGGACCACCGATATCGATGTTCTCGATCGCATCGGCATAGGCAACGTCTTCTTGTAAGACTGTCTGCTTGAACGGATACAAGTTGACGACGACGAAATCAATCGGTTGGATCTGTTGCGCAGCCATCTGCTCACGATGCGATTCAAGATCACGACGACCAAGTAGTCCACCGTGGACCATCGGATGAAGTGTCTTGACACGTCCATCGAGCATCTCTGGGAATTGTGTGACTTCACTGATACCAATGACCGGAAGCCCGGCTTCCTCTAATGCTTGATGTGTTCCGCCTGTCGAGACAAGCTCGATCCCTGCTTCATGAAACGCTCGTCCTAATTCGACGATCCCTGTTTTATCCGACACACTAATTAACGCTCTCATACGTTTGCCTCCTCTTTCATCCACTCTTCGATGACTTGCGGATACAGTCTATGTTCGACACGCTGAATCGCTTGTTGCAACGTTTCACGCGTCATCTCTTCTGTAATCCGGACGGCTTCTTGAGCCATGATCGGTCCTGTGTCCATGCCTTCATCGACTATATGAATTGTAACACCTGTAATTTTAACTCCGCCACGAAATGCTTGTCCGATCGCATCTTTTCCCGGGAAGGCCGGAAGTAGCGACGGGTGGATGTTGACGATCCGCCCTGCGTATCGTCCGAGCAACTCTTCCCCGATCAATCGCATGTAGCCGGCAAGAATGATCCGTTCGACGCCTTTCGCTTCAAGACGAGCGATGATCTCCCGCTCAAAACTCGGTTTATCCGGATAGTCCTTCGCCCGAAAGACGAAGACGTCACATCCGCGTCGTTTTGCCCGCTCGATGACTGCTGCGTCCGGTTGATCGCAGACGATCAGTTCGATCGAGGCATGTAACGCTCCTGCCTCGATTGCTTCAAAAAGTGCTTCGACATTACTACCGCTTCCTGATGCAAAACAGGCGATCTTCATGCGTCGACTCCTTGAATCCGGACACCTTCTTGATCGGTCACCTGACCAATCACGTACGCCGTCTCATTTTCACGAGCGAGGCGTGCTGTCACTTCCGCGACATCTTCCGGTTTGACGATCAACATGAAACCAATCCCCATGTTGAAGACATTATACATATCATGTCGTGGCAGATCACCCGCTTGCTCGAGCCAGTCGAAGACTGGTAACGTCGGCCACTTTTTCGGGTCGAACGATGCGCCAAGACCTTCTGGTAAGACGCGTGGTACGTTCTCGTAGAAACCACCACCCGTAATATGGACCATCGCTTGAATCTTTTCCGTCTCAAGGGCTGCTTTGACCGCTTCGACGTAGATACGTGTTGGCATGAGGAGCGCATTTCCGAGCGTATGACCGAGCATCATGACTTCATCTTCGTAGCTAAGGCCACTCTCGGCGACAATTTTACGGACAAGTGAAAAGCCGTTCGAATGGACGCCGGACGAAGCGAGACCGAGAATGACATCTCCAGCTGCGACGTTATCACCTGTGATCAATTTTTGCTTCTCGACGGCACCTACAGCGAACCCGGCGATATCATATTCGCCGTCCGCATACATCCCTGGCATTTCCGCTGTTTCGCCGCCGATTAACGTACAGCCCGCTTGGACACATCCTTCAGCAACACCGGCGACGATCCGTTCGATCTTCGCCGGAATCGCCTGACCGAGCGCGATATAATCAAGGAAATAAAGTGGTTCCGCGCCTTGGACGATGATATCGTTCACACACATCGCGACACAGTCGATTCCGATCGTATCGTGTTGTTCCAGTGCGAAAGCGAGCTTGAGTTTCGTACCGACACCATCTGTCCCACTGACAAGAACCGGTTCTTTCAACTGCAATTGGCTGAGGTCGAACATCGCACCAAAGCTACCGAGTCCCGTCAATACTTCTTTGCGCATCGAACGGGCGACGTGTTTTTTCATTCGAGTGACGGACTCATATCCTGCTGTCAGACTCACACCTGCTGCTTCGTAATGTTTGCTCATGTTCTTCCCCCATCTATCAAAGTTTAGCTTCTAACTCGAGCGAACCGAGCGGTGTCGGATACTCTCCTGTGAAGCAAGCGGTACATTGTCCTTTTAACGGTCCATCGAACGGGCGATCGATGGCATCGACCATGCCCGGTACAGTCAAGAATTCAAGTGAATCCGCACCGATTTCCTGACGGATTTCTTCCGGCATCAACCGGGCAGAGATCAGTTCTTCCTTCGATGAAGTATCAATCCCGTAATAACATGGATTCGTGATCGGTGGTGCCGTGATGCGGACGTGGACTTCCGTCGCACCCGCTTCCCGTAACAAACCGACGATGCGGCGACTCGTCGTTCCCCGGACGATTGAATCATCGACCATGATGACACGCTTTCCTTGTACGACACCGCGTAACGCAGACAACTTCATTTTGACCCCACGTTCCCGTAACTCTTGTGACGGCTGGATGAACGTCCGTCCGACATACCGGTTCTTAATCAATCCCATTTCATATGGAATACCGCTCGCTTCCGCGTAACCGATCGCTGCCGAAATACTTGAATCCGGCACTCCGGTAACGACGTCTGCTTCGACCGGTGCTTCTTCATACATCTTTTTCCCAAGTGCTTTACGTGCTGTATGGACATTGACGCCATCAATGATTGAATCCGGACGTGAGAAGTAGATGTATTCCATCGAACACATCGCCCGTTCACGTGGTTCCATGTATTGACGAGACGACATGCCGTGTTCTGTGATCGTTACGAGCTCCCCTGGCTCGATATCACGAATGAACTCCGCGCCGACGATATCAAAGGCACATGTCTCTGACGCGAATACGATGCCGCCGTCCGGTGTCTTCCCGAGTGACAGTGGACGCAGTCCGTGTGGATCAACCGCCACGAATAACGTATCTTCCGTTAAGAAAAGGAAGGCGAACGCCCCGACGAGACGCGCGAGACTGTCAGCAATCCGGTCTTCGAGTGTGTCGAGCTTACTGCGTTTGACGAGATGGGCGACGACTTCCGTATCACTCGTCGTCTGAAAGATGGCACCTTCTGCTTCGAGTAGATGCTTCAGTGAATCCGCGTTGACGAGGTTTCCGTTATGTGCGAGGGCGAGATCTCCCGTCCGCGATTTGAAATGCAGCGGCTGGGTATTCTCAAGCGTGTTTCCTCCTGCTGTCGAATACCGAACATGTCCGATTGCATGATGTCCTTTCAAATTCGTCAGTGTCTCTTCCGAAAAGACTTCCGTTACGAGTCCTTGCCCGCGGTGCGGGAAGAGGTCGTCACCGTCACTCGTGACGATGCCTGCCCCTTCCTGTCCCCGGTGTTGCAAGCTATGCAAGCCGTAGTAAGCGAGTTGCGCTGCATTCGGTTGTCCGAAGATCCCGAAGACGCCACACTCCTCATTTAGTCCTTTGATGTCATATAACACGCGATTGCTCCTTCCCAGTCTCCCTGTAAGGTCGAACGGTCTGCTTCGATCCGTGTCTCTGCCGTTTCGATGACGAGAAGCTCATCGTTCGTAACGACACCGATCGCTTGAGCACCGGTCCGTTGTTCGAATGCTGCAACGTGCGTTTGTGGCACAGTGACGACGAAACGTGATTGCGATTCACTGAACAGATGTAACGTTGGTCCATCAAACTGAACCGTCAACCCAAAGTTCGTTCCAAACGTCATCTCAGCGAGGGCGATTGCGAGACCACCTTCTGATACATCATGCATCGCATTGACTTCACCTGCTTGTACTGCTTGTTGTAACACTTGTAAGCGTGCATGTTCGACTGCTAAATCGATCTGTGGTGCGCGACCGAATGATTTACCGAATTGCATATATTGAAGCTCACTACCACCAAACTCGGCTGTTGTTTCACCTAACAGATAAATCTGGTCACCTGCTTGTTTGACGTGTTGCGTTGTGATCCATTCGGTCTGCTCGTGTAATCCAACCATGCCGACGACCGGTGTCGGATGAACCGCTTGACCAGCTGACTCGTTGTAGAGTGATACGTTTCCACCGATAACGGGTGTCTCAAGGACACGACATGCTTCTGCCATACCGGCTGTTGCTTGCTGCAACTGCCAGAAGCCTTCTGGTTTATCCGGATTTCCGAAGTTCAGGCAATCCGTGATGGCGAGTGGTGTCGCCCCACTCGCGACGATATTACGAGCTGCTTCCGCAACGGCGATCTGTCCACCGACGTATGGATCCAAGTAGACGAAGCGACTGTTGCAGTCGGTCGTCATGGCGAGTGCCTTGTTCGTACCGCGGACACGGATGACGGCTGCATCTGATCCCGGTGCGACGACCGTCGATGTCTGGACCATATGATCGTACTGATCGTAGACCCAGCGTTTTGAAGCGATCGTCGGCTGACGGAGTAACGCCCGCCATGTCTCAACGACATCTTCGACGACTGGAAGCGTCTCTTCCATCGCTTGGAATTCTTCATAATACGCAGGGACGCGAGATGGTTTTTCGTAAACTGGTGCTTCTTCTGCTAACGCATCAACCGGAACTTCTGCCACGATATCTCCGTGATGAATCAACCGTAAGACTTTCTCTTCAATGACTTCTCCGACGTGAACGGCATGGAGTCCCCATTTGCTGACGATTGCTTCAATCTCTGCTTCGCGCCCCCGTTTGACGACGAGTAACATTCGCTCTTGTGATTCTGAGAGCATCATTTCGTATGCTGTCATCCCTGTCTCCCGTTGCGGGACGTCATCGAGGTGCATCTCGATGCCCATGCCTGCTTTTGAAGCCATCTCTGCTGAAGAAGATGTTAGTCCAGCAGCGCCCATATCCTGCATCCCGACGAGTGCCGGGTGCCCGACGATCTCAAGACAAGCTTCAATCAATAGCTTCTCCATGAATGGATCACCGACTTGAACAGCTGGACGTTTTGCTTCCGTATCTTCTCCGAGATCTTCCGAGGCGAACGTCGCACCATGAATACCATCGCGCCCAGTAGCTGCACCGACGTACATGACTGAGTTCCCGACACCTTTTGCCTGACCTTTTTGAATATCGGCATGGTTGATCAAACCGATACACATCGCATTGACGAGTGGATTTCCTTCATACGAACGATCAAATCCGATTTCGCCACCGATCGTTGGAATACCGACACAGTTGCCATACCCCGCGATCCCTGCAACGACTTGTTCAAACAGTTGATTGACACGTGGTGTACCGAGATGACCGAAACGGAGCGAGTTCATGAGTGCGACCGGTCGTGCGCCCATCGAGAAGATGTCACGAATGATTCCGCCGACGCCTGTCGCAGCCCCTTGATACGGTTCAACAGCGGATGGATGGTTGTGGCTTTCAATCTTAAAGACGACTGCCTGCTCATCGCCGATATCAACGACACCTGCTCCTTCACCCGGTCCCTGTAAGACACGTGGTCCAGTCGTCGGGAATTGACGGAGGACGGGTTTAGATGTCTTGTATGAACAATGCTCCGACCACATGACCGAAAACAATCCTGTTTCCGTATAGTTCGGTTGGCGTCCGAGTAAATCGACGATCATCTGGTATTCCGTATCACTTAATCCCATCGTGGCATAAACGCGTTGCTCTTGAATCAATTCTGGTGTTGGTTCAGACTGTTGTTTTAGCATGGTGTGCCCCCTGTTTGACGAGTGAAGTAAAGAGTTTCAATCCATCTGTTCCGCCAGTCAATAGCTCGACTGCTCGTTCTGGGTGTGGCATCATCCCAAGAACATTGCCAGCTTTATTCGTGATCCCGGCGATATCGCCACGCGAACCGTTCGGATTGTCGACATATGTGAAGGCGATTTGCCCGTTCGTTTGGAGCATCGCGTAAGTCGCATCGTCGCAGTAGTAGTTTCCTTCGCCATGTGCGATTGGAATCGAGATCGTCTCGCCTGGCAGATAATCTGATGTAAACCGTGTCTTCGTGTTTTCAACCTTCAGTTCGACCGTCCGACACATGAACTTCAAACCGTTATTTCGATGCAAGACACCTGGTAAGAGTCCCGCTTCGACAAGAATCTGGAATCCGTTACAGACACCGAGGACGGTTTTTCCTTCTGTTGCAAAACGTTTGACCTCTTCCATAATCGGTGAGAAGCGTGCGATCGCCCCGCAACGAAGGTAATCTCCGTAGGAAAATCCACCTGGTAACAGGACACCATCGTAGCCTTCAAGTGATGTTTCGGTATGGAAGACGTATTCGGCTTCTTCTCCGAGCGCATCCTTAACCGCATGGTACATATCTAAATCACAGTTCGATCCCGGAAAGACGATGACCGCGAACTTCATGCTGGCGTCACCTCTTCGATCGTAATCTGATAATCTTCCATCACCGTGTTGACGAGTAGTTTTTGACACATCTCATGAATCATCGCTTCTGTCGTTTCCGTTTCAACGAGCAGTTCAATCTGTTTTCCGATTCGAACACTCTCGACACCCGTAAAACCGAGCTGTTGCAATCCGCCTTTTACAGCAACTCCTTGTGGATCTAAAATGCTTTCCCGTAATGCGATCGATACGATGACTTTTTTCATTGTGTGTTTCCCCCTAGGCGATTGAATAGTGTTTGGTATGTCTCTGTCAGTGAACCAATGTTGCGTCGAAAAACATCTTTATCGAGATGTTCTCCAGTTTCCTGATCCCACAGGCGGCATGTATCAGGTGAAATCTCATCAGCTAGTAGAATCGTTCCATCTGCCGTCTTGCCGTATTCCAATTTAAAATCAATCAACGTGATTCCGTTTTGACGGAAGTAAGGTTGCAAGACTTCATTCACGCGAAGTGCTTTGTCCGACAGCTCTTCTAGCTCCTCAGAAGTCGCAATCTTCAGTAAATTGATGTGTGATGAGGTTACGAGTGGATCGCCTAACGTATCATCTTTATAGTAGAACTCAACGATTGGTGTTTCGAGCACCGTACCTTCTTCGATACCGAGCCGTTTACTCAAGCTTCCTGCGACGACGTTCCGGACGACGACTTCGAGTGGAATGATAGTGACACGACGTACGAGCTGTTCGCGCTCCGAGACACGCTCAATGAAATGTGTCGGAATGCCCGCTTGTTCGAGGATTTCAAAGAAATGACTCGTCAACCGGTTGTTCAATTCGCCTTTTCCAGCAAAGACTTCTTTTTTCTCGCCGTTGAATGCCGTGGCTTCGTCTTTATAGACGATCCGGAGCACATCCTGCTCCTGCGTCGTGTACAATCGTTTGGCTTTTCCTTCATAAAGTGGTTGCATCGCTTTCGTCCCCCATGATCCTAAGATGTAGACGGGGCACGTGCCCCGTCTCAGGTTGATTAGTTCAAGCCACACCGTTCAAAAATTTCATCGACGCGACTCGTATGGTACGTCGGATCGAAACACGCATCGAGCTCTTCTTCTGTGAACAGCTGTTGAATCTCTTGTTCTTGCCACAATAAGTCACGGAACATGATTTGTTCTTCCCACGCCTGCATCGCACGCGGTTGAACGAAGTCATAAGCGGCTTCACGTGACCAGCCTTTTTCGATTAAAGCGAGTAAGACATGTCCAGAGAAGATGACCCCGAACGTCCGGTCCATGTTCCGCTTCATGTTGTCCGGAAAGACCGTCAAGTTCTTCACGATGTTTCCGAAACGGTTCAACATGTAGTTGAGCAGTCCTGTTGCGTCCGGAAGAATGATGCGTTCTGCCGAAGAGTGCGAGATATCCCGTTCGTGCCAGAGTGAGACGTTCTCGTACGCCGTCACCATGTGTCCACGGATGACTCGGGCAAGACCTGTCATGTTCTCAGAGCCGATCGGATTCCGCTTGTGCGGCATCGCCGATGATCCTTTTTGACCTTTAGCGAAGAATTCTTCGACTTCACGTGTTTCTGTCTTTTGCAGACCACGGATCTCCGTTGCCATTTTTTCAATCGATGTCGCGATCAGAGCAAGCGTCGACATATAGTGTGCATGACGATCACGTTGTAGCGTTTGCGTTGAGACCGGAGCCGGTTTTGTTCCTAGCTTTTCGCAGACATACTTTTCAATGAACGGATCGATATTCGCGAATGTTCCGACGGCTCCTGACATCTTGCCGTATTCGACCGTCTCACGTGCTGCTTCGAAACGGACTTTGTTTCGTTTCATCTCTTCGTACCAAAGCGCTAGTTTCAGACCGAACGTCGTCGGTTCTGCATGTACGCCATGCGTTCGTCCCATCATGACCGTATATTTATGTTCGTTCGCTTTGACTTTTAAGATGTCGATGAACCGATCGAGATCCGCAGCAAGAATGTCATTTGCTTGCTTCAACAGATATGAGAGTGCTGTATCGACGACGTCCGTTGACGTGAGTCCGTAATGCACCCATTTACGTTCTTCTCCGAGTGTCTCAGAGACGGCACGTGTAAAGGCGATGACATCATGACGTGTCTCTTGTTCGATTTCAAGGATCCGGTTGACATCAAAAGAGGCATTGTCCCAAAGTAATTGAACGTCCTCTTTCGGGATGACTCCTAGTTCACTCCATGCTTCACACGCAAGAATCTCGACTTTTAACCAAGCCTCGAATTTGTTTTGTTCGGTCCAGATCGCTTTCATCTCAGGACGTGTATACCGTTCGATCATTGAACTGTCTCCTTCCATATCGACAGGCGTTCGACTTCTGCCAAAGCATCGTCGACCGTGTCCGCAAGGATGTTTAAATGTCCCATCTTGCGACCTGTCTTGGCTTCTGCTTTTCCATATAAGTGAACTTTCGTCCGAGCGTTCAGTCTCGGCAGTTCCTCGTATAATGCTGTGACATGCTGACCCAGGATGTTCGCCATGACGACCGGTGTCGTCAGACGGGTATCACCGAGTGGAAGACCACTGATGGCACGGATATGTTGCTCGAATTGGGATGTTTCGCAAGCATCGATCGAATAGTGACCCGAATTATGTGGTCGGGGTGCTAGTTCATTGACGATCAGTCTAGAACCTACGACGAACAACTCGATGGCGAGTGTACCGATCAACCCGACAGCATCCGCGATCGATTCAGCGAGCGCAATTGCTTCTTGTTCGAGTGATTCGGAAATGCGTGCCGGTACGATCGATAGATGCAAAATGTTCTCTTGATGAATATTCTCACTGACTGGGAAAACACGAGTCTCTGTTGCGCTTCGAGTGACGATGACGGAAATTTCCTGATCAAACGGTAACCATTGTTCTGCGACATACTCAGTCGGTTCGAATTGTTTGATTGCCGCTTGGAACTGTTCTTCCGTCCGGATGACGGTCTGTCCTTTTCCGTCGTATCCGAATCGTGCTGTCTTCAAGACGAACGGTAATCCGAGTCGCTGTTTTGCTTCCTCTAAGTCAGCAGGATCTGTCACCAGATAGTATGGAGCGACAGAGTGTCCAATGCGTTCAATCATCTCTTTTTCCCGTACCCGATGTTGCGTTTGAAAAAGAAGATCGGTTCCGTGAATCAGTTTCGTTCCAATCGCTTCAGCGACTTCTGTCGAGATATTCTCGAATTCGTAGGTGACGACATCTGATTCAGCTGCGAGCTGTTTCGCTGCCTCGACATCCGTAAAGGGAGCTTTAATATGTTGATCCGCCACTTGCGCACATGGTGCGTTGTCCGTTGGATCGAGTGTCAGAATCTCAAAGCCCATCTCACGGGCGGACAGTGCCATCATCCGACCAAGTTGACCGCCACCTAGTATCCCGATTCGTTTCATAACAGGTTTCCTCCAGATGCAATGACGTCTCCTTCGAGTTCGACTCGCATATGATCGAGCTTGCGGGCAAGTCGTTCATCTTGAATCGAAAGAATTTGAGCAGCTAGCAATCCGGCGTTTTTTGCGCCTGCTTCTCCGATGGCAACCGTTGCGACCGGTACACCACCTGGCATTTGAACGATCGAGAGCAAGGAATCAATTCCTTGGAGCGCTCTACTTTTCACAGGAACACCGACGACGGGTAATGTCGTTTTAGCGGCTACCATGCCCGGTAGATGAGCAGCACCGCCTGCACCGGCAATGATGACCTTCAGTCCTCGTTCACGTGCTGATTCAGCATAACGAAACATTAGATCCGGTGTCCGGTGTGCGGAAACGACTTTCTTTTCATACGGAATCTCAAGTTGCTCCAACACATCACATGTATGTTTCATCGTTTCCCAATCCGATTGACTTCCCATGATGACGCCGACTTCTGCATTTCCCATCGCTGTTTCCTCCTTTGTGCATAAAAAAAACCCAAACCACGGCTAAAAGGGTGGCTTAGGGTATAAAAAGGTACGCCAAAGAAATATCGACGAACATCCATATACCCCATAGTCCAACGATTTAGGGTCGTTGGGTAGAAACTTGCAAGCCATATCCCTGCTATTATACGAGGTGTTTATATTCAATCATCCTGTCACGACTTCATCTTAACAAGTCCATCCCAAGGCGTCAACCAAAGGCGAACAATTTAATTGTCTGAAAATTTATCGTTCGGTTTTAAAAGCGGTTTTTCTGATTTCATCGATTGTCCATTCGGAGTTTATTTTCTTGAAAGGCATCACATGGAATCAAGAACGAAAAGAGCACCCTCCACATGAATCGGAGGATGCTCTAAGCAGTTACTCATTCTCTTTCACTTTACAATCGAAGACGATTTGTTGACGAATTGGATACGGTTCGCCATTAGCGTCTAATCCAAAGATCGGTTCTTCTCGTCGGACCGTCGGGCGGTATCCCATGGCATCGATACGATCCAAACAAGCACCAATCGTCTCGTTCTCTTCGACGGCTACACGTAGTTTCGTTTTTTTCGCCATATCCCTGTTCAGTCCCTTCATTAAAATGGATACGTGTCTTTCTACAAAAAGACACAAAAAAGCGGCGGCCCTTGAGCGTATGCTCCAGAACCACCGTTTGCCTGGCAACGTCCTATCCTC
>NZ_DJTL01000017.1:0-181157 GCF_002439205.1 Exiguobacterium sp. UBA6309 | reverse complement strand
TTGCGTCAGCCATTTTACCAGTGAGCAATTTGACTGCACGGATCGCATCGTCGTTCGCTGGGATGACGTAGTCGATTTCGTCTGGATCACAGTTAGTATCAACAATCGCAACGATTGGGATGTTGAGTTTGTGTGCTTCTGCAATCGCGATACGCTCTTTGCGTGGGTCAACGATGAAGAGTGCATCCGGAACACCTGGCATATCTTTGATACCGCCGAGGAATTTCTCAAGACGAGTCATTTCTTTTTTAAGAATGATGACTTCTTTTTTAGGAAGAACTTCGAATGTACCGTTCTCTTCCATTTTTTCGAGTTGTTTCAAACGGTTGATACGTTTTTTGATTGTAGAGAAGTTCGTGAGAGTTCCACCTAACCAACGTTCGTTGATGAAGTATTGACCTGCACGGATCGCTTCTTCTTTCACAGTGTCTTGAGCTTGTTTTTTCGTACCAACGAAAAGAACGTTTCCGCCTTCAGACGCTACTTCACGGATGAAGTTATATGCTTCGTCTACTTTTTTGACCGTTTTTTGAAGGTCGATGATGTAGATTCCGTTCCGTTCTGTGAAGATGTATTTTGCCATTTTTGGGTTCCAACGGCGTGTTTGGTGACCGAAGTGTACACCAGCTTCTAACAATTGTTTCATCGAGATTACTGCCATGATGAATTCCTCCTTTTGGGTTTTGGATGTCCTCCGCGATGATCGTCTGTCCAGCTAACCTATTAAAGGCACCGCAGCTGGCGATACATGCGTGCGTAATTAACACCGTAGACTAATATAGCATAAAGATTACCGAGGGGCAACCTTCGTTTGATGAGAAAGTTTAGCAATCAAAGCCACCTCGCCGGTCCCCCGATTCAAAGATCGTGCAAGCGTCTCAAGATCTGCTCCTTCTCGTAGTGCCTGCTTGACATCCGTTAACGATGGTTCCTTTGAAACGGACCGTTCGACTTCGACGGTTTCTGGCTTCTCATTTGTAGCAACTTGCACTATTTGTAAAGACGCATCCGGTACTTGATCAACGGGTTCGGTTGTCTCATATATAGATGTATCCGTCATGGCGTTGACGTGCTCCATGAAATGTAATAACACTTGTTCCGTCTCGTTTTTTTCGCGTTCTAAATGTGTGATCCGGTCTTTGAGCGCCGCCTGCTGACGAAATAAAACTAGCAGGGCATAACAGACGAGTGCAGCTAATAAGATATAAACGACAGTCATAATTCTCCCTTTCACATGGCGACACGATCTGCTAAATAGGCACTTCCGAGCGCATTTTTCAACTTACGAAGCGCTTTGGAATGGATTTGCGAAATACGGGAAGTCGAGAGTCCGAGAACTTCACCAATTTCAGTAAGCGTCAATTCCTCATAGTAGAACAAAGAAACGACAAGTTGTTCTTTTTCTGATAACCCTTCGACTTCCTCTGCCAGTTTAGCAATCAACTCACGCATTAACAACATATCTTCTGGTGTAGCGGTATCCGGATCAAGATAGGAGACGGTCATCGCTTTTCCCTCATCTTGTAACGTGACTGCTTCATCGATCGATAATACATTCGCGAAATAACTTTCTGCTAACGCACCCTTGACCTCGTCTGGTGTCATATTGACGATAGAAGAGACTTCTTCTATCGTCGGCGTCCGTTGCAAGGATTGTTCTAGGATCTCGACAGCTGCCTCGACCCGCTTTGCTTTTTCGCGTAAGGAACGTGGTAACCAATCGATTTTACGAAGCCCATCTAAAATAGCTCCTCGAATCCGAAAGGCGGCATACGTGTCGAATTTATTATTATGATTTTGATCGAATTTTTGAAGCGCATCGTACAATCCCATCATCCCTAAACTTTTCAACTCGTCTCGATCGACACTTTTAGGCAATGTCGCACTTAAACGCTGAACGTGGTATTGAACAAGTGGTTCATAATTGTGAAGTAACAGGTCTGCCACCGCAATATCGCGTGTGGTCAGCCATCGATCCCAAAGTTGTTGTAATTCCTCACGCATGACCATTCCTCCTCTAGATTTCCAGCGTCCCGACATTCACCGTCCGGATGACGAGACGCCCTGATTGTGAGTGGAACTCGATCGTTCGTCCATTCGTGCCGCCAACATCTTCAGCAACGAGTGGAATTTTGACTTGTTGAAGCATTGCTTTGACCGCAGCGATGTTTCGCTCACCGATCCGCATTGATTCATGTTCATATTTAAATTGAAACATCTGAGCCCCACCAGCAATCTTCGCACGTAATCGGATGGCACCACTTGCTCGAAGTTGGCGGGCTACTTCTAGAATTGCCGTATCGGCAAACTTCCCGACTTCAAGCTCCCGATTCCGACTGATAGCTGAATCAGGTAACATGACATGCGCCATACTCGATAACCCTTGTTCCAGGTCGTAGATGACAACGCCTACACACGATCCAAGACCTGCCGTTCGTAAAATGACGGGGTGCTTACTGATGGCGTACTCCGCAATGCCAATCCGTACGATTTCATCCATTCATGTCCACACCCAATCGTTCAAAGACCGTCTGAAAGGCGTTAGCTTCAGGCAACAAAAGTAAATGTCCGGTCAAATCGTTTCCTGCACTAGACAAGTGCGTGTCAATATAGACAGCCATATTTCCAGGAGTCGTTGATTCAAGTAAGGCTACTTCAAGTAACGCACCTACCATATCAAACGCCGATGCAGGAACACTGACATGTAACGATAAGTTAAGCCAATCGGAGATAGCCCGAGCATACGCTCCTATCAAAATATTCCCAATTTCTTCCCATGCGGAAACCCCCATTTCGTGGGATTCAGAAAAAAAGTGGAATTCCGTCTGCATCAATTGACTCACAAGTTTTTCTGCATCGCGTAGTGGCATCAAAAAGAGTAACGTGGCTTGAATGTCTCCAGAAAAACGTAATAATGCACCAGCAGTATACGTCTCAGCTCCTCCACTTCGCTCGACGATCGTCGTGAAATCCTCCAGCTCAGCAGAAGGGACTTCGATCTCAATCGGCTGTCCGAGTAAAGTAGAAAGTGCCGTTGCCGCGTGACCGGCTCCAATGTTGCCGACTTCTCTTAAGATGTCACGTTCGTTTGGGTTAAGCATGAACGATGTCCTCAAATAAGCGATTCGGTTCAATCAACGAGAACAATTGCTGATCGCCTTTGGCGACTGCAGTCAAATATGAGGCATCCTCCTGCTTTTGTTCACTGAGCGGTTCAATGCGAACATCCGTTGATTCGACGACTTCGTTTGCCCGGTCGACGATGAATCCAGCATCTCCATGCTCTAAAGTGGCGATGATGATGCGTGTCTCTTCTGTCTCTTCCACTAACTCGAATCCAAGACGAGCACGCAAATCAATCACGGGCGTAACGACACCGCGTAAATTGATGACTCCTTTGACATAAGATGCAGCGTTCGGAATCCGCGTGATCGGGATGAGCCGTTCGATTGAACGAACAGACTGTACATCAATACCGTATGCATTATCTTCTAATTGAAAAACAACCCATTTTTGTTCCATCTTCGTTCCCCTCACTTCCGTAATAGTGCATTGCTGTCAATGATCAACGCGACTTGCCCGTCTCCAAGAATCGTCGCACCAGAAATGGCACGGATTCCTTCAAGATAACTGCCAAGTGGTTTCATGACGATCTCTTGTTGACCAATCAATTCAGATACAATCAAACCAGCTAATTTTTCACCACTCCGGACGACGACGACCGAATAGGCTTCTGCCTCATGTTGCGGCAACCCATAAACCTCATTTAACGAAATAAGCGGAACCAACTGCCCACGGAAATCAAATACTTTTTCCCGGTGTGCTTGTAGAATGGCTGATTTACGTAAAGAGGTTGTTTCGATGATGGCAGTCAATGGAATCGCATACGTCTCTTGTCCGAGTTCTACGAGCATGGCTGAGATGATCGATAGCGTCAGTGGTAAACTGATTCGGAAAATCGTTCCTTCTCCTCGACGTGTCTCGACGAACACTTCTCCGCCCAGTGACTCGATCTTCGATTTGACGACATCGAGACCAACACCACGACCAGACAAGTCGGTGACTTCTTCTGCCGTCGAGAAACCAGGTGCAAATAACAGCATCGAAGCCTCTTCCATCGTTAATTGCATTGCCTCTTCTTCCGTGATCAATCCTTTTTCAATCGCGATTCGTGTGACACGTTCGTGATTGATACCGGCTCCATCATCTTCAATCTCGATGAAGACCCGGTTTCCTGAGTGATAAGCACGTAGCGAAAGATTTCCTTCGACCGGCTTATTTGCTAAAATACGTTCTGCCTTGTTCTCAATCCCATGATCAATGGCATTTCGGATCAAGTGGACGAGTGGATCACCGATCTCATCGATAACTGTACGGTCAAGTTCCGTCTCGGCACCCGTAATGTGTAATTTGATATGTTTTCCGACATCTTTCGAAACGGAACGCACCATTCGTGGGAATCGGTTGAACACTTGTTCGATCGGCATCATCCGTAACGTTAGGACGAGCGATTGCAATTCATTCGTACCTCGTTTGATCCGTTCGACCGTATCTGTCAATTCAGGTGAGCTGACTTCTGCTGCAATACGCTCCAAACGTCCGCGATCGATGATGAACTCTTCGAACAGGTTCATCAAACGATCGATTCGCTCGAGGTTAACACGAATCGTTTTCGAAGCGACAGGCGCAGATATGTCTGTCTGGTCGGATGATTCCGGTGAAGCTACTGATGCAGAGACAGATGTCGGCACAGGAACTTCCTGCGGCAGTGTGGACGTCGCCACCTCCGCTTCAGGTGTTGTCTCGAATGTGTCGATCGTTACTGTCGCAACTTCGGATACAGAAGCAATCGCTTCTTGAATCGTCACCTGATCTTGTTGCGTCACGAACAAGACTGAGAACGTCGTCTCAAAATGCTCCTGCTCCAGTTCATCAGATGTCGGGTTCGATAAGATGACATCTCCGAGTTGTTGTAAACGATCAAACACCATATAAACGCGTGCCGCTTTTAAAATGACGTCCGCCGAGAGTTCGACGTGGACGATATACGCTTGATAACCGGATGCAATCGATTGTTTGACGACTGCCTCCGAGTAAACGTCGCATTCAAAGGTTTGTGAAGCAACTATAGATGTAACTGGAACGATTTCTTCTTGCTCGGGACGAATGAACTGCTGTAAACGTCTCACTGTTTCAGTGACGTCAAGCTTTCCTTTCCCACCTCGACTGATATCTTCTACCATCGTCTCTAATTGCTCGGCGGCTACGAAGAGAACATCGATCAGTTCAGCAGTAGCAGGTTGTTTTTTCGATCTGACTAAATCAAGGGCACTCTCCATCTCGTGCGTTAAGTCAGCAATTGCGTCGTATCCCATCGTTCCTGCCATTCCTTTTAACGTATGGGCAGAACGGAAAATTTGATCGATGACCGCCTCGTCGTCTCGCCGCTCCTCAAAAACTAATAAGCTTGTATTGATTGCTTGTAAATGCTCCATCGACTCATCGAGGAACAACCCCACATATTCATTTAAGTCCATGACTGATACCCTCCTTTAATCTTAACGGACATGATCTTTTCTTTTTTTCAGACGATGTAACAATCGATCTAAAAACTTCCGTTCCTTGACTTGTACACCTGTTAACGATGTCGTGATGTGATCGAGCCGCCAACTGACGTCGCTCGTTCGATCCATTAAATAAAATGGCATCTGTGCCTTGACTGCTTTAACGACTGTCGGATCTTCTGGTAAAAAACCGGTAAAGCGAAGAGGTTTTTGCAAGAACTGTTGGCTGACGAGAGCTAGTCGATCAAACGTTTCAAGTGCTTCCCCACCATTCGTCGCCCGATTGACAACAACGGAAATCGGAAGATCCGTCGCATGATGGTGTGCCAGTTTGACAAACGCATATCCGTCCATGATCGAAGTCGGCTCTGGCGTGACAATCAACCATGCTTCGTCTGCACTACTGATGAAATCAAATGTCTGATGATTCGCACCGGCTCCTAAATCGAGTAACACATAGTCATATTCATAGAAAAATTGGAACTCCCGTAGAAGGAACATCACGTCTTCCTTCGTCAGATTCGTCAATTCTGCAAAACCACTTCCGCCATGAATGAAATGAAGAGACGGAGACTGTTCCACGATTGCGTGCTGGAGTGATTCTCGTCGTTTGACGCATTCCATCAAGGATGACTTCGACGATTTACCGAATAGAATCCCGATGTTCGCCATTCCAATATCAAGATCAATCAAAAGCACTCGTTTTTCTTGCAACGATAATGCCACGCCAAGATTCACCGCGATATTCGTTTTACCGACGCCACCTTTTCCACTCACGATGGCAATCGTCTTCGTTTCCTTGACGGTCACTTTAGATCGTAAGACACGTGCTTGATCTTCTCGCATCATCTCATCCCTCTCTCGACAATCATTCGGGATAACTCATCCGCCGTAGCGAACGTGATGTCTTCCGGCACTTCTTGCCCCGTCGTCACACAATAGATCGGCAACTTCGTCTCGGTCGCGAGTCCGAATATCGACCAGAGTTCACTTGTTTCATCTGCTTTCGAAAAGACGATTCCGGATAAGGGAATCTTGCCGAAACGGTCGTGGATTTGTAATAAATCTCGGTATTTCGAGGTCAAACTAAGAACCAAAAATACATCCGTATCCGCAAAATCATGCCGACTTCGTAACTGCTCCACATACGCTTCGTCTAAGAAATTTCGCCCCGCTGTATCGACAAGTACGATGTCACACGATGCTAACGCCTGCTTGGCTCGTTCGAAATCATCCAAGTCATATGCGACATGAATCGGAATGCCTAATATGTCTGCATATGTTTTTAATTGTTCAATCGCTGAGATCCGGTATGTATCGGTCGTGATGAGTCCAACTCGTTGATTTTTAATGAGAGCATGGTGAGCAGCAAGCTTAGCGATGGTCGTTGTCTTTCCGACACCCGTCGGTCCTGTCAACATGACATACCGTGCAGTCGACGGTGTCACGCGTAATGACGCTTTCACTTCTTCCGTCAAGAGATCCGTTAACTCCGTTTGTTGTGTTTGATAATACGCAGTCAATAACCGCTCGTGTAATCGTTCAGATACCTGCTGTAACGCTGGTTCAGCCAGTAACGGCGCATAATGTCGCAATTCTTTTGGTAATGGTCGCTCGCCGACCGTAACAATCGTCGGACGCACTGGTACTGGTTGGATAATTTCCACAACCTCCTGTCGACTCGTTGCTTGCTTCGAGACGACAGGTTCGCTTGAGACATGTTCATCCACCGATGCAACCAATTCCACTTTTTTCTTCGCAAATAAACCAAAGAATCCGCCCACTTTGATGTGGCGAGTATTTAATATAATGGCATCGTTCCCGAGTTCGCGTTTGATCCGTTCCATGGCCTCGCTAACAGAATCCGCCGTGACTTTTTTGACTATCATCTCTTAAATCACCCCAATACTCTTGACTTCGATCGTCGGCATTAATTCGTTATAGGACAAAATCGGAATATCTGGAAAATAGCGTTCTGTCAATTGACGAACGAACATCCGGATACTTGGAGAAGTCAGGATGATCGGATGCGCCCCGTATCGTTCGAATTCCATTGCTCGCTCTTGCAACGTCTCGATGAAACGTGTCGCCTTTTCGGGATCAAGCGCTAAATAATTACCGAACTCAGTCTTTTGGATGGCCGACTGGATATCCAGTTCCATCTCACTTGAGATCGTCACGACGTGCAAGACATCTCCTTGCATGACCTGTTCCGTAATTTGACGCGATAAGGATTGACGAACATATTCCGCGAGCAATTCGCTGTCTTTCGTCACAGCTGCATAATCTGCGAGCGTTTCGAAAATCAATGGTAGATTTCGAATCGAGACTTTTTCTTTTAGTAATTGAACGAATACTTTTTGAAGTTCACCGATCGATAACAGCTGTGGTGTGACTTCTTCGACTAGAATCGGATGCGATTCCTTCAAATGGTCGACCAATTGTTTCGTCTCTTCTCGTCCGAGTAATTCAGCGGCATGTTTCTTCAAGAGCTCCGTCAAATGTGTCGCGACGACAGATGGTGGATCAACGACCGTATACCCTGACATCTCTGCTCGACTACGTGTCTGTTCATCAATCCAGAGTGCTGGCATACCGAAGGCTGGTTCGACCGTTTCGATACCTCGAATTTCTGGATCATCGACACCTGGGCTCATCGCTAAGTAATGATCCAGTAAAAGCTCACCACTTGCCATCTCACTTCCGCGAATCTTGATTCGATACTGGTTCGGGGATAACTGCAGATGATCGCGAATCCGAACGGTCGGTAGAACGAATCCAAGTTCAAGCGCTAGCTGCCGACGAATCATGACGACACGATCGAGTAAATCGCCGCCTTGGGCTTCATCAGCGAGTGGAATCAATCCGTAACCGAATTCGAATTCAATCGTATCGACATTGAGTAAGGAAATGACTGATTCGCTTGATCGTAAGTTTTCACTCGGTGCTTCTTCGACCGCAACTTCTTCTTGCATCGTCTTCGTCGTCTGCTTCATCCGCCAAGCGAAGAAGCCGAACAGGATTGCAATCGGCATCGTGACGTAGTCGGGAATCGCCGTGAACAATCCGAGTAAGAAGATCGCCCCAGCTGCGATTCCGACAAGTAAAGGTGTCCGTGCCAATTGACCGATGACATCCTCACCGAGGTTTCCGTCTGAAGTCGAGCGCGTGACGATGATCCCGGTCGCAACCGAAATTAAAAGGGCTGGAATCTGACTGACAAGTCCGTCTCCGACTGTCAGTAACGTGTACAGTTCGACTGAATCCGCCATCGGTAAACCTTGCTGAACGACACCGATGATCATACCGAAGATTAAGTTGATGATGACGATGATGATTCCGGCGATCGCATCTCCTTTAACGAACTTCGAGGCACCGTCCATCGCACCGTAAAAGTCTGCTTCAGACTGGATTTTTTGGCGGCGGGTCCGAGCTTGTAATTCATCGATCATACCGGAATTCAAGTCAGCATCGATTGCCATCTGTTTCCCTGGCATCGCATCAAGCGTAAAACGTGCCGACACTTCCGAGACCCGTTCCGAACCCTTCGTGATGACGAGGAACTGGATTAAGACGAGAATCAAGAAGACGACGAAGCCGACGAGCGGCTTACCGCCGACGACGAAATCACCAAATGCTTCAATGACTTCGCCACCGTTTCCGTTTGACAGGATTGCCCGTGTCGTCGAGACGTTAAGCGCAAGACGAAACAAGGTAACGATCAATAACAATGTCGGAAAGACAGAAAACTCTAGTGCCTCTTTGGCATTCATCGCAACGAGCAATACCATCAAGGCAATGAGAATATTGATGATGATCAAAAAGTCGAGCATGATAGCGGGCAGTGGAATGACGAGCATGAAGACGATCATGATGACGCCTAGCAGGACCGTTAAATCTCGTGTTGATATACTCATGATGCTTCACCCTTTCATTTTGCTTGTTTCAGTTGATAGACAAAGGCGAGTGTTTCAGCGAGCGCCTGATAGAACGTTTCATCCACTGCCATACCAATTTCTGATTGAGCGAACAACGCCCGCGCGAGCGGACGGTTTTCAACAATCGGGACCTCAGCTGCTGTCGCCTTCTCCCGAATCCGGAACGCGACAGCATCTACGCCTTTCGCAACGACGATCGGTGCCATATGTTTACCGTCATCGTATTGGATCGCTACCGCATAATGGGTCGGGTTCGTGATGACGACGTCGGCATTTGGTATTTCTTGCATCATCCGCCGCATCGCCATCTCCCGTTGTTGTTGTTTAATCTTTCCTTTGATTTGAGGGTCACCCTCTGTGTTTTTATGCTCATCCTTTAAATCCTGCTTACTCATTCGGATCGACTTCTCGAAATCAAATTTCTGATAGGCAAAATCAAGAATGGCTAATGCAATCAAGGCGATACTGACCGATAAACCGAGTAAAAATGTTAAATGACCAATGATAGCTAACGCATCGCCAATCGGTTCCGAGGTCAATCTCGAAATCTCGACCTTGTTGTTCCATAAGACTGTTCCACTTGTTACACCGATCACCAGCAGTTTAAAGACCGATTTCAAAAACTCGACGAGCGCTTTGACGCTCACGATCCGTTTGACGCCTTGAAGCGGATTGATCCGGTCCAGTTTCGGCTGAATCGCCTCACCGCTTAAAAGCACACCGATTTGGACGAAGTTTCCGAGAATACCAATCACGACCGCTGTTAAAAAGAAAGGTGCGACTAAAATCCCCATTTGCATCAGCATCTCGATGAGAATCTGTTCAACTCGTCCTTCTTCGACCGCTTGCAGGACTTGACTAGCACTAAGACCATCTTGCAGGACGAGAACGAAACGCCGTCCTAGAAACGGACCAAAAAAATAGAGGACGAGAAACATGGCGAACAACATGAAACTGCTTGTTAAATCTGCTGATTTTGCGACTTGTCCCTTCTTTCGGGAGTCATCCCGCTTTCGAGGTGTCGCCTTTTCCGTCTTTTCACCAGCGAAATACTGAAGATCAAGGCGTAATCGATATGAATGCATGTCCTCAACCTCCTAGTAAACGAATGGCATCTGCAAGTACATCCTGCAACAACGGAACGAATCGACCGATTCCTGTGATCGTTGCACCTGCTAATAAAAATAGAATCACATATCCCATCAGCAGTTTGACGGAAAAACCAATCGCGAAAATGTTGAACTGAGGTGCCGTCTTCGCGAGGAATCCGAGTGCGAGATCCACTAAAAATAGGGAAACGACAAGTGGCATCGCCATTTGTAACGCAGTTAACATGGCAAGCCCAACGACCCGGATGACAAGACTCATCCCAGCGTCGCCCGATACCGCAAGCAGACTGCCCGGCGGAAAGATTTGAAAACTCGTGTAGATTCCGTCAAGCAGGATTAAATGCATATCAGAAGCGAGTAGAACAAGTAACGTCAACATGTAATAAAATCGTCCGACGATCGGTGACTGTCCACCAAACATCGGGTCATAAGCCGAAGCCATCGCGAGACCCATCTGCAAATCGATGATCGAACCGGCAATTTGTGGCGCATACAATAAAAAACTAGCAAGTAAGCCAAGCGCTAGACCCACTAAAACTTCCGTTCCCATCCGAAAGAAAAAATCGAAGTCTTCTACTCGAACGTCTGTCTTTACAGCGTAACTCGCAAAGTAAGCAAGACCGGCCGCAAGCGCTAATTTATGTTGCGCTGGTAATTGCTTGGACGAAAACAATGGAGCTGCGACAAGAAAACCGACGATTCGTCCAAAGACGAGCAAAAAAACACTCAGGAAAGATAGTAACGTCATTTGCGGGAAACCTCAGCGATTTGCTTAAATAAGTCAATCGTAAAGGTCTGTAATTCCTGCATGATCCATGGTCCGAAAAAAACGAGTGCTAAAAATACGGCAACGATCTTCGGAACGAACGATAGCGTCTGTTCCTGAATCTGTGTCGTCGCCTGCAAAATACTGACGAGCAGACCGACGACGAGCGAGACCAGTAACAAGGGAGCTGATACTTTTAGTAATGTCCAGACAGCAGAGCTTGCCAACTGAATAATCATTTCTTGAGTCATCTTCTCTCCCCCTAACGCATACTGACGAGCAGTGATTCAACGATCAGGTGCCAGCCATCGACTAAAATAAATAACAAAAGTTTAAACGGTAAGGCAATCATGACCGGCGGTAACATCATCATCCCCATCGACATCAAGACACTCGAGACGACCATATCAATGACAAGGAATGGAATGAAGATCATGAATCCGATTTGAAAAGCCGTCTTCAATTCACTAATCGCATATGCTGGAACAAGTGCGACGAGTGGAATATCTTCAATCTTTTTCGGTTTTTCATAATTGCCGTATTTTAAGAACAACTCTAAATCATTCGTTCGCGTGTGTTTTGACATGAATCGCTTCATCGTATCCCCAGCTTTATCAAATGCCTCATCTTGACTGATTTTATCTGCCATATACGGTTTCAAGGCTGTCGTGTTCAATTCTGATAAAACGGGTGACATGACGAACAGCGTGATGAACAGTGCCAGTCCAACGAGTAGCTGGTTCGGCGGCGTTTGTTGTGTTCCAAGGGCAGAACGGACAAAAGACAACACGACGACGACACGCGTAAAACAAGTCATCAAGATCAGTAATGAAGGGGCTAGTGACAATAATGTCAGCAATACGAGTAGTTTGATCGATGTCGCCGTTCCTGAAGGAGTATCAAGTGAGATTAGATTTTCAATCGTGTTCATGAGCGTCCTCGATTCTTTTGCAATTGTTCGAGTTGTTGTTTGAATGTCTCAAGAAACGGTGAAGATCCCGTTTTAGATGAAGACTCTTCAAGATCCATCGGCTCATATCCCTCTAAATCATCAAGTGTATCTAACAACTGTACGTTCTCTCCAACACCCACGACATAAATCTTGTCCTGCACCTTCACTAACTGGACGGATCGATCCTTTCCTAGTGGTACACCACCTAGGTGAGTCAATCGACCAGAATGTCTCACACCTCGTGTCCGTTCATGAATGAATCGTGTCACGAGGATGAATCCGCCGATCAAAACGACGAGAACGACGACTCCTTTGAAGATAGTCAACGCCATGGAAGGACTCTCATCGACTTGCTGAGTCGTCGGTGCATCGCTCTGAGTTGGATTCAATTTTTCTTCGACTGTTTCCGCTTGCACAGGAAGCGCAAGCAGAAACAGGAGACAAATCAGCAAAGTCACTTTTTTCATGACGAGACAGTTTTCGAGACCGCTTCAAGCACACGATCCGCTTGGAACGGTTTAACGATGAAATCTTTTGCACCTGCTTGAATCGCATCGATGACCATCGACTGTTGCCCCATTGCTGAACACATGATGACTTTAGCGGCAGGGTTAAACGCTTTGATTTCTTTAAGCGCAGAGATTCCGTCCATCTCAGGCATCGTAATGTCTAGCGTGACGAGGTCCGGTGTCAATTCCTTGTACTTAGAGACCGCTTCGCGTCCGTTTTCTGCTTCACCGACGACATCATAGCCGTTCTTCGATAAGATTTCCTTGATCATCATCCGCATGAAAGCGGCGTCGTCTACGATTAATACTTTTGCACTCATATTAGTTCCTCCTTAGAACATCCGAAGACGTTCTTTTGTATTTACGATTTCTGTAATGCGTACACCGAAGTTCTCTTCGATGACGACCACTTCCCCCGTTGCGATCAATGTATTGTTGACGAGAACGTCAACCGGTTCCCCTGCCAGTTTATCCAGCTCAATCACGGAACCTTGTGTCAATTCCAATATGTCACGAACGGAGCGACGTGTCCGTCCTAACTCAACCGTGACGTTCAACGGAACGTCATATAACATCCCAATATTTCCTGGCGTACCCTCTACTTCCATCTCACCTAATTGGCTGAATTGAACCGGACTGACACCGACTGGCGTTGCTTTCAGTTCAGGTGATGCAACTGTAGTTTGTTGTGCCGTTGCTGGCGCCGATGGTGGTGATGGTGATGATTGTGCTTGCTCCGTTACTTGTGGTGCAGGCGCTGCTTGCTGAGTCGTACTCGCGCTAAAGAGTTTTTGAATCAATTGTTTCGAGAAGTCCAGTGGTGCTAATTGAACGATTTTTGAATCGATCATCGTGCCGATCTTAAGATCAAACTCGATGATGACCATGTTCTCCCAAAGAGAAAAGCTATCGACGATACTCTTATCTTGAGAAAAGTCGAAGATTTCAACTGCTGGCGGCGAAATATCGATTCGCATCGAGAATACAGTCGACATCGAGGTAGCAGCTGCTCCCATCATCTGGTTCATCGCTTCCTGTACGGCAGATAGAGCAATCGGGTCCATCTCCAGCGACTCGTCGATGACGCCATCGCCTCCCATCATCAGGTTCGCGATGACGGAAGCATCTCGCTGTGTCAGGATCAGGACGTTTTCTCCTTTGAACCCTTCTGTATAACCGACACGTAGCGCGACGTGCGGGATCGGATAGCGACTGCGTAATTCTTCCATGGAGATCATTCGGACGTGCGGTGTCGTAATCTCTACTTTTTGATTCAACAATGCCGATAAGGCCGTTGCTGAATTACCAAGTGAGATATTTCCGACCTCCCCTAATGCATCAATCTCCATGTCATCTAGTATTTCCTTTACGTCTGGCTCTTGCGGTTCATCGGTGGATGGCGTTCCGCGTAATAACGCATCGATTTCATCTTGCGAAAGCATATCGCTCATGTTATTCCTCCTCAATTCGTTGTAAGACTTGCAAAGCGAGGTGTTTCCCGTTTAATCCCGGTCGCGCCTTAAACATCTTCCGGTCGTCGACGAATACATCGACGGCATCCGAGGCTCGTGTCTTCAGGGATAAACAATCGCCTACTTCGAGGTGTAACAATTCACCAAACGAAAGCTCTGTTTGGCCGAGCACTGCTTTTAAATCGACGACGGAACTCATCAACTGCGTTTGCATGTGTTCAGACTCTTGATTATCTGCTGTCGTTCGCTTTTCTTGTTGCATCCAATAATGACTTGATAATTTCGGAAGAACGGATTCAAGGGTCACGAACGGCAAACAGACATTCAACGTACCGCTCACTTCTCCGACCGTTACGTAAATCGAGACGAGGATGACTGTCTCATTTGGAGAGACCAGTTGCAGGAACTGCGGATTGATTTCCAAATCATCGTATTCCGCTTCGACTTCCGTTACCGACTCCCAAGCCGCCCCGTATTGAACGAAGGCACGCTTGAACAGTTGTGTTAGTATACGTGTCTCGATTTCCGTCAAATTCTCGATCTTGTTCATTCCTTCACCTGGTCCCCCAAGTAAACGATCGAGCATCGCATAGGCGATGTTCGGATTGACTTCAAATAAGACTTTTCCATCAAGTGGATGAAGATTGACTAGATTGATCAACGTCATGTTCGGAATGGAATGAATGAATTCATCATACGGAAGTTGTTCGACCGTATTAACCGTGAACTGAACATATGTCCGAAGTTGTGCAGAAAAATGTGTCGTCAAGACTCGGGCGAACTGTTCATGAATACGCGTCAAATTCCGTAATTGATCTTTTGAGAAACGGAGTGCTCGTTTAAAGTCATAGACCTTGACTCGACGCTGCTCCTCTTGACTTCGGATTTCCTCGACTTCCATATCTCCGCTTGAAATGGCTGATAGCAAGGCATCGATTTCATGTTGGGATAATACTTCGCTCATGCTGCCACCTCACTGGATGATTTTTTTCGTCGTGTAGACACGCTGGACATCGCCTTCTTGGATGAGCTTTTTGAATTGCATCCGTAACCGCTCTTCAAGCTTCTCCATATCAGCTTTTGAGTCTAAGTCCGACTTTTTCATAGCCGAAAGGTCACCCAAGATGATGTTATTGATTTGAAACTTTCGTAATTCTAAATCGTCACGTGTTGCTTGATCATCGGTGACGATCGTGAACTGAACATTTAAGAAACGTTCGTCAGCGATGTTCGTTGTCAAGTCGTCCGTTTGCAGACTTCGTGCATCAAGTTCTTCACCTGTCGGTTGTTCAACTTTTGCTTCCGTCATGTCATTTGCTAAAAAATAATTCATGATCATGTATCCTGCCCCGATCATCAATGCTGCAACAATGATCATGATCAAGGGGATTTTCAGTTTACTCTTCTTCTTTTCCTCGGCCATCTTCGAGCCTCCTTACACTGTTCAAGCCCGCTAATCCGATTTCTTGATAAAAAGCGATTGCGATTGCTTTGACCTCTTCCATTGATTCCTTCACGACATAAATCTGTCCTCCGATGAGTTGAATCGTCGTATCCGGTGTAGAACGGACGGATTCGATCAACACGGCGTTCAGTACGAGTGGTGCGTTACGTAATGTCGTTAACGTGATCATCGTTTCAAATTGACTAGTTCCTCAAGAACCTGGTCCGATGTCGTGATGATTCGTGTATTCGCCTGGAAACCACGTTGAGCAATGATCATCTCCGTGAATTCTTCTGATAAGTCGACGTTCGACATCTCAAGCGTTCCCGACGTCAACTGTCCCATTCCGTTCAAGCTCGGTGTTCCGAGTACCGGTGGACCTGAGTTCTGTGATGCGGCGAATACGTTGACACCTGATTTTTCTAGACCACCTGGGTTAGCAAAGTTCGCGATCGTGATATAACCGACGTTTTGCAATGCTCCCGTCGTATCGACGTAAGTGACGAGACCGTCTTTACCAATCGATAAGTTACGTGCATCCGTTGGTACTTTTAGTTTTTGGAATCCTGCACCACCTGCTTCCGGAAGGGGTACCGGTGGTGTCTCCCCATCTGCAATTGCTTGAGAGTCACTACCAATTAAATAGTTTCCGTCGCCGGTAACTAAGTTTCCATCAAGATCCGTATAGAAGTTACCAGAACGCGTATAACGAATCCCTTCCGCTGTGACGACCTGGAAGAATCCTTCCCCAGAGATCCCGACATCGAGAACGCGACCCGTATTTTGAAGCGCACCTTGGTTATACACATTATCGACTGTTGACATCGATGCTCCAAGACCGACCTGTTTCGGGTTCGTCCCACCGACATTGCCGCCTGCACCAGATGATGAGCCGACCGATTGACTGACGAGGTCTTTAAACGTCACCCGTCCTTTTTTATAACCGAACGTGTTGACGTTCGCGATGTTATTCCCGACGACATCCAGTTTTGTCTGGAAGTTCTTAAGCCCACTGATTCCTGAATACATTGAACGTAACATTATTTTTCCTCCTTTGATTGAATCTGCGTCAACTCGTAAACACTGATCTGTTTTCCGTTCGATAGTTCGGCCATGATATCCAGCCCATCCCGTTTTACACTAACGACACTGGCTGTCTCTTCGACGGTCGTCGTCTGCTCAGCACCTGAAGCATCCGTCGTCTTCGACTCCGCTTCATAACTGACTTTTTTACCAATCAGATTGCTGTAGGACAGCAATGCTGTTGCATGTTGGTTCAAGACCATCGTATCCATCGTCTTCCCGATTGCTTGCATCTGTTCCAGCGACGAAAACTGGGCCATTTGAGCGATGAAATCCTTGTCTTCCATCGGTGCTGTTGGATCCTGATTCGAAAGCTGGGCAATCAGAATTTTCATGAACATATCCTTATCCATCGCTTTATTCGTCGGTACCTGTGATTTTTCAGGAAGCTGGTATGAACTACTATCCGTTTTGATTGCCTCAGTCATCGTCTTCCTCCTCTTCTTCGTCTACTGGAACGGGTGTCTCTTGATACGGTGACTCATGCTCCTGCTGATCACGTGTGAAAGATTGTTGGAACTCCCGCGCACTCGAAGCAATCATCCCCGTCTCGATCTTTACGACTGGCGTCTGTTGATGCAAGACGGTTTGTAATTTCCCAAGTTGTTGCTCGATTGATTGTTTTGCTTGCTCGGTGCTCGCAAATAGTTTGACAGTCAATGTCCCTTCTTTACGATCGAGTCGAACGACAACCTCACCAAGTTGCTCTGGGTACAGGCGAATCGACAATCGTGTGGACCCATCCGCACCTTTTATGAATGGTGCTTGTTGCAGTGCGGCCTCAATCCGTTGTTGAATCTGTTCTGGGACAGGTAGCGGCACTGGACGAATCGTTTGCAACGGAGTACCTTTGTAAATCGGCATGCTCATTGGAGTCGGCGCGACTTTTCCTTCTGAATCAACGGGCATGGTCGCTTTTCGCATGAGTGAAGCGAATGCCAACGGAAGCGGTGTCTTTCCTTTTGCCTGCTCAGATACAGCTACAGTGTCCGACTTGAGCGTTTCGACAATAGGACCAGTTTGCGGGAGCGTCTGTTTCACAGGCAACGCGGAAATGTCTCCTTCAATCGTAGGAAGTAATGGTTGTTTTAAGTTGTTCGTATGATGATCTTTCATTTTGATCGTATCGTTCGTTACTGTCTGCAAGACGACTTGCTGAAGCAATGGTGGCAATTGATCGAACTGATTTTTCGCCTGCTCGACATTTCCCTCAAGCAATTGTTTGACGAACGCTAGTAGTTGTTCCATTTTCTTTGGTTCTTGTTTTAACGTCTCTACTTCCGGTTGTTTCAGTAAAGAGAGAAGCTCGTCCGGTTGATCTACGAGTTCTTGTATCCAATCCGGTAATAGTGGTGTCTCCACTTTTGTCTCGAGTGCTGTCAAATCAGCTGAGACCGGTGACGATGACGTTGTTGGTAACTTCGTCAGATAATCCAGTAACGAAGCAAATTGACCACCAACCGTGGTCATCTCTCCTTTTTTCCCTGTTCCAGTATTCAAGTTCGGGGAGGATGATTGTATTACTTCCGTCATGTTCATCTGGCTTCCCTCCTTACTTCGTCGCGAGTAGCTGTGTTAAGGCCGCCGCTTTTTTAGCATCCATCTTGGCAATGATCGCCGCCTGTTGTTCCGCATCGATGTCCTCGATGATCGGTACGACTTCTGTCGGACTAAGTTCGTTTAAGATAAGCGCAGCATCCTTTGGTGCCATTTCAGCATAGACATCTGTCACAGATGCTGCTTTTTTCTTCGTCGTCTTCGTTTGATCCGTCGTCGCGGGCGTGGGTGTTTGTTTTAAACGATCCCGTTCTACAATCAAACGTTCGACTTCCTGTTCTTTAGCTTTTAAAGTATCCGATTGTTCCTTACTTTGATTGCGTAATTTTTTGATCTCTTGATTCGCTACTTTCAGACGACGTTCGAGTTCTGCTGATGGATTCGCCTGATTTGTAGTCGTTTTTTCGGTTGCGAACGGTAAGGATAGTAGTGGACGTCCATTCGCATAATTCAATACGAAATAAGCCGTCAACAAGATTAAAATCAAAGGAATGACCAATAAAGGTAAAATCCACCCTTTTGATGTTTTATTTTCACTCATATCATCCGTCCTCTTCCAAACTGTAACAATGCCAGTTCATCTAATTGATTTTGTTCCGTCAATGCTTCGATTCGTTTCGTTTCGACTGTATGATTCTCTTGGAGCCGGCTAAATTTCTTCTCTTCGATTAACGCTCGTTCGAGTGCTTCTTGTGTACGTTCGTAACGATTTTTCGATTGTGTCACGTACAATTGCTGTCGTTCGATTTCCTGCTTCACGACATCCCGAGCGCGTTCTCGATATTGCGAAGACGTCAGTTCCACGACGCCAATCTCATCTTGTGCCTTCAGAAAGGACTCATATCGAACGAGCAGATGATATAATTTTTCGACTTCAAGCTCATATTGCTTTTTATGAAGGCTCAGTTCTTTAGCGACGCGATCCTTCTCCGCTTCAGCTAAAGGAATGATTCGTTCATAGATCGTCTTCATCATTCGTCCTCCTTACTGAATCGTTGCCATGAGTTGATGACAAGCCGCTTCGAAATCACTGTCTTCATGAATTTGTTGTTTCAAGAAACGAATCAGCTCCGGATATGTATCGACGGCACGGTCAATTTCCGGGTTCGTTCCTGTTTTGTAGGCTCCGATATTGATTAAGTCCTCCGAATCGAGATACGTCGATAACAATTGTCGAAATGCGACAGCAGCGGTCTTTTGTTCAGATGTCGTAATTTGATTCATGACACGGCTGATGGACCGTAAGACATGAATCGCTGGGAACTGCCCTTTGTTCGCAAGGTTACGATCCAGAACGAAGTGACCGTCTAAGATCCCTCGTACGGCGTCGGCAATTGGTTCATTCATGTCGTCTCCATCGACGAGGACTGTGTAGAAAGCAGTAATCGAACCGTCTTGTGTTTTCCCGCTCCGTTCAAGTAGCTGAGGAAGCAGAGCGAATACGCTTGGTGTATATCCTTTCGACGCAGGGGGTTCACCTGTTGCAAGACCGATTTCCCGCTGTGCCATCGCAAAACGAGTAACTGAGTCCATCATCAAGACCACATTTTTCCCTTGATCTCGAAAATATTCAGCGATTGCCGTTGCCGTATAGGCGCCCTTTAGACGAACAAGTGGCGGTTGATCACTTGTCGCTACGACCAAGATGGAGCGTTTCATTCCTTCTTCACCGAGTTCTGCCTCCACGAATTCCTTGACTTCGCGTCCGCGTTCACCAATCAAGGCAATGACGTTGATGTCTGCTGTCGATCGTTTTGCAATCATACCGAGTAGTGTCGACTTCCCAACTCCTGATCCTGCAAACAAACCAACGCGTTGCCCTTGACCGACTGTCAACAGCCCATCGATGGCACGGATGCCAGTCGAGAGAACATCACTGATGCGAGGACGTTCGAGTGGACTAGGTGGTTTACGAACGATCGATGTCGTGCGTAAATTTTCTAATGACTCACCATCTAGTGGTCTTCCTAGACCATCAAGCACCTTACCAATCAGTTCGTTCCCTACTGGAACGTGGAGTGGTTTTCCTGTGGCAAGAACAATCGAGCCTGGAGCAATCGATGTCGTTTCACCATACGGCATGAGTAGGACATGCCCTTCTCTAAATCCGACGACTTCTGCTTCGATTGTCTGACGTTGTTGGATTTGGATTAAACACCGCTCACCGATTGCCACTGCTGTCGGTCCTCGCGATTCGATCATCAACCCGATCACTTGGACGACCTTACCAGAGTGCTGTACAAGTTCTTCTGAGCGAATTTCTCGAACCGCGGCCTGCATCGCATTGAGATTAAACATGATGTAAAACCTCATTTATTTTGGTTTGCAATGCTTCAAAGCCACTGGTTAAACCGCCAGTGATTGCTCCATTCTCCGAATCAATCCGATAATCGCGTGCCTTTAACGCTGGATCAAATCGCAATTGAATCGTTGCGTTGGCACCTAGAACGCCTTGTAGTCGTTCTTCAAGTAACACGACCCGTTCAAAATCAGCCGGTGACGCATAGATGATGATTTTTTCACGATCTCGGAACTGAATGATCAATTGATGTAACAATTGGTATAACGCTTCTTCCTCTTCATCATGTAACTTTTCTAAAAATTGATGTGTCACTTGGAGTCCGAGGACACATAATTCATGTTCTAGTCGCATCAATCGTTCTTGACTCTGCTCTTCTAGGCGATCAGCAAACGAATTCGTTTTGGCAATCTGCTCTTCAAACGTTGCTTGTCCTTCCGCATGTCCTGTTTCAAATCCAGCTTGATACCCTTGTTGACGTGCTTCTTCTAACGCTTGAAGGCGTTCTTGCTCGAACTGCTGTTGACGCTGTTCGAAATCTAGGAGCATCGCCTGTCGAAGGCGCTCTAACTCAGCGTGTCCTTCTGCCATCTGCTCTTCGTAGAATGTATCTGGAACGATCGCAGGCTCTTCCTGACTAGTGCGAACCTGCACGAGCGTTCGTTCCTGTCGTTCAATTACTGCTTGTCTCTTGATGACGTTAGACAACAATATCATCTCCTCCACCACGAGCAACGACGATCTCACCCATGTCCTCTAAGCGGCGGATGATTCCGACGATTCGACTTTGAGCTTCTTCGACGTCTCGGAGACGCACAGGACCCATGAATTCCATGTCCTCTTTGAACGACTCGACCATCCGTTGTGACATGTTGCGATAGACCATGTCCTTGACATCGTCTGACGATACTTTGAGTGCCAATAGTAAATCCTCGTTTGAGACTTCGCGAATGATTCGCTGTATCGCCCGCGCATCGAGTGTGACGATGTCTTCGAAGACGAACATCCGTTTTTTGATTTCTTCCGCAAGCTCTGGATCCTGAATCTCGAGCGTATCGAGAATCGTTCGTTCCGTTGTGCGGTCGACGCCATTTAATACTTGAACGACAGCCTCGATGCCTCCCGATTGAGCAAAATCTTGCATCCCTGCTTGTGACAGATTCCGTTCAAGAATTTGTTCTACCTCGCTGATGATTTCCGGATTCATCCGGTCCATCGTCGCAATCCGTCTTGCTACATCGGACTGTGCTTCTGCCGGGAGCTCCGAGAGAATCTGACCTGATTTTGCTGGATCGAGATGAGCAAGAACAAGTGCGATCGTTTGTGGATGTTCATTTTGAATGAAGTTCAGAAGCTGTTTCGGATCTGCCTTTCGTGCAAACTCAAACGGACGGACTTGTAACGTCGACGTCAGGCGATAGATGAGTTCCATCGCTTTTTCTTCGCCAAGTGCTTTTTCAAGGACAGATTTAGCAAATCCGATTCCACCTTGCGTGATATAGTTCTGCGCCATCGCTAGTTCATGAAACTCATCAAGGACGACTAACTTCTCTTCTGGATCAATCCGTTTCATGCTAGAGATTTGAAGGGTTAACCATTCCATCTCTTCTTCCGATAAATGTTTATATACACTGGCAGCGACTTCAGGACCTAACGAAATCATGAGAATCGCAGCCTTTTCACGACTGTTCATTTCTAGCTTCTTCATCTCATCAATCCTCCGCTAACCAAGTACGTAATAATTTTGCGAACTCATCCGGATTAGACGCGGCGAGTTTCTCAAGCTGTTTGCGTTTGACCGCACCATCGCTTGTATCTTCTGTTGAGAGTTCAGGAATTTCGGTTTCGATCGGCGTCCATTCCTCAAGTTCTTCGATTTCATTCGCTCTCCGTCGACGCATGAGGAGAATGACTGCTCCAATGACGAGGATTGCTGCACCACCAAGCGCGAACCATACCCACATCGGTGTCGTTGTCGTCGTTTTTGTCGCCGTCGTTGTTTTAGCGAACGGTCGAGACATGACAACGACTTTATTAGCAAGTTCTGCATCCGTCAGCGTCGTTTTCGCATCCGTCTTCGTTAACGACGTCCGGATGATGGAATACATCATCGTTTGTAAATCCGTCTGTAATTGCGGATCGATTTGATTTTGACCTTTTGGCGGCTCGACGATGATTTGAATTCCTAAATCCCGAATTTCATAAGGAGCACCTGTAATCTGTTTCGTGATGCGATTGACTTCATAGTTGATGATGTCGTGCGTCTTCTCACTCGTATCACCGGTCGTTCCAGTACCTGCTGGGAAGTTCGTCGTCTCATTTTGTCCCGTACCTGCTGTTCCGGCATTCGCAGACCCTGTATACGCCTCTGCTACTTTTTCTGCCGATGTGACAATCCCTTCGATTTTATCGGGATCTACTGGTTCAACAAGCTTTTGTTCTTCCTGACGTTTCGTGACATCGACATCTGCCGTAACCGAAACGAGCGCTTTTTGTGGACCGAGAACGACAGACAACATTTGTTGAATCTGTTTACGTAAATCGTTTTCCGTCGTTTTTTTCAGCGCCATCGGATCTGTCCCGCCCGCTGTTTGCGTAGCGTTACCTGGCTCGTAATACGTAAAGTACTGATCCATGATCGTAATATTTTCTTCTTTTAAGTTCGGGATACTCTTTGCAATCAGATGGTAAAGACCTTGGACTGTTTGATTGTTCAGATTACTACCCGCACTAGAAGTCAAGACGACAGAAACCGTTGAAGATTCTTTTTCATCGGAGAGAAAGACGCTCTTTTCTGGAAGAGTAATCATGACTTTTGCAGACTCGATCCCGTTAACTTGTGTAATCAAGTTTTCAAGTTCTGTCTGCATCGTATCGCGTTCAAGAATATTCATTTCTTTATCTGTCGTACCAAATCCAGCATTCTCACTAAAGAAGGAATAATCAATCTGACCGGACTTCGGAATACCTGCCGTTGCTAATTCGACTTTCAAGTTTTCCACGTTTGCTTCCGGAACGAGAATCGTCACACCGTTTGCTGAGCTGACGACTTCCGACGCGATTCCATCCTCATTTAGCTTTTCTGTTACTTGCCCTGCCTCTTGAGGTGACAATTTCGAATAAAGTGGCGTCATCGTTGGTTTAGATAACCAGATAATGGCGACAATCAACGCTGCTAAAACGACGACGATGCTTCCAAGAACCATCGCTTTTTTCGCAAGTGACCACTCTTTCCATGTCGTATTCATAGCTCCGAATCGAGCTTTTATTCGTTCGTTCATTCAACATCTCCCACGCTTTCCTTAACAGTCACAGTTGCATACGCATCATTTCTTGGTATGCTTCGATGCCTTTGTTTCGGACTTCAAGGGCGAGTTGCATAGAAAGCGATGCCTCTTCTGTTTTAATCATGATGTTATGTAGATCCGTCGTCTTCCCTGTCGCTAGGTCGACACGCGCTTGAGATGAGGCTTGCTGTGTTGCATTCAGTCCGTTCATCGCCTCGCTGAGCACCTCACTGAAATCACTTGGTGTCGTCTTCGCGATTGTCTGAGTGGGTAAGACCATTTGCATGTTTTGAATAGGTTGAATTGCCATCCCGTCATCTCCTCTATTTATTTACCGATCTCCATCGCTTTGACGAGCATCGCTTTTGTTGCATTTAAGGCCGTTACGTTCGCTTCGTATGAACGTGTCGCTCCCATCATGTCGACCATTTCTTTCAATAGATCGACATTCGGCATCTTGACGTATCCAAGTTCATCCGCATCTGGATGCGTCGGATTATATTCTAATTTGAACGGTTCAGGATCTTTCTTCAATTCGCTGACCGTGACCCCATTAGCAGTTTCTTTTAAAACAGCAAGTTTCCTCGCATAGGGTTGCCATTGACCGTTGACAAGCTCACCACGTGTCGTTTGAGCATTGGCGATGTTTGCTGAGACAGTATCCAGTCGTAAACGCTGGGCAGTAAGCCCAGACGCAGATGTATGAAAGCCATTGAACATACTCATCGATTATTTTCCTCCCCGGATGACAGACTGGATACCCGAGAACTTACGATTCAATTGCTCCACGAGCGCCTCATACTCAATTTGATTGCGTGATAATTCAGACATCTCAAGATCGATATCGACACCGTTTCCATCATTACGCATCGTATTTGGTCGATCGACGATACTACCGGTCGTTCCGATTGTTGCATGACGTTTTAGGCTCATCTTCATCTCTGAATCGAGAACATCTCCAAACGCCACTCGCTTCGCCTTATAACCCGGTGTATCGACATTCGCGATATTTTTAGCAATAACTTCTTGTGCCATGACCGTTCGATTGACGGCTTGCGTCATCAAACTGTAGTCAGACCCTAACCAATTCATGTTCTTTCCTCCACTCATGGAACTAGTATTCGAATTTGCGACAAATATTAAGTCATTAGTAACACATCTGAAATAATTGAAACAAATAGGTCAATGTTTGAAAAGAAGTTTTTTGAAAAATAGGGTAATGAGATGCTAATTTTCTGTTTTTTATTCCCTTTTCTTATAAAAATGATAAATAATACCTAGTCAAACAAAAGAGACCTAGTACTTTACTAGGTCTCTTATTTATTAATAGCCATTTTCTATTTTTAGTTTGATTTAATTCGCTCTAATTCATATAGGAAGTTATCATTTAAGATTTTAATATACGTTCCCTTCATACCAAGCGAACGTGACTCGATGACTCCTGCACTTTCGAGTTTACGAAGTGCATTGACGATAACAGAACGCGTAATACCGACACGATCGGCAATTTTTGAAGCGACAAGTAGTCCTTCATTACCCTCGAGTTCTTCGAAGATATGCTCGATTGCTTCGAGTTCTGAATAAGATAACGAATTGATCGCCATCTGAACGACTGCTTTCTTACGTGCCTTGTCTTCCGCTTCATGAGCCTTCTCACGAAGGATTTCCATCCCAACGACTGTCGCCCCATACTCTGCAAGCACGAGGTCTTCTTCGTTGAAGTCTTCCACCATACGGCCGAGGACAAGCGTACCAAGGCGTTCTCCACCACCGATGATTGGTACGATCGTCGTTTTCGACGTTTCGAACGTATCACGGTTGTCGACCGGGAATGCCGTATGTTCGCTGTCGATGGCAATGTTTGCTGTCGTTTCAGTGACGTTAAAAAGTTTTTTCGTGTAATCTTCCGGGAATTGGCGTTCTTCCAAGAAACCACGGACCCGGTCATTTTCGATTTGTTGCTTAATTGCGATACCTAGTAACTTACCGCGTCGACTTACGATGAATGTGTTCGATTCCATGACTTCGCTGAGCCGATCAGCCATGACCTTGAAATCAACATGTGTGCTTGCTTCTTGTTGTAACATCGTATTCAACTTCCGCGTTTTCGCCAATAAATTCATTTTTTCTTCCTCCACTTTATAAGATGAACTGACTTAAGTCTCGATCATCTGCTACTTTTCCAACACGATCCGTCACGTATTGTGGCGTGATCGTTACATCCGTTTCAGGCATGTCTGCTGCTTCGAAGGATAATTCTTCAAGTACGCGCTCCATGATCGTATACAAGCGCCGCGCTCCGATATTATCCGTCTCATCGTTTACCTGTGCAGCAATACGTGCAATTTCACGAATGGCCTCTTCTGTAAAGGTGACATGAACGTGCTCTGCCCCTAGTAATGCTTTATATTGTTTGAGTAATGCTTGATTCGGTTCAGTTAAAATTTTAACAAAGTCATCTTCCGTCAAACTGTCGAGTTCGACACGGATCGGGAAACGACCTTGGAGTTCAGGAATTAGATCAGACGGTTTCGCCATATGGAATGCACCGGCAGCGATAAACAAGATATGATCCGTCTTGACTGGTCCATATTTCGTGACGATCGTCGATCCCTCAACGATCGGCAAAATATCTCGTTGAACACCTTCTCGTGAAACACCTGCTGAATCATGTCCCTTTGTCGCAATCTTATCAATCTCATCAACGAAAATGATGCCCATTTGTTCTGCACGGCGGACCGCTTCGTCATGAACTTCATTTAAGTCAAGCAATCGTTCCGCTTCTTCTGCTGTCAAAATCGGACGTGCTTCCTTAACAGTAAGCTGGCGCTTCTTCGTTTTCTTCGGCATGACTTGTCCAAGCATATCCTGAAGATTTGCGAGCCCCTCCATGCCTTGTTGTCCGGAGAATAAATCAACTTGACGTTCTTCAACATCGACCTCGATCATTCGATCTTCGAGTTGACCTGTCAGCAATTGCTGACGGAGTAGCGAACGATCAGCTGTCGCTTCCGATGTATCTGGCTCTTGCTGCTTCTGGTTCCCACCGAACAACATCTCAAACGGATTCGTACCACCACCGAGACCAGTTGACGCTTTTTTGCCAGACAACGCATCAACGATTCGTTCGTTCGCCACTGCCTCCGCCCGATCTTTAAGCGCTTCTTTTTTCTCATCTTTGACTAGACGTAGAGACGCTTCCACAAGATCTCGCACCATCGATTCTACATCGCGACCGACATATCCTACTTCCGTGAATTTCGTCGCTTCGATTTTAACGAACGGCGCTCGGACGAGTTTCGCGAGACGTCGCGCAATCTCTGTTTTTCCGACACCGGTAGGTCCGATCATCAGGATATTCTTTGGCGTGACTTCATCCCGCATCGATACATCGAGTAATTGTCGACGGTATCGATTACGTAAAGCGATCGCCACCGCACGTTTAGCATCAGCTTGTCCGATGACATGTTCATTCAACTTCTCGACGATTTGTCTTGGCGTCAATTCATGCATGGTCATTGCCTCCGATCGTTTCTAAGATGATTTGATCGTTCGTAAAGACACAGAGTTCTCCAGCCGTCTCAAGCGCCGCACGAGCGATTTCTTCTGCCGTGAGATGACTTGCGTGTCGAGCTAACGCGCGACCTGCAGCCAGCGCATAATTACCACCTGAACCGATCGCAAGAATGCCGTCATCCGGCTCGATGACTTCTCCGTTTCCGGATACAAGTAACAGATGTGTTCCATCCATGACGAGTAAGAGTGCTTCTAGTTGACGCAACATCTTATCGCCTCGCCATTCCTTCGCCAGTTCAACAGCTGCCCGTTGTAAGTTCCCGTTATACATTTCAAGCTTCGCTTCGAATTTTTCAAAGAGTGTAAACGCGTCCGCGACACTTCCAGCAAATCCGGCAATGACTTTGCCACCATAGAGGCGCCGTACTTTTTTCGCACTTTTCTTCATGATGACCTGGTTTCCGAAAGTCACCTGTCCGTCTCCACTCATCGCGGATTGTCCGTTATGTTGAATCGCAAAAATCGTCGTTGCATGAAACATCAATGTTTCCTCCCTTAGGCACGAGGATGTGCTTGTTGATAAACATGTCGTAATCGTTCCGTTGTTACGTGTGTATACTGACCGGTCGTCGAAAGAGATGCATGTCCAAGTAGCTCCTGGACCGCTCGCAAATCGGCTCCTCTTTCTAGCAGATCCGTCGCGAAACTATGACGAAGCGCATGGGGTGTCACATGTTTCCCAACGAGTTGTTCCCCTTTTTTCATGATTTTCCGAATCGCATCCGTCGTCAATCGACGCCCTGAATGAGACAAGAACAACGCTTGCTCATGACCTGCGATTGGATCTCGTGATGGTAAGTACAGTTCTAATGCATCTTTCGCAAAGGTTCCAATTGGCGCAATGCGCTCTTTCCCACCTTTTCCATACACGTGGACGTAGGAATGATCAGTTGCGAGATCACGAAGATCCAGTTGAACGACCTCGCTGACTCGCATACCCGTCGCATATAAAAGTTCCACTAACGCGACATTCCGGTTACCAAGCGTATCACTCGATCGAAATGCATCGAGGAAACGTTCATATTCCGTTGGGACAAGGAATGTCGGAAGTCCTTGTTGTCGTTTTGGTGCTTTTAATCCATCAAATGGATTAGGTTCATCGGTGTCACGTGTCAAAAAACGACCAAATTGTTTGAGGCAGGAAACTTTTTGTGCAATCGTCGCCCGCGCCAGCTCCTGATCGTAAAGAGCATACAAATAACGCCGTGCACTTGCCAATTCAATCGATCGTAATTGATGATCGCGGCAAAAAGCGGCGTATTGTCGAAGTGTTTGATCATAAGAGCGACCTGTATTCGGAGATAATTGACGTTCAATATGAACATACCGCATGAAATCTTCTAGCAGTCGCTCAAAAGCAGTGTCTATCCCCATGAATGCGCCCCCTTCTGACCATTTCATTCTCGAATCGCCCTTAGCATAGCACAGACCAAGTAGTCTGACAATAGACCAAAAACCGAAAAATTAACGAAATTATCGCGCTTTTGTGACAAATTAAGAAATGGGGAGAAAGAGCGCTGAATCACGCCTTTCTCCCCATCAACAATCACATATCCGTGAAATCTTTGATTGCTTCAAGTGCTCGCTCTGCGTAGAGCGCATACTTCTCAGGTTTTTTCATCCGAACCGGATGACCGACGAGTGCTGGTACCAATCCGAAGTTGGCATTCATTGGCTGGAAGTTCTTCCCTTCCGTCGTCGTGATATAGTGCGACATCGCACCCATCATCGTTTCCTGCGGGAATGTTACCGGTTCCGCCTCATTGACGAGACGTGCCGCATTGATTCCTGCCGTCAAACCGGATGCTGCTGACTCGACGTATCCTTCGACCCCTGTCATTTGACCAGCAAAGAACAAATCGTCACGCGTACGTGTCTGATACGTCGGTTTCAACAAGTTCGGTGAGTTGACGAACGTGTTACGATGCATGACACCATAACGGACGATTTCTGCATTTTCAAGACCTGGAATTAAACGAATGATCCGCTTTTGTTCGCCCCATTTCAAATGTGTCTGGAAGCCGACAAGGTTGAACAATGTTCCAGCTGAGTTATCCTGACGCAATTGAACGACAGCATATGGTCGTTTGCCTGTCTTCGGATCTTCCAGTCCGACTGGCTTCATTGGTCCGAACAAGAGTGTTTTCGGTCCGCGAGAAGCGAGAACTTCAAAAGGCATACAGCCCTCGAAGTAAATCTCTTTTTCAAATTCCTTCAGTGGAACGACTTCCGCATTGATCAGCTCATCATAGAAGAGTTGGAATTCTTCTTCCGTCATTGGACAATTCAAGTAGGCAGCTTCGCCTTTATCATATCGTGATTTCAGATAAACCTTCTCACGATCAATCGTGTCTCCATCGAGAATCGGTGCCGCTGCATCGAAGAAGTATAGGTAATCTTCACCTGTGAATTGTTTAAGTGATTCCGATAAGGCCGCACTCGTCAACGGACCTGTCGCGACGATCGTCGGACCATCTGGAATCGCTTCGATTTCTTCATGATGGACAGTAACGTTCGGATGGTTTTTCAACGTTTCCGTCACATATCCTGCGAAGTCATGCCGATCGACAGCAAGTGCTCCACCTGCTGGAACGCTCGCTAAGTCTGCCGCTTTCATGATCAAGGAATCGAGCTGACGCATCTCTTCCTTTAATACACCGACTGCATTCGTCAACTGATTTGCTCGAAGTGAGTTCGAACAGACGAGTTCTGCGAATTGGTCTGTATGGTGTGCGGGTGTCTGTTTGACTGGCCGCATTTCATATAAATCTACTTGTACGCCGCGTTTTGCAAGTTGCCATGCTGCTTCAGAACCTGCAAGTCCCGCGCCGATTACCGTTACACGTTTCAACGGTCATTCCTCCTCTTGCTCCTGATCGATGCGTGTTTCATGATGTCCACAAGATGTACATTCTACTTTCACACCGTTCTTGATTTTCTTTTGTACCATCATACTGCTACATACCGGACATGGTTCTTCGACCGGTTTATCCCATGAGACGAACTCACACTCCGGATAGTTCGAACAACCGTAGAACAAACGTCCTTTTTTACTACGACGTTCGACGATGTCGCCCGTTCCACATGTCGGACACTTCACACCAATCTCGACTTGGATCGGTTTCGTGTTACGACACTCTGGGAAGTTCGAGCACGCCATGAACTTACCATAACGTCCCATCTTGATGACCATCGGATGACCACAGACTTCACAATCTTCTCCAGCCGGTTCATCTTTGATTTCAATCTTCTCGATCTCTGCTTCTGCTCGTGTCAGACGTTTCGCAAAGGATTTATAGATTGGATCGACGACTTCCGTCCACTGCATGTCGCCTTTTTCGATCGCATCGAGTAAAGCTTCCATGTCTGCCGTGAACTGGACGGTGATGAACTCCTGGAAATAGTCGCTGATCATATCGATGACGAGTTCACCGAGTTCCGTTGGTAAAAACTTTTTCTCCTCGAGTGTCACATAACCCCGTTTTTGGATCGTATCAAGTGTCGGCGCATACGTCGACGGACGACCAATTCCGAGTTCTTCCATCGCCCGGACAAGACGTGCTTCCGTATAACGTGGTGGTGGTTGAGTAAAGTGTTGTTTCGGTTCGATCGCTGATCGTTTCAACTCTTCCCCTTCATCAAGTGGAGGAAGTAGTCCTTCCTTGACGTCTGTGACGGCCTCATCATCGGTATCTTCGATGTAAACCTTCATGAAGCCTGGGAATTTAACAGTTGATCCGTTCGCACGGAACATAACATCGTTCGAGACAAGGTCAATTTTGACGGTATCGAGAATTGCTGGCGCCATCTGACTTGCGACGAATCGTTCCCAGATCAGTTTATATAAACGGAATTGGTCACGCGATAGATACGATTTAACGAGTTGTGGCTCACGCATTGTCGAAGTCGGGCGAACCGCTTCGTGCGCATCCTGTGAGTTCGCTGATTTCTTTTCTTTGCGTTTTTCACTTGCGATGTATTCTTTTCCATACGCCTGCTCGATGAACCCGTGTGCTTCGAGGTTCGCCGATTCAGACGTCCGTGTTGAATCGGTACGCATATACGTGATCAAACCGACCGTACCTTCTTTTCCGATCTCGATTCCTTCGTATAGCTGTTGTGCGATCATCATTGTCTTCTTCGCTCGGAAATTTAGTTTACGTGCTGCTTCCTGTTGCAAAGAACTAGTCGTAAACGGTAACGCTGGATTCCGTTTCCGCTCTTTTTTCGTGACGGAATCAACTGTGAAGTCTTCTGAGAGTTGATTCAAGATTTGATCGACTTCTTCTTGCGAATGAAGTTCACGTTTCTTACCATCGACTCCGTAGAAGTTTGCTTCGAGCTTTTCACCGTTTGCATCGAGTTCGAGTTTGATTGTCCAGTATTCTTCTGGCATGAACGCATTGATTTCTTGTTCCCGGTCGATAATCATCTTAACGGCAACCGATTGTACACGTCCTGCAGATAAACCTTTTTTGATCTTCTTCCATAATAACGGACTCATGCTATAACCAACAAGGCGGTCCAAGATACGACGTGCTTGCTGTGCATCCACAAGATCATAATTGAGCTTGCGTGGTCGCTTGAACGAATCCTTGATGGCATCTTTCGTGATTTCATTGAAGACGACGCGGCACTCTGTTGATTCATCAACGCCTAATGCTTTGGCTAAATGCCATGCGATCGCTTCCCCTTCACGGTCGGGGTCGGCTGCGAGATAGATTTTTTGTGCTTTTTTCGCAGCTGTCTTGAGTTCTTTTAAGACCGGACCTTTACCACGGATCGTGATATATTTCGGTTCATAGTCATGTTCGACGTCGACTCCCATTTGGCTTTTCGGCAAGTCAATGACGTGCCCCATCGACGCTTTCACGGTATAGTTGGATCCGAGATAACGTTTAATGGTTTTTGCCTTAGCGGGTGACTCGACGATTACTAGATATTTTGCCATTGCAATCGCTCCCTATTAGAGGCGTACTCCGTATTTTAATCTCACTTATCATAGTAGTCTCGATTCCCATTTGTCAACGTTCAGCCGAATAGTTTTTGAAACTTCTTCCGGATCAAGGAGTGGAATCGCTCCTTCTGCGATCAATTGATTCGTTCCGGCAAAGAACGTTTCAGTCGGACACCCCGGTAAACAATAGACATCTTTTCCTTGATCGAGCGCATGACTTGCTGTGTTCATCGTACCACTTCGTTTTGCTGCCTCGACGATGATCAACGACGAGGACAAGCCGGCAATAATCCGATTTCGTTCTAGAAATTGAAATTTTTGAATGGGTGTGCCAGGTGGATATTCGGAGAGAAGAAGACCATTCGAGAAGATACGTTCAAAAAGAGCAGCATGGGAAGTAGGATATAGACGATCAAGTCCGCCGGCCAGAACCGCAATTGTTGTCTGTTGATGTTTTAAGGATAGACGATGGACGAGGGCATCGATGCCATATGCGCCTCCGGAAACGGTGGCGAGATCTGGATGAAAGAAGGGTTGTAGAAAATGCATGCGGGAAAGGTGTTGCGGTGAGGGAGTTCGACTACCGATGATACTGATGCGTGGAAGAGTTAGGTGGGACGGATCACCGCGGTAAAAGAGGGCATAGATAGGTTGAGGAATCGTCAGTAGTACGGTTGGAAATAGTGGATCTCCTTTGACTAGAATCGACTCTTCGATCCGATCAAGTTGCAGTGCCTGTTCATATCGTTTTCGAAGCCGATTTGAAACAGGCAATTCATGACTTAGAACGATTCCGAACCGTTCAATCAATTGAACAATCGGATACGGTACCTGACACATGGCGAAGCGGACATACAGTTCTCGATTCATGAGATCAACGCTCCTTCTTTAAGCTTCTTATTTATATAGAAGAAAGCCGTCCTGATTTGATCAGGACAGCTCTTTTTTTGATTTATTTGACTGTGCTGTTCGTCACGCACTCGTCATAGATCCCTGCTTCTTTGATGACACGGATTAACGTCTCACCAATGACAGCTGGTGTTTCTGCCACTTCAATTCCGTTTGCACGGAGTGTCTTGATTTTTTCAGCAGCTGTTCCTTTACCGCCGGAAATGATCGCACCTGCGTGACCCATCCGTTTACCGGCAGGAGCCGTTTGACCACCGATGAAACCGATGACTGGCTTCGTCATGTTCGCTTTGACCCACTCAGCCGCTTCTTCTTCCGCTGTTCCACCGATTTCACCTAACATGATGACGGCTTTTGTTTCTGGATCTTCATTGAACGCTTTTAGCGTATCGATGAAGTCTGTTCCATTGACTGGGTCGCCCCCGATACCGACAGCTGTCGATTGACCGATGCCTGCCGTCGTCAATTGATGAACAGCTTCATACGTCAACGTTCCAGAACGCGAAACGATTCCGACATGTCCCGGTGTATGGATGTATCCTGGCATGATACCAAGTTTTGCGACACCTGGAGTGATGACGCCTGGGCAGTTTGGTCCGATAAGACGAACTGGCTTGCCCTCAAGGTAACGTTTTACTTTAACCATATCAAGAACTGGAATACCTTCCGTGATACAGATGATCAATGCGATGTTCGCATCTGCTGCTTCCATGATCGCATCTGCTGCGAATGCTGGTGGCACGTAGATAATCGATGCGTTCGCACCTGTTTTGTCGACCGCTTGTGCGACCGTATCGAAGACAGGAACACCACCAAGTACTTCCGTACCGCCTTTTCCTGGTGTGACACCACCTACGAGGTTTGTTCCGTAGTCGATCATCTGTTCACCATGGAACATCCCTTGATTACCTGTAATCCCTTGAATAATGACTTTCGTCGATTCGTTCACCCAAATACTCATCTTTAGCTCCCCCTTACTTCACGAGCGCAGCAATTTTTTCTGCGCCGTCTGCCATTGATGTAGCTGCTGTAATCGCTAGACCTGAATCTTTGAGAATTTGTTTTCCTGCATCAACATTCGTCCCTTCAAGACGAACGACGAGCGGCAATTCGAGACCGACTTCTTTTGTCGCCGCAACGATACCTTCTGCGATGACGTCACATTTCATGATTCCACCGAAAATGTTAACGAAAATCCCTTTAACGTTCTCATCCGACAAGATCAGTTTGAAGGCTTCTGTTACCTTCTCCTTCGTCGCACCACCACCGACATCAAGGAAGTTCGCAGGATCACCACTGAAGTGTTTGATGATATCCATCGTTGCCATGGCAAGACCAGCACCATTGACGAGGCAGCCGATATTTCCATCGAGCGCGATGTAGTTCAAATCACTCTTCGATGCTTCGACTTCGCGTGGATCTTCTTCTGTTTCATCACGTAACGCCACGATGTCCGCATGACGATATAATGCGTTCGAGTCGAAGTTCAACTTCGCGTCCAGCGCGAGAACTTCGCCATCCTTCGTCGTAACGAGTGGGTTAATTTCTGCGATTGAACAATCCTTGTCGACGAAGAAATTATAAAGTTTCGTGACCATACCGACGAACTTGTTGACGAGCTTCACAGGAACACCCATTGCGAACGCAAGTTTACGCGCTTGGAATCCTTGAAGACCAACTGCAGGATCGACGACTTCTTTAATGATTTTTTCCGGTGTCGCTTCCGCCACCTCTTCGATGTCCATACCACCTTCGCTTGATCCCATGATGACGACACGTCCTGTCACACGATCAAGTACGATTCCAAGATAGTATTCTTTATCAATCGCACAGCCTTCTTCGACGAGAAGACGTTGAACGACTTTTCCTTCGGGACCTGTTTGGTGCGTGACGAGCGTTTTGCCGAGTAACTCCGTCGCATATTCCTTCACTTCTTCTTGCGATTTCGCAAGCTTGACGCCACCTGCTTTACCGCGTCCCCCCGCGTGAATTTGAGCTTTAACGACTTTAATCGGGCCTGACAATTGTTCTGATGCATCGACCGCCTCTTCGACGGTGAAGGCTGCGATTCCGTTTGGTACGGGTACCCCGTACGAACGAAGTAATTCTTTTGCCTGATACTCATGTACATTCATGAAAAAATCCCCCTTAACCCCTTTAGTTTCGGCTCTTTCATTGTAGTTAAAATTGGAAGCGCTGTCTATCGTTATCGACCGAAAGCTTTATTTTTTCAGAATTCCATCTTGATCAAGACGATATAAAAAGGCGAATAATTCGGCAATGACACCGTATAGTTCTTCCGGGATCTGTTCTGATACTTGAACTGCATCCAGTAACGTCATCAGCGTTTCGTCCTGCCGGATCGGAATATCGTGCTTTAATGCCTCTTCTAAAATCCGTTCCGCGATGTGTTCTGATCCCTTAGCGACGACTTTCGGCGCATGCATTTGTTCTTCGTATGATAGAGCAATCGCTTTTTTCATATATGGAGATCCACCCTTCCATTACGCGTCGAGATATCATGTGGTACACGTTCTTTCGTCTGTTCGACCCAATCGAATCGCGTCAACGCATAGCCCTGTTCCTCGAGTCGTGCTTGAATCTGAGGCGTATAGGCTTGCATGAACGTATTGACGTGTGCGTTTGGATGAAAGACGGAAATCGAAACGTTCCGGTCTACGATCAAGACATCAATTGCGACCTCACCAAGCGTCGGTAATTGTAAGTATAAGACGATACGGGCATGATTTGGATCAAACGTTCGTTCGAACGGTGCTTCCATCATGAGATCAACATCTTCGAAAGGTCCGAATTGAGGTAATTGAAATAAATATACTCCTTTTCCTACTTCATTTGTTGCTTGAACGAGTTGTTGCGCTAAAATTTGATCACTCGTCTTTCGATCAAGCGATCGACCTGCCTCGTCGCCCTTTGCCAATTGAACGAGTTCAGTAAGAGCGTGTTTTAACTGCTTCGCTTCTCCTTCCGTCACGGGTTGACCGATTTGCCTTAGTAGTTCCCGTGTTTCCGCAGTCGGTACCGTCTGGCGCTGTAAAAAGGAATCGAGTAACTGGGGTAATGCTGATTTTTGCGGGACAGACTCAGTCGAGATGATTTTTAAGACCGGTTGTCCTTCTGCTGAAACGACTTGAAAGCGATACATGCTCCCTTCTTTTAGTTCAGCCGTCGTCCCTGCCGTCAAGACGCGTTGACCGACCTGTAGTTCCATTAATCCGTCCGGCAACAGTTTTAAGACTTTGCCGACGATGTTTGCGCCTTCCCGTAACGGTAAGTTCGCATGATCGATGATTTTAAATGGTAGTAAGGCACGATGTTCGATGTGCATGCTCGATCCCTCCTAGAGACGTTCTTTGACAGGACGGAATGTTTTTCGGTGAATCGGTGTGACGCCCAGTGTATCAAGCGCTTGTAAATGCGTCGCAGTCCCGTAACCTGCGTGTGTTTCAAATCCGTATCCCGGATACTCGATCGCGTATTGTTCCATCATCGCATCTCGTGTCTCTTTTGCGACGACGCTCGCTGCTGCGATGGAGACACTTCTCGCATCTCCTTTGATGAGAGAGAGTTGTGGTGTATCGTCGTCGAGTGTCATCGCATCAACCAGCAAGGCATCAGGTTTGAGTTGACGAACCGCGACTTGCATTGCCCGTTTCGATGCTTGATAGATGTTGATCTCGTCAATTTCAGCTGGTTCGATGATGCCGACCGCAATCTCTGCAACGTCTTGTAGGTGTTTAAATGCCGCTTGTCGTTGTATTTTACTCATTTGTTTTGAATCCGTTAGGCCTGGATGATAGAATCCTTCTGGTAAGATGACAGCTGCCGCGACGACTGGACCAGCAAGCGGTCCCCGTCCCACTTCATCCACTCCGGCAATCCGTCTATATCCTTGCTGATGATACTGTTCTTCGAACGTGAACCGCTCCTTGAAATCGATCCGTTGTTGCTCTTCGAGGGCAAATCGTCGTTCTGTCTGACGAAACAGTGTATGCACCCCTTTTCGCGCGTCCGATGCGAGTTCCTGCTTCAATTGTGAAAACTCCTCGATCGTGATGTTGTGTAGACGTTCCTTTAATTCCGTAATCTTCATCTGTTTCGCTCCTTTGAAAAAAACTTGGACATCGAAGGATGTCCAAGTCCGTTATGCATGCGTTTCCCATTCTTCCACTGTTTCGAGCGTCACACGCCCTAGCTTTTCCGTCCGTAGTTCATGCAGAAGCATTTCACTCGTCCGTTCGAAATCGACGTAGCCACCTGAAACGAATCCGCGCTTTTTACCGATGGCTTCGAGTACATCAACCGCTTCTCCTGATACTTCGTCGAGACGATAACGCTCACGTAACTGCTCTGGATAACGCGTCTTTAGCTCACGAAGGGCAAACAGCGCGATATCGTCGATGTTTAAGATATCATCCTTGATCGCTCCTGTCGCTGCCAACCGATACCCGACGACTTGATCGTCGAACTTCGGCCAGAGGATACCTGGTGTATCGAGTAATTCCATCTCACCTGTCTTCATCTTGATCCATTGCTGGCGTTTCGTCACACCTGGGCGGTCACCCGTGATCGCGATGTTCCGACCGGCGAGTCGATTGATGAGTGTCGACTTCCCGACGTTTGGAATGCCGATGATCAAGGCACGAATCGCACTCGGATTCCGCCCTTTCTCCCGCATTCGTGCATGTTTTTCTTTCATTAGTCGCAAAGCACCTTCATGAATTTGATTCAATCCTTTATTGTGCTTCGCGTCGACCGCGACGACATCAACACCATCTGCCCGTAATGCGTGCATCCACTGTTCTGTCACTCGTTTGTCCGCCATATCCGCTTTGTTGAGGACGATCAATCGTGGCTTACCTGCCGTGATTTGTTCGACCATCGGGTTACGGCTCGACATTGGAAGACGTGCATCGACAAGTTCGATCACGACATCGATCAACTTTAATTTTTCTGTAACTTCCCGCCGTGCTTTGGCCATGTGACCGGGGAACCATTGAATCGTCATATCCTTCACCTCGTTCATATATTCCTGGACTTCTTGCTGATCATACGATACTTGAAAAAACATCCACTCTCTAGTATACGCAACTTAAGACAAGAAAAGAAGATGAGGTACTTACTTTTCACGGTAAGCGTCTCATCTTCTTTCGTTTTAATCGACAGAGCGTACATCATTGAATGGATAGAATACGAAGTTCGTCGTTCCGACGATTTGATCCTCATCCACAAAACCGATATCACGACTATCTTTTGAATTTTGACGATTATCTCCCATGACGAATACCTTCCCTTTTGGAACAGTCGTTTTTCCTGTCCGTTCCTCAAGTGTAAAGTCCTCCGTCAATGGAACACCATTCATCTGAGCTTTGTACTCTTTTAAATACGGTTCAGCTACTTTCTTATCGTTGACGTACAACGTATCGTCTTTATAATACATCGTATCTCCTGGAACAGCGATTACTCGTTTGATATAGTCGCGTGTTTCCGTTGCATGAAAGACGACGATATCGCCTCTTTCTGGTTCATTAAAATAATACGGAATCTTATTGACGATCATCCGATCCGCATTGTGTAAGGTCGGCATCATCGATTCCCCATCGACGATGACGGGTACGAACAGGAACGTTCGAATGATGAACGCGATGACAAGCGCTACGACGAGCGCTTTTACCCAACTGAATAACTCCTTCACGAATTCCACTCCCTTGATTAACGCAATTTCTTCCTATGGACTAGTATACGCATAAACAACAAAAAAAAGAAGCTTGTCCGGAGACAAGCCACTTTTTCACATGATTAACGACGAATTTCTTTAATACGCGCCGCTTTACCACGAAGGTTACGGAGGTAGTAAAGTTTCGCACGACGGACTTTACCGTAGCGAACAACTTCGATTTGTGCAACACGTGGTGAGTGGAGCGGGAAAGCACGCTCAACGCCAACTCCGTAAGAAATTTTACGGACTGTGAATGTTTCACTGATGCCGCCACCGTGACGTTTGATGACTACGCCTTCGAAGAGCTGAATACGCTCACGCGTACCCTCGACGACTTTAACGTGTACACGGACTGTATCCCCAGGACGGAACGCAGGGACGTCTGACTTGATTTGTTCTTGTGTAAGTTCACGGAACAATTGTTGTGTGTTCATGAATGATTTCTCCTTTTTTCACCAATGTTCTTATCTTCATTTGCTTTCAGCATCCGACAGCGGAACATCGTTAATGGGTGGCTTTTGCCACATGTTTTAACTTATCATAGATTCAATCGTTTGACAATCCTGAAATCGATTCTAAATAAAGACGATCATCCTCGGTTAATGGAGCATCAGTCAACAGATCCGGACGACGCTCAAATGTGCGTTTTAATGACTGTTCCCGTCGCCATTTTGCAATCCGCGCATGATTGCCTGATAACAAGACGTCTGGTACCTGGTATCCTGCATATTCAGCAGGACGTGTATAGTGTGGATATTCAAGAAGTCCCGTCGAAAAGGAATCATCTTCATGACTCGCAGATGCACCGAGGACATCCGGTAAGAGGCGGACGACAGCGTCAATCATTGTCATCGCAGCCAGTTCCCCTCCCGTCAAGACGAAGTCCCCAAGCGAGACCTCATCCGTTACAAGATGATCATGAATCCGCTGATCAAATCCTTCGTAATGACCACATAGGAAGACCAGTTCTTCTTCTTGTGCCCACTCTTCTGCCATCCGTTGCGAAAAACGTTTACCGGTCGGTGTCATGACGATGATTCGTCGTTTTCCTTCCGGCAGACTCGCCATCGCGTCGAAGACGGGTTGAGGGGTCAACAGCATGCCTGCTCCCCCACCATACGGATAATCATCGACTTTACCATGACGATTCGTCGAGAAGTCTCGAAAATTGATTGTTTCAAGACTGACACGTTCATCATCTTGCGCTCGTTTGACGATTGAATGATCGAGCGCTGAAAACATTTCCGGAAACAGCGTCAACACTCGGATGTTCATTCTTCAATCAATCCTGGAAGCGGTGTGATCTGGATACGTTTTTGCTCGACATCGACGGAAGCAACGACTTGCTCGATATACGGGATCAGGACATCCTTTTTCCCATCGCGTTTGATCGTCCAGACGTCGTTTGCGCCTGTTTCAAGAATGTCGGATATGACTCCGATTTTCGTTTCACCGTCATAAACCGTACAACCGATGATCTCATGATAGTAAAATTCATGCTCGTCTAAGTCTTGTAAATCTTCTGCGTGGACATAGAGTTTCAATCCTTTATACTTCTCGACGTCATTGATATGGTGCATCCCTTTGAACGTCACCATGATGAATTGTTTGTGTTTTCGGTAACCACTGATCGTCACCGGTGTATACGTACCTTCAGAGCCAATGAAGACTTCCTTTCCGACTTTAAAGCGTTCTTCCGGGAAGTCCGTGCTCGCGAGTAACTTTAATTCACCTTTTAGACCATGTGTATTGGCGATTTTCGCAATTTCCAACCATTCCATTCATTTCACTTCCTTTCTTGAATTAAAAAAAGGAGGTAAGCTTTTGCTCACCTCCTAACGTCTTACTTCGCGAGTTTCGCGTTGTGGAATTTCTCCATGATACCAGCTTGTGAGAAGAGGTTACGAACTGTGTCCGAAGGTTTAGCACCTTCAGAGAGCCATTTAAGAGCTAGCTCTTCGTTGATTTTAACTTCTGCTTCTGGTTTAGCAACTGGATTGTAGTATCCGATTTGCTCGATGAAACGACCATCACGTGGTGCACGTGAGTCTGCTACTACCACACGGTAGAAAGGTGATTTTTTTGCGCCCATGCGCTTAAGACGAATTTTAACTGCCATTCGTAAGTCCCTCCAAATAATAGATGATTTTTTCGTTTAGTCAAATTGACAACTTCATTAGTATACAACGTTACAGCAAAAGAGAAAAGACTTTTAAAAGAATGGAAGGCCAAAGCCTTTCTTTTTCCCTTTGCCCATCTGTCCGGAAAATTGTTTCATCATTTTCCGCATGTCTTCGAACTGTTTAATGAGACGGTTGACTTCTTGGATACTGCGTCCGCTACCACGGGCAATCCGCTTCCGACGACTCGCATTCAAGATTTCAGGTTCAGTCCGCTCTCGTTTCGTCATCGATTGGATAATCGCTTCGACATACACGAGTTGCTTCTCATCGATTTGGGCGTTTTTCAACCCCTTCATCTTCCCTTTACCTGCCCCAGGGATCATTCCCAACAGTTCGTCGAGTGGACCCATCTGTTTCACTTGCTGCAACTGCTCGATGAAATCATCGAATGTAAACGATGCATCGCGCATTTTGCTTTCTAACTCTTTGGCACGCGTAGCGTCCATTTGTGACTCTGCTTTTTCAATCAGTGTCAGCATGTCTCCCATGCCTAGAATCCGAGACGCCATCCGCTCGGGATAGAATGGTTCGATGGCATCGAGCTTCTCTCCAAGACCGACGAACTTAATCGGTGCTCCGGTGACTGCCTTGATGGAGAGTGCTGCACCACCTCGCGTATCTCCGTCGAGCTTCGTCAGAACAACCCCCGTCACGCCAAGCTTCTCGTTGAAGCTTTCTGCGACATTGACGGCGTCCTGACCCGTCATCGAATCGACGACAAGGAAGATTTCATGCGGTTTGGCGATCTCTTTAACATCAACGAGTTCCTGCATTAGTTCCTCATCGACGTGCAGACGACCTGCCGTATCGATCAACACGATATCGTGATGATGCTCTTTTGCATAATCGAGTGCACCGGTAACGATTTCTTGCGGACTGACCTGATCTCCCATTGAGAAGACCGGCAACTCCAATTGTTTCCCGAGTGTCTCTAATTGTTTGATTGCTGCCGGACGATAAATATCCGCCGCAACAAGCAAAGGACTACGATTATGTTTTTTACGTAAATGATTGGCAAGCTTACCCGTTGTCGTTGTTTTACCTGCCCCTTGCAGACCTGTCATCATGATGACGGTCGGAGGACGGTTCGCAAGCGTCAATGGTGACACTTCCGCACCCATCAGATTCGTCAGTTCATCATGGACGATCTTGACGACTTGTTGCCCTGGCGTCAAAGATGTCATGACGTCCTGTCCGACGGCACGTTCCTTTACATCATTTACGAATTGTTTGACGACCTTGAAGTTGACGTCGGCTTCAAGTAGCGCTAAGCGAACTTCGCGCATCATCTCTTTGACGTCTGCTTCAGAAATCTTACCTTTACCTCGCATTTTAGCGAGACTGGCTTGAAGCCGTTCCGATAATCCTTCGAATGCCATTAAGAATGCCTCCTACTCTAATTGCTCCAATGTCTCAATGATCACTAGGGCTTCACCCGGAAGGTCGCATTGCTTCAGCTGATCGAGTAACTGCTTTCGCCGTTCGTGTTTCTTGAACAGGGATAGTCGTTCTTCATACTGCTCGAGCATGGCTTCCGTGCGTTTTATGTTGTCGTAGACTGCTTGTCGGCTGACTTCAAACTCATCGGCGATCTCACCTAAGGAAAAGTCATCTAAGTAATAGAGTGACATGTAATTCCGTTGTTTTGGTGTCAAAAGCTCCTGATAAAAGTCAATCAGATAGTTCATCCGGTTCGTTTTATCAAGTGTCATCCGAGCACCTCCGCAATGTTAAGTGAAATTCCTTTACAGATAGTATAGTACAGCCCTCACAGTGTGTTGTCAAGTTTTTTTCTTTACATGAAACGTCGCTTATTCTGCGCTTTCTTCCGTGTCAACGTTTTCTTTTTCTTCAAAGACATCACCGAACAATCCATAAACGAATTGTTCTGCATCAAACGGTTGTAAATCATCGATTTTTTCACCAAGACCAACGAACTTGACCGGGAGGTTCAATTCGTTCTTGATCGCAAGGACGATTCCACCTTTTGCTGTTCCATCAAGCTTCGTCAAGACGATCCCGCTGACGTTCGTCGCTTGTTTGAAGGCTTTCGCCTGCACCATCGCGTTTTGTCCTGTCGTCGCGTCAAGCGCCAGCAATACTTCATGAGGAGCGCCTGGAATTTCACGTTCGATGACACGCTTGACCTTTTCAAGTTCGTTCATCAGGTTGACCTTGTTTTGAAGGCGTCCTGCCGTATCGCAAATCAGGACATCGACCTTACGTGCTTTAGCTGCTTGGACAGCGTCGTAAACAACAGCGGCCGGATCCGATCCTTCTCCTTGACGGATGACCGGTACACCGGAGCGTTCGCCCCAGACTTGCAGTTGATCGATTGCACCCGCACGGAACGTATCACCCGCTGCTAACATGACGCTCTTGCCTTCTTGTTTCAAGCGATTCGCAAGTTTCCCGATCGTCGTCGTCTTCCCGACCCCGTTGACACCGACGAAGAGAATGACGTTCAGCTCGTGATCGAGATCAAGTGCTGTCTCTTCCTCTTCAACTAACATCTTCGCAACGACTTCAACGAGGACATCACGTACTTCTTTTGGATCCTTGACGTTACGTCGTTTAACTTCTGTCTTTAACTCTTCGACCAAATCCATTGTCGTCGTCACGCCGACGTCGGCTTGAATCAATACTTCCTCTAATTCTTCGAAGAAATCCTCATCGACTTCGCGGAAACGATAGACGAGATCATTGACGGCACTTGCTAGTCCATCGCGTGTCTTCGTCAGTCCTTGTGTGAATTTCGTCGTGACTTCTTGCGTCGAAGTCGTCAAGCGGTCTTTCAGTTTTTTAAAGAAACTCATTGTTTAATCTCCTTTGGTTCTTCACTTAATGTACGTCGTGCCTCTTCTAGTTTAACGGATAACACTTCAGATATCCCGTTTTGCTGCATCGTGACGCCGTACAAGACGTCTGCCGCCTCCATCGTCCCTTTCCGATGAGTGATGATGACGAACTGTGTCTCGCGCGCTAGCTGATGGACGAATTCGCCGAATCGCGCAACGTTCGCTTCATCAAGTGCCGCCTCGACTTCATCGAGGACACAGAATGGGACAGGACGGGTCTTTAGAATCGCGAACAAGAGAGCGATCGCCGTCAAGGCACGCTCTCCACCTGACAAGAGCGACAAATTTTGTAGCTTTTTACCTGGCGGTTTCGCGACGATATCGATTCCGCTCGTCAGTAGATCAGTCGGATCGACGAGTACAAGGTCGGCTTCTCCACCCCCGAACAACTCCCGGAACGTTTCTCGGAAATGCTCACGGACGGCATCATACGTTTGTCGGAACAATCGAATGACTTCACGGTCCATCTCTTCAATGACACTATAGAGATCCGTTTTAGCGGCGACGAGATCGTCTCGTTGCGCCGATAGGAACGTAAACCGTTCATCGACTTCCGCGAATTCTTCGATTGCACCGATATTGACGATGCCGATTTCTTCGAGTTGTCGCTTGAGCAGATGAATTTCCTCTTTCGCCTCTTCATACGATTGATCGAGCGGAGCGATCAACTCGAGCAGTAATCCCATCTCTTCCAGCATTTCTTGTCTTGTCTCAAGGCGTGTACTCGTTTTCCCTTGTGAGAGTCGTAGTTGTTCAAGTGCCTGTTTCGTCGTATGTTGATCGTCCTTCGTCTTCGCTTCGCGAATTCGAATTAAGCGCAAGGATTCTGCCTGCACTTGAATCCGTTGCCCGATCGCGACAATTTCGGTCTCGACCCGTTGTTGTTCCTGTTCCTGTTCGCGCTGCTCGCCGTGCAAGGCATCGATTTTCGCTTCATCGAATCCTTCAAGGACATGACGCAAGTCACGGCGTTTATGACCACGTTCAAGCTTCGCGTGACTGACCTGTTCCGTCAGACGCTCGATCTCTTGCGTGAGTTGCGCTTGTTTCATTTGAATCGTCCGCTCTTCAAGAACTGCTTCTGCTTGTTCCTTCTTCAGTTCGTCCATCGTGACGGCACCACGGGCTTGAGCATCCTTGAGACGATCAAGTGCTTGTCTGAGCTCTGTTTGACGTTCCGTCCATTTCGCGATCTCGACTTCTGACATTTCGATGATACGGCGTGCTTCCTGTTCTTGTTCGAGCACACGTGCCATCTGCCGATCTTCAACCGATAATTCGGACGTCATGACGGCGAGGTGACGCTTCGCATCTGCTAACGTATCCCGCGATTGCTCGAGTTGTCCTTGTAATTCTTGAATCGTTTCTGTCCGCGTCCGAGCAGTAGCATCAAACGTCTGAATCGCCGCTCTTAGATCTTCCAAGCGGCGCATCTGTTCCCGAATGACCGCTTGTCCTCGCGTCAGTCCCTCTTTTAACTCGTCGAGCTCGCGCGATTGACTGAACAATGGTGTGCCTTTTTTCCGACTTCCGCCGGTCATCGTTCCACCGACGTTGACGACATCTCCTTCGAGCGTGACGAGACGATAGCGATGTCCTGTCGAACGGGCAATTTGGTTCGCTTGTTCAAGTGATTCGACGACGAGTGTCGTACCGAGTAAGTTCATCTTTAATTTCGTCAGCGTCTCGTCTGTCGTCACAAGATCACTTGCGATCCCGACGAATCCAGACATCCCCCCGACTTGTTCTCGCACCGAACGGTTGACTTCACGTGTTTGGAGTGAGGCGAGCGGCATGAACGTCGCTCGACCGGCATTTAAGCGTCGCAGTTCCTGGATTAGACGACGTCCTGTCGCATCGGTATCAACAACGATATTTTGCATTGCCCCACCAAGCGCCGTCTCGATTGCCGCTTCAAATCGCGCAGGGACCGAAATCAACTCCGCGACCGCTCCGTGAATACCTGGGTACTGATCTCGTTGTTTTAATATCGTCTTAACGGCACCGAAATAACCGCTATAGTCGGCTTTGACGGATTCAAGAAATTCAATCCGATCTTCCGTCTTATGACGACGTCGCTCTAAATCCGCAACGGACTGTTCGACTTGGCGTAACGCATGTTGTTGTTCGTCTCGCGCCGCGAGTGCCGTTGCCTCTTCCTCAATCGCTTGATCTAATTCTGTCCGGATCGAAGCAACGTCCGCTTCTAGTCGAGCGACGTCTTCCTCGAGTTGACGACGGGTCGATTGTTTCGTACCGCTGTCCGCCGTAAAAGAACGTTGTTGTTCTTCTGCCTGCATGAGATCTTGCTTCGCCCGATTATAAGCATTATTCGTCGCAGCTAATCGGCTCGCCACTTCAAAGGCTTCCGAACGTAATGCTTCGGCTTCCTTATCAAAATCACGATCGGTTTGTGTCAGCGCTTGATCAGCTCGTTCTCGCTCAGCCGTAATCCGTTTTGCTTCCTGATCGACTTCTGCTTGACGCTCCTGTAAAGCGGTTAGTTCGAGTTCCAGTCCCTTGACGCGTTCTTCGACGATCGCGACCTCTTGTTCGAGTCGCTCTTTCGTCTCGGTACCGTGTTTTTCACGTTCTTTTGCTAGGTTAAGGGCACCTTGGATCTCAACAAGTCGCGTCGAGACATGTCGAAGTTGCTCCTGCAACGCGTTTTCTTGTTGTCGTTCTTCTTCAAGCGTCGCTTCTTGTTTCTCCCGGGACACGACGGTCTCTTCGTGAGTCGTCTTTTGAGATGCAAGACGTTCTTCACATTGTGCGATATCACGCGCCAGTGTTTCGAGCTCCGTCTGATACGTCGTGATTTCATGCGCCAAGATGCCACGTTCCAGTACATCATGCCGTTCTCGAGCGACGAGATACTCTTTCGCGAGCGCCGCTTGTTCACGTAACGGCTCGATTCGTCCACCAAGTTCATATAAAATATCATCGACACGTGATAGATTCGCTTCCGTATCATTTAATTTCCGTTCGGCTTGCTTTTTGCGATGACGATACTTCAAGACGCCTGCTGCTTCTTCGATGACAGCACGACGTTCTTCCGGTTTTCCGGAAATGACTTGTTCAACTCGCCCTTGTCCGATGATCGCAAAGGCGTCACGCGACAAGCCTGTGTCCATGAACAGATCAAGGACATCCTTCAGGCGACATGGTTTTTTATTTAAAAAATAATCGCTATCGCCATTGCGGCTGACACGCCGCGTGACACTGATCTCCTGATACGGTAACGCGACCGTTCCCGACTCGTTGTCTAAGACGAGCGTCACTTCGGCAAATTGTTTCCGGTGTTCAGACAGACTGCCGGCAAAAATAACATCTTCCATCTTCGCCCCACGTAGTGACTTCGCAGATTGTTCTCCGAGTACCCAACGGACAGCATCCGATATATTTGATTTTCCACTTCCGTTCGGTCCGACGACTGCCGTGACACCCGGAAGGAATTCTAGTTCAGTTCGACTGGCAAATGATTTGAAGCCATTAATTTCAATTCGTTTTAAGTACATCTTGATCACCCGTATGTTTAAATTTCTTTTGAATTTCTTTCAGTTTACCATAGCCGAAACGCTAGCAACATGATAGGTTTTAAGGTAGTATCATGCGAAACGAGAAGAAGAGGAGCGAATAACACGATGACGATTGAACAAATGATTGAAGCGATCTTAGATAAATTGAATATCATCAACAAAGGGGTCATTAAAGCAGAACAGTTCGATGGCTCAAAAAATGAGGACTTAAAAGAGATTTATGAGTTCGTCATGATGCGAGACTCGTTATCACTCGCAGAGGTCGACGCGATCGTCGACGAACTGAAATCCCTCAAGACCGTCTAATCAAGCGAGCCTCAGACGATAAAGGCCGATCATCTCTCACGCGTTTGAGAGATGGTCGGCCTTTTGTTGCTTAAAACTGTTTCTTTAATTCAAGTAAGGCTTGTTTTGCCGCCTGTTGTTCTGCCTCTTTTTTCGATCGGCCTGTCCCGATCCCTTCCAGCTCATCCGCGACTTGGACACGCGAGATGAATTCCCGACTATGCGCCGGACCGCGCTCCTCGATGATTTCATACTCGATGACACCTAAGCCGACACGTTGAATCGCTTCCTGTAATTGACTCTTGAAATCTGTCTGTTCTTCAAAAAATCCTGTCGCCACTTTCGGAAAAACCGCTTCGGCGAGGAATCGTTCGGCTGCTTCGATGCCTTGGTCAAGATACAAGGCGCCAATGAAGGATTCGAAGACATCCGCAAGTAAGGCTGGACGATTCCGACCACCGGTCAGTTCTTCCCCCTTACCTAACAGAATCATATCGGAAAACTGATAGTGATTCGCAAATTGGACGAGTGACGGTTCACAGACGATTGCCGCTCGCAATTTCGTTAATTCCCCCTCGGAACGTTCCGGGTAGTGTTCGAATAGATAGCGTGACACCGTCAACTCTAAGACCGCGTCCCCTAAAAATTCTAGGCGTTCGTTATCCCCTTCAGACTCGCGTTGTTCATTGACGAACGAAGAGTGCGTGAAGGCTTGTTTTAATAGCTCGACATTAGAAAACGTGATATTCAGGCGCTCTTGTAACGCTTCGAATTTCTGCTCGATTTGAGCGAGCGTCCGAGCATCCTTGCGTCGTTTTACATAGGGTCCTTTTCGGACACGACGTCCTTTTTGATTCGTCATAGTTCCTCCTAAACAGCTAAAGCCCACCGCAAATTGCGGTGGGTCAGCTTCAATGATCAGACTTGTGTTTCGATGTAGTTGACGACATCGCCGACAGTCTTCAAGTTTTCTGCTTGCTCATCTTCGATCGTGATTTCGAACTTGTCTTCTAAGTCCATGACGAGTTCCATGACTTCGAGAGAGTCAGCACCGAGGTCATCTTTGAACGATTTATCAAGTGTGATTTCACTTTGTTCTTTTCCTAATTTTTCTGCGATTGCTTCTTGTACGTCTACTAAGATTTGTTCTTTTGTCATTTTAAAATCCCTCCATGAGTTGAGTATATAAGATGATTACCGATTTGGCAAAGTACTTCCGTTAGTTCTGTTACATCGTCATGCCGCCATCGACGGCTAGAGTTTGACCTGTGATGTATCGTGCTTCATCTGAAGCGATGAAACTGACGAGTGAAGCGATATCGTCGGTTTGACCGAAGCGTTTCAACGGAATTTGCCCGAGTGACAGGTTCCGCTGTTCTTCTGTCAATTCATCCGTCATGTCCGTCTCGATGAAGCCTGGACAGATGGCATTGACTGTGACGCCTTTACTAGCGAGTTCACGTGCGACGGATTTCGTCAGCCCGATCAGACCCGCTTTCGCTGCGACATAGTTCGCTTGCCCTGGATTTCCAGAAATACCGACGACTGATGCGATATTGATGATACGACCGCTTGTCTTTAACAACGGACGTGTCGCGGCTTGTGTGACGAGGAATGCCCCTTTCAGGTTCGTATCGACGACGGCATCAAAGTCTGCTTCCTTCATACGCATCAGTAAACCATCGCGCGTGATGCCGGCATTATTGACGACACAATCCAGTTGACCGAACGCATCAATCGTTTGTTTGATCATCTGTTTGACAGCATCCGCTTCAGCGACATTCGCTTGAATCGCGAGTGCTTCACCGCCTGCCTCCTTGATTTCACGGACGACAGCTTCCGCCTTGTCCGTGCTTCCTGCATAGTTGACGACGACACGGAAACCATCTTTTGCCAATCGCTTTGCGATGGCCGCTCCGATACCGCGTGACGCGCCAGTGACGAGTGCTACTTTACTCAACGAATTCCCTCCGCTTCCAATTGCTCAAGTGTCGTGATGCTGATGATTTTCGCATCTTTTTTGATTCGTTTCACGAGACCGCTAAGTGGAGATGACGGACCGAACTCGATGAACGTATCCGCACCCTCTTCGATGAGACGCTCGACGCATGATTCGAACCGGACCGGCGAATAGAGTTGCTGAACGAGCAAACGAATCAATTCGTCTGGTTGATCGTGAAATGCACTGTCGACGTTCGAGATGAATTTCGTCTTCGCGGCTTTAAACGGTGACGAGACGAGAATATCTTCGAATCGTGGTGCGAAAGGTGTCATGAGCGACGAATGGAACGCACCCGAGACATCAAGTGGTAAGACTCGTTTTGCTCCGAGCTCTTTTAACTTCGCTGTAGCGGATTCGACCGCCGCGATTTGTCCAGAGATGACGAATTGCCCAGGACAGTTGTAGTTGGCGATTTGAACGATTTCTCCCGTTGCCGCAATTGATTCAACCGCGTGATGGGCTGCCTCGACATCATTCATGCCAATGACTGCTGCCATCGTTCCACCCGTGACTTGATTCATGAGTTTTCCGCGTTCGCGGACGAGATAGACGGCTTCAGACGGTGTGATGACAGAAGCTGCGACGAGCGCGCTATATTCTCCAACACTGTGTCCGAGTACGAAATCAGGTGTATGTCCTTGTGCTGCGTACTGCTGTGCGAGTAATGCACTGTGTGCGACGATGGCTGGTTGAGCGATATCCGTCGCTTTCAATTCATCCTTCGTCCCTGTCGTCATCAGCGTCGTCAGATCCAGACCAATTCGCGTTCCGAGGTCAGCGAGTGCTTGGCGTGTCTCGTCTTGCGTGATGAGCGTCTGTCCCATTCCAGGCGTCTGTGACCCTTGTCCCGGAAACATCCAAACTGTTTTCCCCATCTCGTCTCACTCCTTCTTAACGTGCTTCAGTTGCTTTCGCCTGAACGATTTTGGCAACGACTTCTTGTTCGACCATCTTTTCCGCTTGAACGAGCGCTCTGCTGAATGCATAGGCATTACTTGATCCATGCGCCTTGATGACCGGAGCCGCAATACCGAATAGTCCGGCACCGCCATATTCTTCATAGGCGAGCAACTGCTTCATTTTTTTCAACTTCGGTTTCAGTACGAGAGCGGCGAGCTTTGATGTCCACGAGCTCATGAATTGTTCTTTCATGACACCCATGATCATACTGGCTGCCCCTTCAGTACTCTTAAGTAACGTATTGCCAGCAAAACCTTCCGTGACGATGACATCGACGTCACCGCTCATCGCTTCTCTCGCCTCGACGTTCCCAACGAAATGAATCGGTGCTGTCTCAAGTAGCGGATACGTTTCCTTCGTCAATGCATTCCCTTTACCGGCTTCTGATCCGATATTCAGGAGCCCGACTTTAGGACGTGTGATACCGCGAACTTGTTCTGCGTAGACAGACCCCATGATGGCATAATCGAGCAAATGCTCTGCCTTCGCATCCGGGTTGGCGCCGACATCTAAGATGACGACACCCTTCCCATTACGTGTCGGGAAAGTCGGGGCCAGTGCAGGACGGTCAACTCCTTCGATCCGACCGATGACGAACAATCCGGCAGTCATGAGCGCTCCCGTGTTGCCTGCTGAAATCAAGGCATCTGCTTCTCCTGATTTCACCAGGTTTGCAGCCACAACGAGTGAGCTATCTTTCTTGCGGCGAATGGCACGTACCGGTTCATCTTCTCCGGTGATGACGGATGCTGCGTGGACGATCGTCACGCGCGGATCCTCGATTGTGTATGAGCGTAACTTCAACTCATCTCCGACTAGTCGGATATCGATGTTGTCGTTTGGACGTTCTGCCAGATAGGCAACGACCCCTTCTACGATGGCACGGGGTGCATGGTCGCCCCCCATGGCGTCAACTGCTAAAATCATTTCGATTCCTCCTTACTACTTCGATACACTGTGAATTCGCCGATAAAGACACATTCTTCACCGACATAACTCTCTACCGTGATGTCAGAACGTCCATCTTGGCGATGGGAACTGACGAATGCCTTCGCAACGACGCGTTCTCCGACGTGGACGGAGCGTGTGAACTGAACGTTCGCACGGGTCGTTAACGCGAGTTCATCATCGATGAGCGCAATCGCAAGCGAGTTTGCCTGTGCGAACAAGATATGTCCGCGGGCGATTGCATTTCGACTAAACGCATGTTCCGGCAAAACCTCAAGGATCGAGATGGCAGATGTATCGAGTTTCAGGTCAATCATATCACCAATGACTTCATTTTCAGTCAACGTACGCACATCATCCAGCCGTTCAGTCGCGACATGTTTAATTCGCTCCCGTAATTCCGGAATCTTTAATTCCATCCGGTCCAGACGAATCGTCTGGATACTGACATGGAATCGTGTCGCCAGCGCTTCATCCGTGATGAACGGATTTTGCTCGATCGTCTGTAATAATTCTTGTTGTCTCTCTTTTTTAGGTACCCGCATGTACGTTCCTCCCACAAGAAGGATGACTACTATTATTACCTGGTACTAACAGTAGTATATATCCCTTGTTGTTCACTTTCAAGTATTATTCGATTCTTTCTCCTTCAAGAAGCCCTTGCCGTTCGATATATTCACGTAAGACATCGTATTCCGGCGCTTGCCAAAAGGCGTCCGATCGCAGTAATCGGACTGCATCTTGCCGCGCCGTTTCCATGACTTGAATATCAAGTGCCGGATCGGTCAAGACGAATCTCGGTAATCCACTTTGTTCGGTACCGAAGAAATTTCCGGCTCCGCGCAGTTTTAAATCCTTTTCCGCTAGCTTGAAGCCATCGTTCGTCTCCGTCATTGTCTTGATCCGTTCTTTTCCCGTATCGGAAGAGGGATCGGCGATTAGAATACAGTAAGACTGGGCATCGCCTCGACCGACGCGCCCTCTTAATTGGTGTAACTGCGCAAGACCAAAGCGTTCTGCATCATGAATGACAATGATCGACGCGTTCGGAACGTTCACGCCGACCTCGACGACCGTCGTTGAAACAAGGATTTGAACAGTATTCTCCTTAAAAGCCTGCATGACCTCGTCTTTTTCTGAAGAAGTCAAGCGCCCATGCATCAAACCGACATGATAGGGCTTGAACCGCTCGGTCAATGTCGCATGTAATTCGATCGCATTTTGAACTTCGAGTGATTCGGATTCCTCGATCAATGGCGTGATGACGTAGGCTTGTCGACCTTGCGACAATTCTTTCTCGACGAACCCGAAAACACGTTCCATCTGTTGCGGTTTCGCCCAGTAGGTCTCGATTTCCTTTCGTCCCGCCGGCATCTCATCGATGATCGAAACATCCATATCTCCAAAGACCGATATCGCAAGCGTACGCGGAATCGGTGTCGCTGTCATATATAATACATCTGCCTGTTCAGCTTTCGCGCGCAAACGCTTCCGTTGTTCGACACCGAAGCGATGTTGTTCATCGGTGATGACGAGGTGCAATGCCTTGAACTGGACAGTGTCTTGAATCAGCGCATGTGTTCCAACCAAGACGTCGATCTCTCCTGTTGCGAGGGCTTCGAGCAAGTGTGCACGCGCTTTCCCTTTAACGGAACTCGTCAGTAGACCGACTCGGATCCCAAGTGGTTCAAGCAATGGGGCGAGCGACGCTGCATGCTGTTCCGCTAAAATTTCGGTCGGCACCATCAAGGCGCCTTGTTTTCCGGCACGAACCGTCGCGAACAAGGCGATGGCAGCGATGACGGTCTTCCCGCTTCCGACATCCCCTTGCAGCAACCGATTCATTCGTTCGCCGCGACCGATGTCGTCTAGAATCTCTTTTGTCACACGTTGCTGTGCACCTGTCAGCGGAAACGGCAGGCTCTTGATGAAATTGGCAATATCCGTTTCATGAAGGGGAAGAGCAATCCCTCGACCTTTCCGTCGTCCAAGACGTAACGCCTGTAATTTCAGCTGGAAATAGAGGCACTCCTCGTAGACATAACTGCGACGAGCAGCCGTTAACTCTTGTCGATTCGTTGGGAAATGAAGCGACTTCAACATCGTCATCCGGTCTTGCAACCGATACGTCTTCCGGATGCTATCCGGGATTCGTTCAGCTAATGTCTCAGTCTCCTTGAACGCCAAGTCGACGACGCGTCGAAACGTCTTCATCCGCATGTCACCTCGGAGCGAGTAAACGGGTGTCAATTCGCCTTCGATTGCCCCGAATTGCAATTCCGTCGCAGAGATCGTCATCCGGTGTAAATCCCACTTGCCACTGACCGTCACTTCTGCCCCGAGTTGCAATTGGTCTTTGTAGAATGCCCGGTTGAACATCGTTACGGTCACACTATACCGTTCTTCAACGAGCAGACGGAACGTCAAACGATTCTTTCCTTTGCCGTAATAGCGCACAAGTGGTTCAGACTGGACTTGACCCGTGAACTTGACTTTATCCTCATGGATTGCTTCCGTTAGACTTCCCGTCACGAAGTCGTCATAACGAAACGGGACGTGCTCGAGCACGTCCGCAACGGTGAGAATATTCATCTCTTCTAGTTTTTTCGCTAAATCCCGTCCGACACCTTTTAATGTCTTGACGTCACGTGATGGATTCATTCGATAACTCTCCGAAGATTTTTGCTTCGAGCCAGCGTCCTGTCGGTGTATTCGCGAGTCCACCTTTTGCTGTCTCGCGAAGCGCAGACGGCATCATCTGACCAATCTCATGCATGGCTGAGATGACTTCATCACACGGAATCCGTGACGTGATTCCAGCGAGTGCCATGTCGGCAGCGACAACAGCATTCGCCCCGCCCATCGCATTGCGTTTCACGCATGGCACTTCGACGAGTCCTGCAACAGGATCACAGACGAGTCCAAGCATGTTCTTCAGCGCGATCGCAAAAGCATGCGCTGACTGATCCGGTGTCCCACCTGCCATCTCAACGATGGCAGCAGCTGCCATCGCTGTCGCTGAACCGACTTCTGCTTGACATCCACCTGCCGCTCCGGAAATCGACGCATTGTTCGCGACGACAAAGCCGAATGCACCAGATGTAAACAAGAAGCGTAACATCTGCTCACGCGTCGGGTTTAATCGATCTTTGACCGCAAATAGTGTACCAGGCACGACACCCGCACTCCCAGCCGTTGGTGTCGCACAAATTTTTCCCATCGCAGCATTGACTTCATTCGTTCCGATTGCCTTACTAACGGCGTCCAGTAATAAATCACCGGATAATCCTTTACCCGAAGCACGGTACCGTTGAAGCAAGACAGCATCCCCACCGGTCAGTCCTGTCACCGATTGGACACCATCACCATCAAGTGAACGAGCGACCGCCTCTTCCATCACTTGTAGGTTTCGTTCCATCATCGCATAGACTTCATCTCGCTCCAAATGACGAACCGTCATCTCTTGTTCGATCATGACTTCCGAAATCGGAATATTGCGTTCCGTCGCGATGGCGACGAGTTCTTTCACGGATTTAAACATGTCTTCACTCTCCCATCATGACGGCACGCTCGACTTGAGGTAACCGATCGATTTCTTCCAACACTTCTGCCGTAATCCGGTCATCAATCTCAATTGCCATAAGTGCTTGTTTTCCTTTTTCATGCCGTGACACTTCCATATGCCCGATATTGATTTCGTAATCAGCCAAAATGCTCGTCACGGCTGCAATCGCACCAAAGCGGTCATGGTGCAAGACGACGAGTGCCGGTCCCCCACCGGACAAACGAAGCGGTACACCATTTAATTCTGTGATTTCAATCGTTCCCCCACCAATTGAAATACCAACCAATTCAAACTCTTCTACTCCATTCGTCAAATGGACACGAGCCGTATTCGGATGATCCGTCAACGCTTCACTCGTCTCGAAATGAATCTCAATCCCTTTCGACTTCGCGATATCGATCGATTGTGGAATCCGATCGTCAAACGTATCGTATCCGAGAACACCGCCGATGATGGCGACATCCGTTCCATGTCCACGATACGTATCCGCGAATGAACCGTAAAACGTGATGTGGATGACAGTAGGCGTTTCCCCGAATAATTTACCCGCCATCAATCCAATCCGTGCAGCCCCTGCTGTATGCGAGCTCGATGGACCAACCATGACTGGTCCGATGATGTCAAAGACGCTACGATATTTCATTTCTTTTCCCCTTTCTATGAAACAAACGAAATCCCACCTCTATTATCGCAGATGGTGGGATTCGTGAAAAGGCTAGTCGCCCTTTTTCAGTATGATGGTTTTATTCGACGCTTAAAATGTACGAATAAAGTGGTTGTTTGCCGTCGTGGACTTCCACTTCAGCATCCGGATTGACCGATTCGATGTACGCGACGAGTTCGTCGACCTCTTCCGAAGCCACGCCTTCACCGTAAAGAACCGTGACGATTTCGTCGTCCTCCGTGACGAGTGTATCGACCAGTTTCTTGACAGCACCAAGACTCGAAGTGTCCGTAGCAACGATTTGTTTTTCAGCAATCGCCATGTGATCGTCTTTCTTGATTTCAACACCATCAATATTCGTATCACGTACGGCATAAGTGACTTGACCCGACTTCACAGCTGCGATCGCATGCTCCATATGTGCTTCGTTCTCTTCAACAGTCGCTTCCGGATTATAGACGATCGTCGCCGCCAAACCTTGTGGAACTGTCTTTGATTTCACGACGGTTACGCCACAATTCGCAACAGATGCTGCTTGTTCAGCGGCCATGATGATGTTCGAGTTGTTCGGATAAACATAGACATGTTCAGCGTGTGCATCCTCGATCGCCTTGACGATGTCTTCCGTTGACGGGTTCATCGTTTGTCCGCCTTCGATGACGACACTGACACCGAGTGATTTAAAGAGTTCACTGATACCTTCACCCATTGCGACTGTGACAAGGGCCGCTTTTGCTTTTGCCTTCGGTGCAACGACTGGAGTGACTTGGTTCGCGCCCTCTTCTTCGAGGATCGTCGAGTGTTGTTGACGCATATTTTCAATCTTAACAGCAACGAGCTCACCGAAACGTTGTCCTTTTGTGATGACTTCTCCTGGCGTTTCGACGTGGACGTGAACTTTAAGGAGCTCTTCGTCCGCGACGACGAGCAACGAATCACCGAATTCCGATAATTCGTTCCGGAATGCTTCTTCACTGAACGGTGCATTTGCTAACTTGTCATCTTGGAAGCGAACCATGATTTCCGTACAGTAACCGTAATGGATCTCTTCTGTCGACATGAAGCTTTGAGCCGATTTATGATGCTCTGCTTCGACGAGTGCTTCCATGACTGGCGCATGTGGCTTATCAAGTTCTTTTCCTTCGAGTGTCGCGAGGAATCCTTCATAGATACAGACGAGACCTTGACCACCAGAGTCAACGACGCCGACTTCTTTTAATACAGGAAGAAGTTCTGGTGTACCGTCAAGCGATACTTTCGAAGCTTCGACGAGTTGACGCATCAACTCTAAGAAATCCGTCGTCGTCTCAGATTGTGCGATAGCAGCGACAGCTGTTTCACGGGCAACTGTCAAGATTGTCCCTTCGACCGGTTTCATGACTGCTTTGTATGCTGTATCGACACCTTTTTGTAATGCATCTGCGAATTCCTTCGTATCAATCGTTGTTTTGCCTTCGATTGATTTCGAGAATCCACGGAACAATTGACTTAAGATGACGCCAGAGTTTCCGCGCGCCCCCATTAATAATCCACGTGCGAAGACGTTCGCGACTTCCGATACAGAATCCGAAGTGGATTTACCTGCTTCTTTTGCTCCTGAAGTCATCGTCAAATTCATGTTCGTTCCCGTATCACCATCTGGCACAGGGAAGACGTTCAATGAATCGACGAAATCTGCGTTTTGATAAAGATTCGCCGCGCCATTTTGAATCATCTTGACTAACTGCGCTCCTGTTAAACGATCTACACTCACTAAAGTTTCCTCCTCTATTTCCGCCTTAGACATTCGTCAAGCGGACTCCTTGGACAAAGATGTTCACAGATGTCACGTCAAGACCTAGTGCCTGACTGAGCGTGTATTTCACGCGACTCTGTACGTTGTTCGCCACCTCTGAGATTTTCGTCCCATAACTTACGATAATATGCATATCGATATGAACTTGCTCTGAAGCCTGTCGAACGATGACACCGCGTGCAAAGTTCTCACGTTTTAAGAGTTCAGCAAGACCATCCTTGATTTGAGACTGGGATGCCATACCAACGACACCAAAACATTCCATTGCTGCGCCGCCCGCAAGTTGCGCGACGACATCATTATCTACATCAATCTTTCCATAGGTCGTTTTCATCTCGATCGCCACCTGAGTAGCCCCCTTTGAATATTGTATTCTTCTCATAATTCTACTATAAGGACCTACTATTGAAAAGTCGCCGTACTGACTATACAATGAATAAGTGAAAAATAGTAGCGGTCAAATGAACTTTTACCATCATCCTCATCCATTATTTTAAATTTCGAGGTTGTCTGTCAAGTTTTTTTCTTGTCAGCTACTTTTTTTATGTTGCAACCGCCCTGACACCATGCTAAGATAGCAAAGTGTCTATTAGGACGAACGCAAAACAACATAAAAGGAGGCGGAACGCATGGCACGTAAATGCTACGTTACTGGGAAATCGCCAAAGTCGGGTAACAACCGTTCACACGCATTGAACAAAACAAAACGTACTTGGGGAGTCAACGTACAAAAAGTACGTATCCTCGTCGACGGTAAGCCAAAAAAGGTTTGGGTTTCAGCTCGAGCTCTTAAATCAGGTAAAGTCGAACGCGTATAAGGCGCAACCACCGGATGGGAATCTTCCCTTCCGGTTTTTTTATGCCCTCATTTATTTTTCTCATAAACTAATTGTCGCTTTTATTGAAAACGCTTACAATAGGAACGTACTTTATTTTGTCAGAATTGGGGGAAGTCATCATGCAACTCAAACGAGAGATGACGAGTCGACACCTGTTCATGATTTCACTCGGTGGAATTATCGGAACAGGCTTATTTTTAGGGTCAGGATTAACGATTTCACAAGCAGGACCTCTCGGGGCGGTCCTCAGTTACATCGTGGGTGGGACCATCATGTATCTGACGATGTTATGTCTTGGAGAATTAGCGGTCTATCTGCCGGTCTCGGGGTCATTTCAGACCTATACGACCCGCTTTATCGGACCAGGGGTCGGCTTTGCCGTCGGTTGGATTTACTGGCTCGGCTGGGCTGTGACGGTCGCACTTGAAATCACAGCTGCAGGTAGTTTGATGGACCGTTGGTTTCCGAATGTGCCGGTCGTTGTCTGGTGTACCGTCTTTACGGTCTTGTTATTCGGTTTAAACGCCGTCTCCGCCAAAGCGTTCGGGGAAGCGGAATTCTGGTTCTCAAGTTTAAAGGTACTCGCCATTCTTTTCTTCATCATTCTTGGTGGCGCAGCTTGGTTTGGCTGGTTACCGATGGAAGCAGATCGTCCATCCTCATTGTTTGCAAACTTCACGGCAAGCGGTTGGTTTCCGAACGGAATTCTCGGTGTCTTGACGACGATGATTGCTGTCAACTTTGCTTTTCAGGGGACCGAATTGATCGGTGTCGCGGCTGGGGAGTCCGATAAGCCTGAAAAATCGATTCCAAAAGCTATCCGGAATACAGTTTGGCGCACGTTCATTTTCTTTGTCTTATCGATCACGATCGTCGGTGCATTGATTCCGTATGAGACGGCTGGCGGAGTCAGTAGTCCATTCATCATGGTCTTTGATGCGATCGGCATCCCGTATGCCGCTGACTTGATGAACATCGTCGTCTTGACAGCACTATTATCCGTCGGGAACTCGGGATTGTATGCCGCGACCCGAATGTTATGGGCAATGGCACAAGAAGGGATGATTTCAAAGAAATTATCTTATGTTAATGCCCGTGGTGTGCCGATGCGCGCTTTACTCTTTACGATGATGTTTGCGATGTTATCTCTTCTGACAGCTTTTTTCGCAGAGGATACCGTCTTTATCTGGCTCTTGTCTTTAGCTGGACTCGGTGCTCAAGTCGGTTGGATTTCAATTTCCGCTTCGCAACTTGCGTTCCGCCGTCAGTTCATCCGAAACGGACATGATCTATCCGAACTAAAGTTCAAGACGCCATTCTATCCAGCATTACCGTTGATATCGTTGACACTTAATGTCGTTGTCCTTTTCAGTCTTGCGTTTCAAGCGGATCAACGAATTGCTTTATACATCGGTGTTCCATTTTTCCTCGTCATGTGGGGAAGCTATCATCTGTTCGTTAAAGGAAAACACCTATCGGCTCAAAGTGACATTCGAGTCGCCCCTTCCCAACTCGAAGAATAATGCCATATGAAAAGAGGCCGCGGTATCATCCACGGCCTTTTTTCATATGCTTGTTCTATTCCTTAAGTGTTCGCATCATCAATAGTTCTCCTTGATGGAGCTCTACTGTCGCTTCTGACGTACTCCATTCATTACTGACGGTCAAGGAACCTCCGACCGGAACAGGATGCATATCAAGTGGATATTTGACTCCAGCTAAACTCAAGATTGACGGCACAAGTGGAATGAAAGAAAGATAATGATAGATTTCGGCTTCGACTGCATACGATCCTACTGCCAAATATCGCACCTCTTCCCGTTTCGTGACGAGTCGCGCTTCAGGGTATTGCTTCAATAAATACACATTTTGAACGGTCATGTCGAGTCGTCCACCTGTTGCTCCGACGATGATAGTATCATCAAATCGTTTCATCTCTGATACTGTACGAAGGGCGAGTTCGAGATCCGTCTCATCTTTCTCAGCCGGATGAACGATTGCTCCTTCAGGTACGTAACCAAGCGAATCAAAATCACCGATCGTCATGTCGCATGTCAGCCCAAACAATTCAATAGTCTGAACACCACCATCGACACCAATGATGAAATCACTAGACTGACAAAGCATCCGCAAATCAGGCACTTCTTCTTGAGGACCGGCGCACACGAGAATCGCCCGCATCTCAGACGCCTCGTGCTGAATAACGTAGTAAACGTGGCGCAGTTGTAAAGAGGAGACCCGCGACGACACCGCATAAAACATAAGATGGTACCATGTATGTCGCGTTATAAACTAATGAATATGGCACGACTGGACCTTCTGCATATTTCGCGAAGAACACGATTCCGCTGATGACATGACAGATATAACGGAGTCCTGCGCCTAATAGTGTTGCAAGGAGAACGAACGCCATCAAACGTTTCTTTTGTCCGTTACGTGCAGTTTGTCTAACCTGACGGGCGAACAGACCGCTCAGTCCGACGACACCGTATGCAATCGTGTAATCGAGTAATGGTTGGACGATCGTCAAGACTTGTGGGGCGAACATCAGTTGGATCGTACCAACAAGCGCTCCTGTGACGACACCTCCGATGACACCGTGGCGAAATGCCATGACAAAGATCGGTAACATCGCTAAGCTGATTGAACCGCCTTGTGGCATTTTAAATGGAATCAGTAAATCAAAGACGACCCCGAGACTTGCGAAGATGGCAATTTCCATCATCATTTGTAACCGTTTCATGCTATTTCCTCCTTCATTGTACGAGAGGACGCAAAAAGGCAATACGACGAACGCCGTACTGCCTGCGTGCGCCACATCCCTACGTCCGTTTGAACGGAACAGGTTCGAAGGGTTAAAGTCTAAAAGACTCCTCTCAGCCGCTTTTCAAGCGACACCCCTTGCGGTCATCATATTTCGTTTTCTCGTTCTTATTATACGGCAGCCCCTTGACGAATGCTAGTGATCGCTTCCGCATAATCTGGTGCATTGTAGATTGCTGATCCCGCGACAAGAACGTTCGCGCCGTTTTCGATGCAAAGTTTTGCTGTTTCCGGGTTGACGCCACCATCAATCTCGATTTCAAATGTCAGATCACGATCTGCTTTCATTTGTGCAAGTGATGCGAGTTTTGGCATGACATTCTCGATGAAGGCTTGTCCACCAAAGCCCGGATTGACCGTCATCAATAAGACCATATCGACATCCTCAAGGACGTGTTCAATCGTCGATAATGGCGTGTGAGGATTCAAGACGACCCCTGCTTTTGCACCGGATAGCTTGATTTGTTGTAAAACACGGTGGACGTGGTTCGTCGCTTCGACGTGGAACGTCACGATATCTGCCCCTGCCTTAACGAAATCTTCAACGAAACGTTCTGGCTGGTCAATCATTAAATGGACATCAAGGACCATATCCGTCTTTTGACGTAAACTGCTGAGCACAGGTAGTCCAAACGAGATATTCGGTACGAACTGACCATCCATGACATCGAAATGGATATAGTCCGCGCCTGCTGCCTCGACTGCTTTGACATCACGCTCAAGATTCGCAAAATCTGCTGATAAGATAGATGGTGCAATTTTAATCATCTTCAATACCTCCGGGCTCGATTCTTGATTTCGTCTATAAACATACCATAGTTCTCATAACGAGAGGACATGATTTCTTGTGCTTCGACGGCTTCCTTGACAGCACATCCGGGTTCATTCAAGTGCAAACATCCTCGATACTTACATTCGTCCTGTACAGCCACGAATTCAGGAAAACTCCACCGTACATCCTCGATTTCCATATCATATGGAAAATCAAGGTTCGAGAAACCTGGTGTATCAGCAATCAAGCCTTCGGCAAGTGGCATCAACGTGACGTGTCGTGTCGTATGCCGCCCACGTCCGAGTGATTTCGAAATCGCACTCGTCTCTAAGTCGAGTGTTGGTTCAAGTGCGTTCAAGAGCGAACTTTTCCCAACTCCAGATTGTCCGGCAAGAACACTCGTTTTCCCGGCCAGTAACGGACGGACTTGCTCAACACCCGACAACGTCTCACTGGATGTCTCGATGACCGTATATCCAATCTTCCGGTAAGCGGCAATTGCCTTTCTAACTGCAGGACCTTTGACATCATCAAGCAAGTCCATCTTCGTTAACAGGATGACGGGTTGGATTTCCTTCGCTTCGATCAAGACGAGGAAACGATCGAGCAAGTGCGCTGAAAAATCAGGTTCTGCAGCCGAGACGACAAGCAACGCTTGATCGATATTCGCGACAGGCGGGCGTACTAAAAAGTTGTCCCGCTCCTTCACTTCGAGAATATACCCGGTCTCACTTTCGATATGAAGAACGACTTCGTCTCCAACGACTGGACTGATGCCGCGTTTTCGGAAATTCCCTCTTGCCCGTGAACGGACCTCTCCTTCTGGTGTCATGACATCATAAAAGCCACCCTGCAGGCGTATGATCGTTCCTTCTCGATTCTCTTCGATGCGTTGTTCCGTCATCCTATGCACTCCTTTTTCATCACATTCACTGTGCGTCTTTTGCTTGATTGTACGTGATGGTTTTTGAACGATACACCGTATCGTCTTTATAAATCGTAATCTTGCCTTCTTCTCCCGGATCAATCGTCACCGGCACGTCGAATGTCTCATCTTGGTCAATTGATTCCTCGATGACGGTCCGCTTCCCTTTCGCATCTTCCGTCTCAATCCGGATGACTTGTTTCGGTGGTTCCTCGTCCTCGTTCTCGCTGACCGCGTCATAGACGACCTTTTCAGGGAACGTCGCTGTCAACGTTTTTTCTTCCTCACCTTTTGAGATGAAGACCGTCACGGAGTCGTTCGGTTCGACTTGAGTCCCTGCTTGTGGGAATTGACGGATAACTTGATCGAGTTTCACGTCGCTAGAAAATTCTTGCTCGAACGTTCCATCGAGCCCTTTTTCGTCCAGGTAGGCTTTTGCTTCGTCACTCGATAAGTTCGTCAAATCCTTCAACTCGAAGGAAGATGTTCCTTCCGAGACGGTGATCGTAATCGTTTGTTCTTTCGCGATGACCTCCGTACCAGCCGAGATCGATTGCCGGATCACATTACCTCGCTCGATTTCATCCGACTTTTCACGTTCGACCTCGACTTTAGCGAATCCAGCCTCTTTTAACGTCTCAATCGCCTCTTTTTCAGCGTCATCTGTCACATCCGGTACTTCGACCGGAGCACTTCCGGTAGAGACGACCAAGTTGACTGTCGAGCCCTTCTTGACCTGTGCGTTTTCACGCGGTGTCTGACTGATGACGTCTCCCTCATCGACCGTATCACTGTTTCGTTCTGTCGTCTCGACAACAAATCCAAGTTTCTCAAGCTTCGTTTCCGCTTCATCTCCATCCGTTTTGACGACGGACGGTACCGTAACGGTAGGATCCGGCCACATCGCAAACGTCGTAGCCGCTCCACCGAGTAATACCAGTAATAATAGGATGACCCACCAGCGTTTTTTCTTTTTCTTTTCTGACGGTTTCGGTTGAACGGTCGTGACGACAGGTGTGTCCGGTTCCGCTTTTGATTCTTCTGGCACTTGTACAGGTGATAAGACCATCGTCTTTTCCATCTCATCCTCTTCTGCACCTCGGATGCCTTCACTTGCTCGTTCGTCAGACAACGCCGTCACCATATCTGCCTTAAAGGCTGCGACGGACTGCTGACGGTCATGCGGTGCTTTTGCGAGCGCCTGCATGATACAGTTCTCAAGCGCTTGTGGCACTTTCGGATTCAAGACGGATGGACGACGCGGTGTATCTTGCAGATGCTTCAAAGCGATTGCAACCGGTGAATCACCCTCGAACGGTACTTGTCCTGTCACAAGTTCGTATAAGACAGCACCAAGCGAATAGATATCCGACTTCTCATCGGCAAATTTACCTTTTGCTTGTTCTGGCGAGAAGTAATGGACAGACCCAAGGACGGACATAGTATGCGTCAGAGTCGCATTCGACATCGCCACAGCGATTCCGAAATCCGTTACTTTGACGGTACCATCCTCTCGAATCAACATGTTTTGCGGTTTGATATCGCGATGGATGATTCGGTGTGCATGGGCATGATCGATCGCATCACAAATTTGAGCGATGATATCGACGGCCTGCGGCACAGGTAATGCTTGATTTTCACAAAATGTCTTTAATGTCATACCATCGATATACTCCATGACGATGTAATAGATGGCATCTTCTTCGCCTACATCATAGACGGCAACGATGTTTGGATGATTCAAGCTGGTAGCAGCATGCGCTTCACGTTCGAATCGACGAATGAACTGTTCGTCATGCGAAAATTCAGTCCGTAAAATCTTAATGGCAACATGACGCTTTAAAATCTCATCATAGGCTTGATAGACATTCGCCATCCCGCCACTTCCAACTAGCCGTTCTATGCGGTAGCGGTCATTTAATCGATCTCCGTATCGCATATTCAGACCCTCTTTCTTTCTTTGAACCGGATGGCGGCAATCGTAATATTATCCGCGCCTCCTCGAGCATTCGCTTCTTTCACCAATCGTCCGACGATCTCATCAAGCGGATCATCCCGTAAGATGATTTGTTCGATGACATCATCTGGCACTTCATCGGTCAACCCGTCGCTACACACAAGGACGAGGTCATAGTCTGGAGCATCTCTTACTTGAATGTCGACTTCGACCGTTTCGTTCGAGCCGACCGATCGTGTGATGACATTTTTACGTGGATGATTTTCGACTTCCTCGTCCGAAAGCTCTCCCATTTGTCGTAACATGTTGACGTAAGAATGATCATCCGTCAATTGTTTTAACGCCGTACCCTCAAGGGCATAGACCCTACTGTCTCCAACATGACCGATGACGAGCAAATCCTCGACCCAGCACACACAGGCAATGGTCGTTCCGACGATCGCAAGTTGTTCTTCTTTTGAAAACTGAAGAATCCGGGCATTCGCTTCGGCTACGCGTTGTTCTATCCATTCGGACAATTCCATCGGACGATTTGGCATGAGGGAAAAGGATGCTTCAAATACCTCGCGAACGATCGCACTTGCGATATCGCCAGCAGCGTGACCTCCCATACCATCCGCAACGACGGCAAGACCACGTTCAGCGTTCCCGATGAGTAATACCGTATCCTCATTTTTAGTCCTGACTTTCCCAGTGGTCGAAAGGTGAGCTAACTCCATGACAGTCCTCCGTTCGTATCAATCTTCTCGTTTCTTAAACGCGGCAATGTAGAAGCCATCCGTTCCGACTGTCGTCGGTAACAACTTGAGTTCTGCTCGATCTCCGATTAGATGCCGCACGGATTCTGGCATGCGTTCCGCGAAAGATGCATCAAAGTCAAAACCCTGATCGAGAATGAACGCTGTCTGCTCCTCGTTTTCGGTCGGATCAATCGTACAAGTCGAATAGACGAAGATTCCACCTTTTTTAACGAGTGGTAAGACAGATGTCAAGATGTCTCGTTGAATTTTTGGGAGTTGCTCGAGTTGTTCTGGACGTTTCGTCCATTTGATATCCGGTTTTCTCCGAATGACACCAAGTCCTGAACAAGGTGCATCGACAAGAATCCGGTCAAAGGATTCTACTTTGAAGCGTTCCCCTGCTTTACGGGCATCTAACGCTTCTGCTTGAACAGTCGTAAGACCTAATCGTGTCGCCTGCTGTTCAATCAATTTAATCTTATGTGGATGAAGATCAAGTGCCTGTAGTGTACCCGTCGTCAAACCTTCAGCAATATGCATCGCTTTCCCACCAGGTGCGGCACAGCTGTCGAGTACATGATCGGATGCTTCTGCACCAAGCGCACGGGCGACGAGCATTGAGCTCTCATCCTGAAGAGAAAGATACCCACGGTCAATCAGATCCGTTTTTTGGACGCTTCCTCGTTCGATTTCGAGACCGTCCGGCGCGACCGTAGATGGTTTTGCCGTCACACCTTGATCGAGTAGAAGCTCGATTGCTTCCTCCCGCGTCGTTTTCGTGCGATTGATGCGGACCGTGACGGGTGCCGGTGTGTTATTCAATTGACAGATCTGAAGCGTTTCTTCCGAACCAAACAGTTCGATCCAACGTTCGACGAGCCACTGCGGGTGACTCGTTTCAATGCTGATTCGTTTTGCAGCAGGCTCAATCTCAGCGAAATGAGGCATTCCCGCCCGTAATACATTCCGTAGCACTCCGTTGACGACTTTCGAGACATGGACTTTCCCACGTTTTTTAGCAATTTCAACGGCTTCATGAATGACGGCATGATCCGGTACACGATCGAGATAAAACAACTGATAGACACTCATTCGTAACAATGGGCGCATGAATGGATCAAGTTTTTTCTGTTTCGCTAAATATGGTTCTAAAATATAATCAAGCGTCAATTCACGACTGAGCGTCCCGTAAACGAGTTCCGTGAACAAGCCGACATCTGTTGCTGAGATAGCACGCTTTTCAAGCATCTGGTGGACGGTGATTGTCGAGAAGGCACCACCTTGACCAATTTTCATCAGTGTCGTTACTGCTGCGTCACGTACATTCATGCGTTCTCACCTACTTGTTGTCCGAGTTCAAGCGATTGACCGATCCCACGCATGAACGTAGCACCGTCCATCCGTTTTTTGCCGGACGGCTGTAAGTCGATCAGCTTCAACGCTGTTTCGGAACCTGTCGCGATGACGGGACCATCCGCTTCTAATGCGATGATTTCACCCGGTCGTCCCGTTCCTGAGACTTTCGTTGCGAAAAAGACTTTTAATCGATCGTTCCCAAGCATCGTATACGTACTCGGGAATGGATTCATCCCACGAATTTGATCATAGAGTGTCTCACCCGGTAGCGTAAAATCAAGTCGTTCCCGCTCACGTGAAATGTTCGGCGCAAATGTCGCTTCTTCCTCGACTTGTGCTTCCGGTGTCAATTCACCTGCGAACAGACGTGGTAACGTTTCAAGTAACAGGCGCGCTCCTGCGTCCGCTAACTTCTCGAACATCGAACCGGCTGTATCGTTCTCTTCGATTGGAACGATGATTTTTGACAACATATCACCTGCGTCTAGCCGATCGACCATATACATGATCGTCACACCTGTCTCTTTTTCTCCATCGATGATCGCTTGATGAATCGGTGCACCGCCACGATATTTAGGTAAGAGTGACGCGTGGACATTAATCGCCCCAAAACGTGGTGCTTCCAAAATAGCTGTCGGGACGATCTGACCGTAAGCTGCGGTGATGATGAGATCAGGTTTTAAATCGAGAACATCTTGATAATCCTCTCGAATTCGTTTCGGTTGCAACACAGGAATATCGTGTTCCATCGCGACGAGTTTTACAGGCGTCGGTTTGACTTCCCGTTTTCTTCCGACTGGTTTATCTGGTTGTGAGACGACACCGACGACGTCATACCCAGCATCGATCACTTCACGCAGTGTCCCTGCCGCAAACTCAGGTGTCCCCATGAAGACGACGCGCGGTTTTTCTTTCTGGACGAGTTTATCCGTGAACAGGACACCGTCTAAATGATCCATCTCGTGCTGGATGGCACGTGCAAAAAAGCCGTTTGCTTTGATTTTAACCGTCCGCCCGAGACGATCTTGAGACTTGACGACGATTCGGTCGAACCGTTCAACCGGTCCGAAGATGCCTGGCATGCTAAGGCAGCCTTCGTCATCGATTTGCGAACCATCCGCTTCGATGATTTCCGGATTGATCAGCTCGATTGGTCCCGTCTCATCATCGGTATGAACGACGGCTACACGAATCGGCTGGTTGATTTGCGGTGCGGCTAAACCAACCCCGTCATATTCGTACATCGTATCGAACATCCGGTCGATCATTTTACCGAGTTTTTTATCAAACTTCGTGACAGGTTCACACACCTGTCGTAATACATCATTTGGTACTTCTACTACTTTATACATACAGACACCTCACATGAATACAAATGGATTCAAGTCAATCGCGACTTGTGTTTTTGATTTTTGACGACGGGATAAGATATCACGAAGATGTGTCCGGACATCCTCCTGTCCTTTATGTTTAATTAAGACCTGTTGCCGGTACATATTTTTGAGTCGAGCGAGTGGTGCATCAAACGGTCCATTGACGACTAAATCCTCAGATTCAAAGGCACGAAGCTCGGAAGCGATTTGCTGCGCTTCTGCTTGTGTTTCGAGCGGATGCGCTGCTGAAACTGTAATCAGACCAAGGAACCAAAATGGTGGATGCCCACCGAGCTTTCGCAATTGCATCTCTCGCTTATAAAACGTTTCGAAATCATGCTGTTTGGCAGTTTGAATGACGTAATGCTCCGGGTTGTAGGTCTGGATAATTGACTGACCAGCGAGTTGACCCCGTCCGGCACGACCGGACACTTGGGTGATCAACTGAAACGTGCGCTCACTTGCTCGAAAATCCGGAATACCAAGCGTCGCATCGGCAGCAATCACTCCGACGAGTGTAACGTTCGGAAAGTCGAGACCTTTTGCGATCATCTGTGTTCCGAGCAGAATGTTTCCTTCCTTGCGTTCAAAGGCATCGAGTAATTTCTCATGCGCACCTTTACGCGACGTCGTATCCTGATCCATCCGGATGATTCGCGCCTCCGGAATCAAGTGTGCCAATTCTTCCTCAATCTTTTGCGTACCCGTTCCGAACTGACGAATTTTCGTCGATTCACAGGACGGACAAGTTTTCGGCATTGCGGCTTCAAACCCACAGTAGTGGCATTTCAAGCGATCTTCATGTTGGTGATAGGTTAAATTGACGGCACAATGCGGACATTGTAGCGTCTCCCCGCAATCCCGACATAAGACGAAGGTCGTATATCCGCGACGGTTCAGGAGTAAGACGGTCTGTTCCCCACGTTCGATGCGTTCTTTGATGCCTTCGACTAGCGCGAGGCTGAACGGCGTACGATTGCCCCGTTCGAGTTCCTTACGCATATCAACGATGTCAACTGGAGGCAGTTCCCCACCAAATCGTTCACGAAGCGGTAAGTAACGATAGACCCCTTTTTGTGCCCGGGCGTACGTCTCGAGTAACGGTGTTGCACTTCCGAGCACAACCGGACAGCGATGATAGGCCGCCCGCCACTTCGCGACATCGCGCGTATGATAGCGCGGATTCTCTTCCTGCTTATAAGTTGTTTCATGTTCTTCATCGAGAATGATGATGCCGATGTTCGTCAGCGGCGCAAACACAGCAGACCGTGCACCGACGACGACATCGACCTCGCCTTGGGCGATTTTGCGCCACTCATCATACTTTTCGCCGAGCGATAGACCGCTATGCAAGACAGCGACCCGTTCTCCGAAACGGCGTTTAAACCGTTTGACCATCATCGGCGTCAGACTGATCTCTGGGACGAGCAAGATCGCTTGTCTACCGCGTTCGAGTTGTGCATGAATCGATTCAAGGTACACTTCCGTCTTACCGCTTCCTGTTACGCCATGTAACAAAAATGTTCCGGTCTCAGCTTCAGCCGTAATCGCCGAGACAGCTTCCTGTTGCTTTTCCGTCAAAGAGGACGGCACAAAGATGTCTTGGACGAGATGTTCATAAGGATTTCGCCGAACATCGATCGTCTCGACTTGAATGATGCTCTTTTTCTCAAGAGCGTTCAACGTCGCGCTCGTTGCGCCCGTTGCCTGCTTGACTTCACTCCAAAGCGCATCCGGAAATTCTTGAATATACGAGTAAAGTGCCGCTTGTTGGCTCGCTTGTTTCGTAAAAGTTGCTTGCTCCTCTAGAAGACGAATCCGTTTATCGATCTTAGACGTCTTCTTCTCGCGGATGACCGGTTGAAGCGTCACGTCAGCTTGTTTCGCCGCTGTTAAGACGATTTGCTGCACTTCCGTTGGTAATTGACTCATTTTCTTACCATGATATGTCCGAAGTGGGCCCGACTCGACTATGACCAGTTTATCATAACTCACCTTTAAGGCAGCCGGCAGCATCGCAAGCAATGCCGTCGCCTGAAAACACAAAGTCGTTTCCGATAGATACGCTGATAACTCGAGTAATTCCTGTGTATAGGTCGGGGTCTCATCTAAGACACGCACGATCGATTTGACGTTCGTCAGATCAGAGGTAGCTTTCGTTCCGACGACGATTCCAAGCAACGCCCGTGGACCAAATGGTACTTCGACGCGCATACCGGGAACGATCAGCTCTTGCCAAAGTTCTGGCACGGCATAATCGAACGGACGATCGACCGTTGCTGCTGCGACGTCAACGATGACTTCGGCTATCATGCCAATGCCTCCGCGAATTGGCGCATGAGCGATTTGGCGAGCGTCGATTTCAATTGTTGATCGTATCGCGTGACGGAATCATTCTCCCCAAAAACGACGACCTCATTTTCATCACTGACGAATCCGATATCAGATCGTGACACATCATTCGCGACAATGAAATCGGCTTTCTTTCGGACGAGCTTTTGTTTCGCGAACGTCTCGACGTCCGTCGTCTCAGCCGCAAATCCGACTAATAACTGATGTTGTTTCTGCTCACCAAGTGTCTTCAGAATATCGGTCGTCTCTTCGAGTTCAATTCGAAGTGGTCCGTGGATTTTCTTTTGCTTCTGATCGTATTGGATAGACGGTCGATAGTCAGCTACGGCAGCAGACATGATGACGATGTCTTGCGTCTCATAATCACGTAACATGGCTTCGAGCATCTCTTCTCCCGATTCAACAGCAATCGTCGTTATCCCGGTCGGTAATCCGATCCGAAGTGGTCCATGGACGAGCGTGACATCGGCACCTGCGTCTCTTGCCGCTTCTGCTAGCGCAATTCCTGTCTTTCCTGAAGAATCATTCGTCAAGTAACGAACCGGATCAATCCGTTCCACGGTCGGTCCCGCACTGATCAAGACTTTTCGTCCGGCTAGATACTTCTCTTCAAAGAACGTTGAGAGTGTTGCGACTAAATCTTCCGGTTCAGGTAAACGACCTTTCCCGACCCAACCACATGCGAGATTTCCGACTCCCGGTGCAATCACCTGGACACCGTCCTGCTTCAGTTGTTCGATGTTGCGGACTGTCGCCGGATGTTCGAGCATGTTGACATTCATCGCTGGAGCGACGATGACGGGACATGTCGCTGCAAGGATCGTCGTCGTGATGAAATCATCCGCGATCCCGTGCGCGAGTTTTGCAATCAAATTCGCGGTCGCTGGTGCGACGACGATCAGGTCCGCTTCGTCCGCTAAATCGATATGGGCGATCTTTGACGGATCATGCTCGATGAAGACGTCATCATAGACCGCTTTTCGCGTCAGTGCTTCAAACGTCGTCTTACCGACGAATTGTTGCGCATTACGCGTCATCGCGACTTGAACGTGTGCGCCTGCTTGAACAAGCTTTGAAGCGAGTGCTGCTGATTTGTAGGAAGCGATTCCACCGCCGACACACAGTAGAATGTTTCGGTTGGTTAACATGTAGGTGTCCTCCTTATTGAAAAAAACAGCCACGATGACAAGTGGCTGCTTCAAAATTAGTCTTGCGGTTGGTTCGTGACGGATACTTCTTCGAAATAAAGCTCTTCTAAAGCTTTCCCGACCGGTTTATGCGATTTTGGGTTCGTGACTTTCACGCGTTTCCCGTCTTGGATTTGACGCGCACGCTTAGCGGCAACTGTAACGATTGTATATTTCGACGGTACTTTCTTTTGAAGCTTATCAACTGATGGATATAACATATCACTTAACCTCCATGGCTTTTTTATATAGGGACGCGACACGTTCCCGACTGCAATGTTCCGCTGTGACGATCGCTTGGATCCGGTCACAGGCTTTATGAATTTCGTCGTTCGTCACGACATAGTCATAGGCATCCATCATCTCGATCTCTTCCTTAGCGACGAGAAGACGTTGCTTAATGACTTCCTCCGATTCCGTTCCACGCCCTACGAGGCGGTTCCGTAATTCTTGGAGGCTTGGAGGTGCAAGGAATAAGAAGACAGCTTCCGGAAAATGTTCTTTGACCTGCATGGCCCCTTGAACTTCGATTTCGAGAATGACGTCTTTTCCTTCATCTAGGATCTGGTTCACCCATTCGACAGGTGTTCCATAGTAGTTCCCTACGAATTCAGCATATTCCAAGAGTTGATTGTTCGCAATCATCTCTTCGAATTCTTCACGCGATTTAAAGAAATAGTGGACACCATCTACTTCTCCTTCACGCGGTTGGCGCGTCGTACAGGATACCGAGTAATGCAGATCGTTATCCTGATCTTCGCGCAAGGCACGACAGACCGTTCCCTTTCCGACACCACTTGGACCAGATAATACGAGTAATAAGCCACGCTCTTTGAAAATCACTTCAAAACCCCTCCATCTCACAAACTTCACATTGTTTCATATTAGCAGTAGAGACGGGAAGTTCGCAAGTCATCTTTTTTAGCTCGACTGCTTTATCATACCATAACGATGCCATTTCTGTTACCTTTAGAAAGTGAGAACGAAATCAAGAAAGAAGGTAATCGTATGGCTTTTGACGGATTGATGACGACACGCGTCGTCAAAGAACTCCAACCGCTCGTTGGAGGACGGATCAATAAGGTATACCAACCATATACATTGGATTTAGTATTCCAGGTCCGCGCCGAGCGAAAAAACGTATTGTTGCTCGCCTCTGCGAATGCCATGTATGCACGGATGCACATTACGTCGGAAGCGGTCAGCAACCCGAGTGAACCCCCACTCTTCTGTATGATGCTTCGCAAGCATGTCGAAGGCGGATTCATCGAATCGATCGAACAACTCGAACGCGACCGAATCATTGTCTTACGTGTCCGTTCCCGGAACGAACTTGGCGATGAGGAAGCGAAAAAAATCTATGTCGAGTTGATGGGACGACACTCGAACATCATTTTGACCGATGGACAAGATAAGATCCTCGATGCGATCAAACACTTACCACTCAGTCAAAATACATTCCGGACGATCATGCCAGGGATGACCTATCAACTTCCACCAGCACAGGATAAAGTGGATCCACTCACAGGAGATATCGAAAAGGCACTCCACCGAATCGACTGGAACGCTGGGAAACTGGATCGCCAGTTACTTGGTCTGTTCAGCGGTTTGTCTCCACAAATCGCTAAGGAAGTCGTCACGCGGGCAGGTCTTGCGAACCGGACGAATCTTGCTACCGCTTTCCAGGACGTCTTAAAAGAACTAAACGGTCCTTATGTATTGCAACGGATGGAAGGCGGCAAAGAACGCTTTGCACCGGTCCGCTTAACGGAAGGTTCAATCATTGACGAAAAGACGTTCGCGACGAGTGGTCAAGTCCTCGACGCATTCTTCCATCAAAAAGCAAACCGCGATCGTGTCAAACAACAAGCGGCCGATCTCGAACGGTTCATCAAGAGTGAGTACGATAAGAATATCTTAAAGCGCTCAAAACTCGAAAAAGATTTAGAAGCGACGTTACGAATGGATGAATGGAAGCATAAAGGAGAACTGCTGACGACTTATCTCTATCAGCTCGAACGCGGGATGAAGGAAGCAACCGTCGTCGATTACTATGATCCAGACGGTGCTGAAATCACGATCACGCTTGATCCCCGCTTCTCGCCAAACGAGAACGCACAGCGTTATTACAAACGGTATAACAAATTAAAGACCGCCAAAGTCGAAGTCGCGCGCCAGCTTGAGAAGAACCAAGCCGAGATTGCGTACTTCGAAGGTTTGCTTGCGCAACTCGACGTCGCATCCCCGGAAGATATCCGGGAAATGCGCGAGGAACTCGTCGAAGAAGGTTATCTGCGCGAACGACAAAAGAAGAAAAAGAAACCGCAACTCCCACAACTCGAAGCATACCGTTCTTCGACCGGCCTTCCATTCTTCGTCGGAAAGAACAATAAACAAAATGATTACGCGACGTTCAAGTTTGGACGTCGGTCCGATACGTGGTTACACACGAAGGATATCCCAGGATCGCACGTCATCATTCAAAGTGATGCACCGGATGAGACAACGTTAAAAGAAGCAGCGATTGTTGCCGCCTACTACTCGAAAGCACGTGAATCGAGCCAAGTCCCGGTCGATTTTACGGAGTTACGATATGTCAAGAAACCGAGTGGTGCAAAACCCGGCTTCGTCATCTATACGGATCAAACGACACTTTACGTCACACCTGATCCAGATGTCGTCCAATCCTTACGTCAATGACGCTACACAAAAAAGCGCTGTTTTTCCTAAATATCACTTAGGAGAAACAGCGCTTTTTCATCTTCACTTCATTTTTTCTAACTGTTCCCGGTAATCGAGCAAATGCCCATGGATGATATCCTTCGCCTCGCTTAATTCTTGATCGAATGAGAACATCGCTTGTTTTCGTTCGTGGGAGAAGATGACATCGTAATGATGGCTGAGTAAGAAATCAATTTCCTGGCCGAGCGTCTTTTCCTGTTCTTCTGTCATCGGGATATCCCGATGACTGGCAATGCTTTCAAGCAAGACGAGCAACTTGTCTTCAAGATCGACAAGCTCCTTCAGTCGGATGAACGCTTCACTTTGACCGCTTGCCATCAATGGATATTTTTGATCTTCTTGAAGCATCAACATCATTTCTTCATGTTTGAGAATTTGTTTCCGAACGGCAAGCAACCTCGTATCATCTTGCACAAGGCTCCGCCAATCTTCCATCAACTGTTGCGTCGTTTTTTTGACAAGCAAGAGTAAACGATCCTCATAATGTGGTGGGAAGACGATGTAATTGATGAGGACAGCAGATAATACACCGACGACAGTCAGCAACGACCGTGATAAGGCATAGTGGACGTAGTCGGCGGTCGGACTCTCGAACATCAACACGATGGCAAAAGCCGCGAACGTCGACATATCCGTTCTTCCAATCATCGAATTAAGGACGAGCGAGACAATTACGGCGAGTCCAATCGTCAGCGGATTCGCCCCAAGTGTCGCAACAATCGCAAGACCACACATTAATCCAAGTACTGTTCCGAAAATCCGGTTGAAGACGATTTTAAACGACCGATGAATCGTCGGTTGCATCGCAACAATTGCTGCGACAGCCCCCATTCCCGAATAAATATCGAACACATACCAGGAGATACTAAGCGCAAGAGCTACCGCGATACCGGTCTTGACCGTTCGTAGTCCAATCCGAAACTTTAATTTCACTCGAGCGTCACCTGCCCGACTTCACTATTGACTGTCACTTCCGGTTTTTCTTGTTTCGACAGTTCATAAATTGTCTCATCCTTATTCTTTTGTTTCGTATATCGGTCAGAGGCTTTAATATCGCCTCCTGTGTCAATCGTAATCGTACCGGCTGATTTATTTGGTTTTAGCTTCGTCGCGCCGTCAATCGTTGTGACGTCGAGACTCAACTTCGCCACATATTCCGCAAGAGAAACACTTTCACCTGTCACTTGCGCATGGACGGCATCCATCTCTTTGATGGAAATCGCACGTGATGCATTCAGTGTAATTTCATCACCTTTTACTTTATCGAGACTCATCGCTTCTCCGTTCATCTCGATTGTTTTTGCGTAGATGCCCATTCCTTTAAGTGTTCCAGCATCGACATCGACACGGTTCATATAACTCGGTAGTCCCACTTGAATCGTATAGTCTGCTGTTTTTTCGCTCGGACGATTGCCGAGTCGAGACAGCCAACCATCTCGTCCTGTCACCGTTACCGTATTCGTCGATGTACTGATTTTCAGTCGTTTTCCACTCGATGCACTATCGACAAGTTTGATTTGGACGTTTCCGTCTGTGCTTCGAACGAATTGTACGGTTGCGTGCGGCGCCTCGATGGCGAGAGACTTATAGCGATTCGTCGTCTTGAATGTTTCGCCGCGCGATAACAATTCCGTTGAGACGAGCAATGTAATCGAATAGATGACGACAAGTCCGAGAACGACACCACCGTACAAATAAAGCGGTCGCTTCACTGGTCCTTTTTCTCCAATGCGGTTCAACCGTGCATCCATCTTTTGTTTTTGTTTATTTTTTAAGCGTGTGAACGACGATTGTTTTCGTTTCCGCACACTCCTACTGTTATGCTCTTCCATGTCAGTCCCTCCATCTCATGTCTACCATTATTCCGAATATCTGAATCGGCTGTCAACAGCCCCTACTTATCATAGAAGAAGTTCACTGTTTCGCCATCGGGCGGAAGAAGGAAGCGTCATCGGATGAACTACAGATATTCCAGAAGAATAATCGACAAAAAGGAGAGGAACCTTGACGTTTCCTCTCCTTTGCTTAAGAACGGATTATAATTCGAGTGACTCGCCGATCGCAAGTAAATGACCAGTTTGACCTTGCGCTTCAATTTGTTCACAGAATGCGTTCGCATCTTGTTTGATTAAATCAAATGTATCGTAGTGGATCGGTACGACTGCTTTCGCTTGCAACATATCTGCAGCGATCAACGCATCATCCGGACCCATCGTGAAGTTATCACCGATCGGTAAGAAGGCTAAATCGATTTCATGATGGGCGCCATAAAGGGCTAAATCCCCGAACAGTGCCGTATCGCCTGCGTGATAGATTTCTTTGCCTTCGATCGTCAGTAAGAATCCAGCCGGCATCCCCATATACGTAATGGTTTGTTTCTCTTCATCGATGATGCTTGATGAATGGAATGCCTGTGTCATCTTTACTTTACCAAACGAGAATTCAAACTGTCCGCCAAGGTTCATCGGGTGGACATTCAATCCTTTGAAGCTTAAATACGTTGCCAACTCATGCGTAGCGATGATCGTCGCCCCCGTTGCTTTCGCGATCCGCTCTGCATCAAGCATATGATCGGCATGGGCATGGGTTAACAAAATAAAATCTGCCTTGACGTCATCTGGATTCGTCGTCGCTTTTTCATTACCGCTAAAGAAGGGATCGATGACGAGATGGTGACCATTCGTTTCAATCGTTACTGTTGACTGTCCATGATAAGTTAGCTTCATCTAATTCACTGCCTCTCGATTAGGATTCGGATAATTGATTCCCTTCCCCCCATGCGCATAAACCTTTCATGGCTGGTTGCAGTGTAAATGCCGCTTCTGTCAATTTGTATTCGACATGTAAGACGGCTTCATCATACTCAATCCGTTCAATCATTCCGAGACGTTCGAGTTCTTTTAATTGATCCGTCAAGACTTTCCGAGAAATCCCGGGAATGGCACGTTGTAACTCTAAAAAACGTTTCTGACCGTTCTCTAACGTGCAATATAATTGTGGACGCCATTTTCCGCCGATGATGGCGAGCGCCCGATTGACCGGAAATTGTTCTGTCGACATGTTGTTCTCTCCTCCAGAGTAGTTACTTCAAAGTGCGTACTATGCAATCGAGTGTAGCGTAAGTTAGAGTATGCGTAAATCATTTTGCAAAAGGAGTGTTAAGCATGACGTATCCACGTAATTTTTCGCACATCGGTCTTTCTGTACCGAATCTCGACGAAGCCGTCCGTTTTTATCAAGAGGTGATGGGTTGGTATATCATCATGGAACCATCTGATGTCCTCGAAGATGACTCTGCCATCGGTGTCATGTGTACGGATGTCTTTGGTGCAGGATGGAACAAGTTCCGGATTGCTCACATGGCGACAGGTGACCGCATCGGAATCGAGTTGTTCGAGTTCCCGAACAATGAACAACCCGAAAATAACTTCGAATTCTGGAAAACAGGCATCTTCCATTATGCGATCCAAGATCCAGACGTCGAAGGACTCGTCGAAAAAATCGTCGCCCACGGCGGCAAACAACGGATGCCAATCCGCGAATACTATCCGGGAGACAAGCCGTATCGAATGGTCTACTGTGAGGATCCATTTGGTAATCTCGTCGAAATTTACTCTCACTCATATGAACTTACCTATTCGGAAGGAGCTTATTAAACATGAAAGCATGGTTAAATCACTCAGGTACAGCGATTGATCAATGGACATTCGAAGAGGTCAAGACGCCGACGCCAGGAGAAGGACAAGCCTTGATTCGCGTCAAGACGGTCGCACTGAATCCCGTCGACTATAAGGCGACCAACAATCCAGCTTGGACGTTCCCGCATATTCCGGGCGTCGATCTAGCGGGTGTCGTCGAACAAATCGGACCCGGCGCAGAAGTGAAAATCGGCGATCGTGTAGCGATTCATACGAACCTGCAACGCGATGGTGCTTTTGCTGAATATGCACTCGTCGATACGCGTGCCCTCGCCCTGATTCCGGAAGACATCTCATTCACTGAAGCCGCTGCGATTCTTTGCGCAGGCATGACTGCCTATGAAGCGATCGTTCAGAAGATGAACACGACAGGGAAAGAAACGATCCTCATTCATGCTGGTGCAGGTGGTGTCGGTGGCATCGGCATTCAACTCGCGAAACGCCTTGGTCTTAAGGTCGCGACGACTGCTTCGACAGAAAACCATGAGTGGGTCAAGCGACTCGGTGCCGATCTTGCCATCGACTACAAAAAAGAAAATGTCACGGATGTCATTCGCGATTGGACGAACGGTCGCGGTGCTGACTTGATTTTCAATACGGTCGGTCGAGATGAAGCAACAGCGGATCTCGGACGTCTTGCCTTCTCGGGGCAACTCGCCTTCATCGCCGGTGGTCCCGATCAGTCGGTCGTCAAGCCGTTCACGCTCTCCCCTTCGATCCATGAAGTGGCACTCGCGGCTGCTTATGCCAGCGAAGATGACCGTGCGATCCGAAACCTCGGTCATATGGCAAGTGAATTATTAAAACTCGTCGCAGCGAAAGAACTCGATCCACTCGTCACAGAGGAGATTCCAGCAACTGACATCGTCAAAGGATTACAACGTCTATCTGAACGTCACGTCCGTGGTAAAATCATCGCTAAATTTAACTAATACTTGCCGTGGCACAAAACAGCCGACTGTCCTTAGATAATAGGACGGTCGGCTGCTGTCGTACTCTATTTTTTAATTCCTGAACGTTGACTGAAAAAGCATCAGCCATGTTCACCGGTAGCGTTCTTGTTTTTTGATATGTAAGGATCGTCCGACTAACTCGAAACCGACATGCTGATAGATTTTATTCGCTGTCTGGTTCGACCAATCGGTATAGAGCGTCACGACCGGATAAGACTGTAGGAGGTGTTCAGATAGTTTTGCGACAAGATAAGAAGCATATCCATTCCCACGTAGTTTTTTCGGCGTATAGACGTAAGAAATCGTAATCCCAGTTTGCGTGGGACGTGTCGCTGCCGCCATCGCGACGAGCGTATTTCCACTAAACAATCCGAACAAGCTTCCTTGCTGAATGTGTCGCGTCATTGACTGATGGAGTTGCGTAAGCTGTCGATCAGATGGACGCGTTTCGACCTCATATAAAAATCCGGACGCAAATTCTAAGGCTTGTTGTCCTTCATCGTTCAAAACCGGTCGGAAGACGACGTTCTCCTGAACATGTGGCATCTCGACCTTCGTCAATGCATACATCCCTTGTTCCATATGTACCTCATACATGGAATGTGGGAGTAAAAGCGGCGCTAAGATGACCTGTTCTCCGACGAATCCTGGACTATCCAGAATTCGCGCAAGCTTTCGAATCCCTTCTTGCGAGAACATATCCCCTGCGACGATGACTTGCTCCGGTATCGTTTGCAATATGACGAGACGATGATCGCCTTCTTGTGCCGTTGCCATCAAGAGCGGTTCATCTCCCCGTTCCAATATACCTAGAATCAACTGATGCGTATCTGGACGTTCAAGCAGAAACGGGAGGACGACCATTTTGAATTGTTCATAATCACGATAATGCGTCACCATAGTCGACGACCTCCTTTATTTCTATAGTGTACCAAATCATGCACTAGAAATCGTAGGTCGTCCGACGGAATCTATCTGTTTTTACACGTTTGCGGTAAAACGTTCGCTCCAAGCAACTGGGTCCTTCGACCAATCTGCCAATTGTTCCTGTTCTTCTACCGTGATATCCCCTTGTTGTTGTGCCGTTTCGAGTAACGCTTCGAACGTCAGTAATGCATCCGCGTCAATCTTCGCGTCTCGGAGATTGTTCTTCAAGCGTTCCATCCCGTAAGAGAAAATCGCTTGAATCCGAATGACGTTCGCTCCCTTTGCTTGGAGTGCTTCCGCTGCCTCGATCGCAGACATCCCCGTTGACAATAAGTCTTCGATGACGACGACGCGTTGGCCTGGTTGAATAACACCTTCGATTTGATTACCTTTCCCATGTTTCTTACTGCCACTACGCACGTAGACCATCGGTAACCCTAATCGTTCCGCGACGAATGCCGCGTGAGGAATACCTGCTGTCGCTGTTCCGGCAACGACTTCGATTCCTAAATCCTTCACTTTCTCAGCGAGGGCATCGGCAATCAAGGAGCGGACTTCTGGGTACGAAAGTGTCAAACGATTATCGCAATAGATCGGAGAACGGAGCCCACTCGCCCACGTATACGGATCGTTTGGAGATAACGTGACGGCTTTGATACGGAGTAATGCATTTGCAATTGGATTTACCATGATAATTGCCCCTTCCATTCTTCGAGTAACGCCTGATAGACCTGTTCTGGATGTTTGGCACGTGTAATCGGGCGACCAATTACTAAATCCGTCGCTCCATTTCGACGCGCATCAAGAACGGTCGCGACTCGCTTTTGATCATCTGCTTCACTGCTAGAAGGACGAATGCCTGGTGTGACAAAACGGAAGTCCGTTCGGCAAACTTCGATTAGTTCAGGAAGATCGAGCGCCGAACAGACGATACCATCTAGTCCGGCTGCTTCTGCCAGTTGCGCATACTCACGAACGACTGCCGGCATCGCTCCTTCAATCTTTAAGTCGCGTAACATCGCTTCATCCGTCGATGTCAACTGCGTCACGCCGATTAGTTGTGTCTCGGCATTCGTTTCACGAAGTCCTTCTCGCGCCGCGATCATCATCTCTTTCCCACCGGCAACATGGACGTTCGTCAATTCAACACCTAATTGCCCGATGATGCGCATCGTCCGGCGCGCCGTTTCTGGAATGTCATGGACTTTGACATCGAGGAATACAGCGTGCCCACGCTCGACGAGTTTTTGGACGAACGGTCCACCTGCAGCATAAAATAATTCCATCCCAACTTTTACGGCTGGTCGTGTCTCTTTGAACTGTTCGAGGAACGAAAACACTTCTGTTTCGGTCGGAAAATCAAGCGCGATGTAAAGTTGATTCATATGCTTTCCCCCTGATGTCTAAGATATGGTCGATGCCGAGTTCATCCATGCGACCCGGTAACTGCTGGATTAATTCTTGACAGATGTATGGATTGACGAAGTTTGCGGTACCGACGGCAACAGCGGAAGCCCCAGCGTATATCATTTCTAAGACGTCATCGACTTCCATCACGCCACCCATCCCGATAATAGGAATCGAGACTGCTTGTGCGACATCATGAATCATCCGAATCGCGACTGGCTTGATGGATGGACCGGATAATCCACCAATCCGGTTGGCAAGGATTGGCTGTCCCGTTCGGACATCGATTCGCATCCCAACGAGTGTGTTGATCATCGTCAGCCCGTCTGCACCTGCTGCTTCGACGGCACGTGCCATCTCGACGATTGAAGTGACATTCGGTGAAAGCTTAACGTAAACCGGTTTGGTCGAGACCTGTTTGACTCGACGCGTTAATTCAGCGGCAAGCAACGGATCCGTTCCGAACTGGATTCCACCTGATTTGACGTTCGGACAGGAGATATTTAATTCCAATGCATGAATGCCAGGGTGACGGCTCATTTTTTCTGCGACAAGCTCATACTCTTCTGGTGTCGATCCGGCGACATTCGCAATGATTGCTGTATCAAACGTCTCAAGGAACGGTAGTTTTTTCATTAAGATACCATCGACACCCGGATTTTGGAGACCGATTGCATTCAACATCCCCATTCCACTCTCCGCGACACGCGGCGTCGGATTTCCGTAACGTTCTTCGCCCGTCGCTGCTTTGATCATGATTGCCCCAAGCTCTGATAAATCATATAACTTTGCGTATTCCTCACCGAATCCAAAACATCCAGATGCCGGCATGATCGGGTTTTTCAAGGAAAGTCCCGGCAACTCGACACGTAATCGTTCTATCATAATACGACCTCCTCTGCCCGAAAGACTGGACCATCGGAACAAGTCTTGACGTACCCGCCTGTTGGTGTTTTACAGACGCAGGCAAAACAAGCACCGATGCCGCACCCCATTCGATTTTCGATGGAGAGATACTTATGCTCAATCGGTTGTTGCTGGAGTGACCGCAACATCGGCTCTGGTCCGCAAGCGAGTAACACATCATAGTTTTCCGGATGTAAGGCAACCGTAACGAACCCTTTCATTCCATGCGTTCCATCAACCGTCGAGACCGTCGTCTTACCAAGTGCTTGGAATTCCGCTTCGTAAAAGACACTCGTTGCCGTATCAAATCCTAGAATCGCTTCACACGTCACACCACGCGCGACAAGTTGGCGCATCGTCTCATACAGCGGCGGTACCCCAATCCCTCCACCAACGAGAACGACCCGTTGATCTCGGTTGATGGCGTCGATCGGAAAACCGTTTCCGAGTGGTCCGAGGGCATCGATTTTGTCGTCGGGACGCAAGGAAGCTAGTTCTGCTGTTCCTTGTCCGATTTCTTTAAAGAGAAACGTAATCAGATCACGATCGACCCGAGCAATCGAGATCGGTCGGCGTAAGAGTGGACCGACGCGTAGATGCATGAATCGCCCCGGCGCAATGTCCTGCGGTTGCTCGAGGCGACAGACGAGTTCTGTCGCGCCTTGAGCTACCGTTCGTCGAGAGACGACCGTCAAGAGTTGCTTCATTGGATCACCACTTTCTTTTCGTGTGTGAAGGCTTGAATCGCACTCGCTTCGAACGAGCGACTCTCGATGACGCGTAGAATCGCTTCCGCCGTATCGAGTGATGTTAGACAAACGACTTGATTCTCCGCTGCTGCCCGGCGAATGATGAAGCCGTCTTTCGTGACTTGTGAGTCGCGACTCATCGTATTGATGACATACTCGATCTCCCCTTTTTCAATCACGTCGAGCATCGATTCGGAAGACGAGTCGATTTTACCGACCGTCTGAACCGGTAACCCTTGCTCCGTCAAGTACGCTGCCGTTCCTTCCGTCGCAAGCAACGTGAATCCAAGTGAGGCAAAGCGTCGTGCGAGATCTGTCATTTCTGCTTTGTCCGGGTCTGCGACCGTCAAGAGAACACGACCGTGTTCTGGAATCGCCATCCCAGAAGCAAGCAATCCTTTGTAGAGTGCTTTTTCAAGTGTTCGGTCTGTTCCGATGACTTCTCCGGTCGATTTCATTTCCGGTCCGAGCGTCGGGTCGACTTCTTTAAGCTTCGCAAACGAGAAGACCGGTACTTTGACCGAGACGAGCGATTCTTCCGGTAGGACACCACTTGTTAACCCGTAAGAAGCGAGCGTTTCACCGAGAATGATGTCCGTCGCGAGCCGCGCGACCGGAAGTCCCGTCACTTTCGAGATGAATGGCACCGTCCGGCTGGCACGCGGATTGACTTCAAGAACATAGAGTGCGCCGTCCGCATAGACAAACTGGATGTTGAGCAATCCTTTGATGCCGAATGCTTTGGCGATTCGTGTCGTGTAGTCGACGATCCGGTCCTTGATGTCTTGGGAGACACGTTGTGGCGGATAAACTCCAATCGAGTCACCTGAGTGAACACCGGCACGTTCGATATGCTCCATGATGCCTGGAATGACGACATCTGTTCCATCACAGATCGCGTCGACTTCGAGTTCGATTCCTGTCAGGTAACGGTCGACGAGGACCGGTCGTTCCGGTGAGGCGATGACCGCGTGTTTCATGTAATGTTCCAGTTCTTCTTGTGCATAGACGATTTCCATTGCCCGACCGCCGAGAACATACGATGGACGAACGAGGACCGGGTAACCGAGTGACGCTGCTGCCGTGACCGCTTCTTCGACCGTGACGGCCGTTTTACCTGGTGGCTGTGGAATGTCGAGCGCCGTCAACGCTGCTTCGAACTGTTTTCGGTCCTCTGCCCGGTCTAAATCCTCAAGCGATGTCCCGAGGATTTTTACACCTTCTGCTGCTAATGACTCAGCTAAGTTGATTGCTGTCTGTCCACCGAACTGGACGATGACACCGAGCGGACGTTCATTTCGGATGACTTCGAGGACATCCTCCGTCGTTAATGGTTCAAAGTAGAGTCGATCGGAAATCGAGAAGTCGGTCGACACGGTTTCCGGATTGTTGTTGACGATAATTGCTTCATAGCCAGCTTGACGAATCGCTTGAATCGAATGGACTGTCGCATAGTCGAACTCGACTCCTTGACCAATCCGGATCGGACCCGATCCTAAGACGAGGATCGAAGAACGATTCGTCGCGATTGCCTCATTTTCGCGTTCGTATGTTCCATAGTAGTACGGTGTATCAGAAGCGAACTCTGCCGCACACGTATCGACCATTTTATACACTGGATGAATCGCTTGCGCTTCACGCATCCGGCGAATCTCTGTTTCCGTTTGTCCTGTGATCCGGGCGAGCATTGGGTCACTGAATCCATACCGCTTCACATGAAGTAGCAGTTCAGGTGTCAAACCGGTAGCGACCGATTGCTCAAGTTGCCAAATGTGCTGTAGCTTTTCGAGGAATAAGCGATCAATTGCCGTCCAAGCATGAATCTGTTCGACGCTATAGCCGCGGACAAAACCAGCGTATAAGGCGAAAAGTCGATCATCTGTCGCCTGGCGAATCGCTTGTTGCAAAGCATCATCTGCCATTTCGATGAAGCGTGGCATGTACAAATCCGCTGTACCGATTTCAAGCGAACGAACGGCTTTCAGTAATGCCTCTTCCATCGTCCGCCCCATTGCCATAACCTCACCGGTCGCCTTCATCTGTGTCCCGAGCGTCCGATCTGCCGTTTCGAATTTATCGAACGGCCAGCGCGGAATTTTGGCGACAACATAATCGAGTGCCGGTTCGAACGAAGCAAAGCTCGTCTCGGTGATCGGGTTCTTTAATTCAGATAAGGCATACCCGACGGCAATCTTTGCAGCAAGTTTTGCGATCGGATAACCGGTCGCTTTTGAAGCAAGTGCGGACGAGCGAGAAACACGTGGATTGACTTCGATGACATAGTAGTCAAAGCTCGTCGGATCCAGCGCGAACTGGATGTTACATCCACCTTCGATACCGAGTGCGCGAATGATATCGAGTGAGACGTTACGTAGCAGTTGATAGTCGCGATCCGATAACGTTTGCGTCGGAGCAAAGACGATCGAGTCTCCGGTATGAACACCAACCGGGTCGAAGTTTTCCATCGCACAGACGATGATGGCTTGGTTCGTTGCATCACGCATGACTTCAAATTCGACCTCTTTCATCCCAGCAATTGATTTTTCAAGGAGTACTTGTGTTGCCGGACTTGCCTTGAGTCCCCCTTCGACGATTCGCGTGAACTCTTCCGGTGTATGGGCGATTCCACCACCCGTTCCTCCGAGTGTATATGCTGGACGGATGATGATTGGTAGACCAATCTGTTGTCGGAATTGTTGTGCTTCTTCGAGCGAATGCACGATTTCACTATCCGGTACGCCATGTCCGCGTCTAAACATCAGTTGACGGAACAAATCACGATCTTCTGCCTCTTCGATTGCTGATAATTTCGTTCCGAGCAACTCGACATTGTATTCAGCTAGGACACCAAGACGATCTAGTTCAACAGCCAAGTTCAGACCCGTCTGACCGCCAAGTGTCGCAAGTAAGGCGTCTGGTCGTTCCTTCCGAATGATCCGCGAGACGAACTCTGCTTGAAGAGGCTCGATGTAGACGCGATCAGCAACTGTTGGATCTGTCATGATTGTCGCTGGATTCGAGTTGACGAGGATGACTTCATATCCTTCTTCCTTTAAGGCTTGACACGCTTGTGTTCCTGCGTAGTCGAATTCAGCGGCTTGTCCGATTACGATTGGACCGGACCCGATAACGAGAATCTTCTGGATATCTTGACGTTTAGGCATGAGAGACCTCCTGTTGTTTCGTGATTTCTTCTAAAAACTGTTGGAATAGACCGTTCGCATCCATTGGACCGGGTGATGCTTCCGGATGATACTGGACGGAGAAGACAGATGCTGACGTATGACGGATGCCTTCGACCGTTCCGTCATTGATCGCAAGATGCGTCACTTCAAGCACGGTATCGCGTAATGACTGTTCATCGACGGCATATCCATGGTTTTGCGACGTGATGTCGACGCGACCTGTCCGGATATCTTGGACGGGATGATTCGCACCCCGGTGACCGAATGGCAGTTTGAACGTATCCGCGCCATGTGCTAGTGCAATCAACTGGTGCCCAAGACAAATTCCGAAGATGACGACTTTCCCTGTCAATTCTTGAATCAGCGGAATCGCTGTCGGGACATCCTTTGGGTTCCCTGGTCCGTTCGACAGCATTACACCGTCTGGACGATAGCGTAAGACTTCCGTTGCGCTCACGTCGTATGGTACGACGACAACTTCACAGCCGCGTTTGACAAGTTCGCGGACGATTCCGAGCTTCGCTCCGAAGTCGACGAGAACGATTCGTGGTCCAGCTCCTGGGATGATATACGCCCGTTCCGTTGAAGCACGTTTGACTTGATCCGTCTCGATTGGTGCATCTTGCAGGTGGCTTAATTCCTCTTCTAGGTCGAACTCTCCATCAACGAGTCGGCCGCGCATGACGCCTTTCGAGCGGATATGTCGTGTTAACTGTCGCGTATCGATTCCACTTAATCCTGGAATATCAAGATCTCGAAGAGCTGCATCGAGCGACATCTCACTGCGGAAGTTCGACGGTGTTTGGCAATGTTCGCGGACAATCAATGCTTTAGCGAGTGGACGCGTCGTTTCATAGTCTTCTCGATTGACTCCGTAATTGCCGATCAACGGATTCGTCAGCACGATCATCTGATCACAGTAAGATGGATCCGATAGCATCTCTTGATAACCAGTCATTCCGGTTTGGAAGACGACCTCTCCTGTTGTTGTCGTGTCCGATCCAAACGCCGTTCCTTCAAACGTCATACCATCCTCTAACACCAGTGTCCGTTTACGCATGTGCTATGTCCTCCTTGAATACGATTTCTCCCTTGACGAGCGTCATGACCGGGAATCCTTTTAACCGTTCTCCTGCGAACGGTGTGTTCTTACCTTTTGAACGGAACCGTTCCGGTGAAACCGTCCGCTCCGTCTCTAAATCAAGCAGGACTAAGTCTGCTTCCGCCCCCACTTCGAGTTTGCCGTAAGGTAGTTCAAAAATCGCTGCTGCCTTGTCCGTCAAATTCCGAATCAGTGTCTCAAGTGTCATCTTGCCTTCAGCGACAAGCTTCGTATAGAGGAGCGGGAATGCTGTCTCGAATCCTGTGATGCCAAACGGGGCGCGTTCGATACCGAGTGCCTTCTCTTCTGCTGCATGAGGAGCGTGATCCGTTGCGATGCAATCAATCGTTCCGTCTGCTAATCCTTCGAGCAATGCTTGGCGATCTGCCTCACTCCGCAGTGGTGGATTCATTTTAAAGTTCGGATCCTGATTCGATATGTCTTCATCGATCAATACAAGATGGTGCGGTGTGACTTCTGCTGTCACTCGGATCCCTGCTCGTTTGGCGTCACGAATGACGCGAACGGATTCTTTCGTCGAGACATGACAGACGTGATAATGACAGCCGGTTTCTTCTGCAATCAGGACATCACGTGCGATGTGGATACTCTCAGCAAGCGATGGAATACCTTGCAAACCTTCCCGTCGACTGTAGTTTCCTTCGTGCACACATCCTGCTTTTAACGAATCATCTTCGCAGTGGGCAACAATCGTCTTCCCGAGCCGTGCTGCTTGTTGCATTGCCGTTCGCATGACAGCTGCCGTCTGGACCCCGACACCATCATCCGTGAATGCCACGGCATCCGTTAATTGATCGAACGCGACGAGTTCTTGTCCGAGTTGATTTTTTGAAATCGCCGCGTAAGGCAAAACCCGGACAGATGCCGTCTCTTCAATCTTTTGGAACAATGCATCAAGTGTTTGACGATCGTCCGGTACGGGACGCGTATTCGGCATCGGGCAAATCGTCGTAAATCCACCAGCTGCCGCAGCTGCCGTACCTGTCGCAATTGTCTCCTTATGTTCGCCGCCCGGTTCCCGCAGGTGGACATGGATGTCGACGAATCCTGGTGCAACGAATAATCCGGAAGCATCAATGACCGTTTCCCCAACTTGCGGTATTGCTGCTAAGTCCGTGATTTTTCCAGCTTCGATTCGAATATCCCCTGTTCGAACTTGTCCAGCCTCGTACCATCTCGCATTTTCAATTCGTGTTGTCATCTGCATCGTCTCCTTTGATTGTTTTCATCGAAAAGCACCATTCCAGAATCGCCATTCGCGCAAAGACACCATTTTTCATCTGTTCAAAAATCCGCGATTGCGGGTGTTCGACGAGTTCGTCGGCAATCTCGACTCCGCGATTGACCGGTGCCGGATGTAGGACGATCGCTGAAGGTTTCAGTCGATTCATCCGCTCATGCGTCAATCCATGTGTGACGTGATAGACATTTGGATCAAACCGTGTCGTTCCGTCATGCCGTTCGTGCTGGACTCGAAGCAACATCAAGATGTCACACTGTTCAACTGCTTCGTCCATTGAAAGATACGGTATTCCCATCGCTTCGTCATACCATTCGCGTGGCCCTGATCCATAGACGATGGCCCCAAGTCGTTTTAAGATATCGGCATTCGACCGAGCGACACGACTATGTTGTAAATCCCCACAGATGACGACTACTTTTCCTACAATCGTTCCAAACGTCTCGACCATCGTCATCAAATCAAGCAAGGACTGCGATGGATGCTGTCCGCTCCCGTCTCCTGCATTGATGATCGGAATATCGAGTGTCTGAATCAATTCTTCATAATAACCGGTGTCACCGTGACGAATGACCAATCCATCGGCGCCAATCGCTTCGAGTGTTTTGCACGTATCGTGTAACGTCTCCCCTTTTTGCACGGATGACGTCGCTGTTTCAAACGGCAGTAGATGCATGTTCAAGCGATGCTCTGCCATTTCAAAGGAAGAGCGTGTCCGCGTCGAGTTTTCAAAAAACAGATTGACGAGTGTCTTGTCGGAAAAGTCTGGTGCCGGTTCGCCTTGTTTAAAAGCGAGACTACGTTCAATCAACGAATTGATCTCCGTTATGGATAAGCTTTCTAAATTGACGAAATGTCGGGTTTGCAAGATCGTTTTCATGTATTTCACTCCTTCAGGTCATGAAAAAGGCGCACCTTCTAAGTGAAGGTGCGCCGAAAGAAGACAGAGGAGTCCCTGCATCTTTTCATGGCCTTCACTTTATCGTTCTCTCGGAACGTCTTAAAAGTTGTTCGCTACAGATTGAGTTGTAGAGTTTTCCGTTGTTTCAGCTGTTTCTTCGACCTGTTCCGTCGTTTTCGGAAGGATCAGATTCAGGATGATCCCAAGGATCGTCGCCAGTGCCATACCTTCGAGGGAGAAGTTCCCGATTTTCAAGGCGGCCCCTCCGATTCCCGTGACAAGAATGACAGCTGTGATCGTCAAGTTCCGTTTATCAGCAAGGTCGATCTTACTTTCCGTCAGTGTCCGGAGACCGTTTGACGCGATGACTCCGAATAAGAGAATACTGATGCCACCCATGACTGGTGTAGGAATCGTCTTGATGAATCCTTCGACATATCCGAGGAATCCGAAGCTGATCGCAAGAACCGCTGCCCCACCTAGAACGAAGACACTGTAGACCCGTGTGATCGACATGACGCCGTTGTTCTCACCGTACGTCGTAACCGGTGGTCCACCAAGCATCGAAGCGACTGTCTTCGCGATTCCGTCGCCAAGTACTGTCCGGTGCATCCCTGGATCAAGGAGCGTCTCGCGCCCGATGATCCGTGATGTCACTTTTTGTTCGCCGATGTGCTCCGTCAGTGTGACGAGCGTCACGGGAACGATCAGAAGCAAGGCAGCTGTATTCCATGATGGTGTGTAATTCAAGAACGGAATCGTGAAGTCCGGCACGTGGAAGAACGTTGCCTGTTGAAGTGGTTTGAAGTCAATGATTCCGACCGATGCCGCAACGAGATAACCGACCGTGATTCCGAACAGGATCGGAATCGTGCTCCACATTCCTTTTAAATACGTCATTGCGAGAAGTGTGACACCGAGCGTGACCATCGCGACGAGGAAGTAAAGTCCGTTGTACTTACCGTCCGCTCCGTTCATCGCCATGTTGACAGCGGTCGGGGCAAGCGATAACCCGATAACCATGATGACCGGACCGATGACAACAGGCGGGAGTAAGCGAAGCAACCAAGCAGCCCCCGTGTAACGGATGAGAAGTGAGACAAGTCCGTAGACGAGTCCAGCGACCATTCCGCCGATTAAGGCGTCCTCGACACCCCACCGTTCACTGACGGCGATGATCGGGGCGATGTAGGCAAAACTAGAACCAAGATATGTGGGTACTTTGAAGCGAGTGACGGCGAGGAAAATCAGTGTGCCGACTCCGCTTGCGACGAGCGCGACCGATGTGTTGAGTCCCGTTAAGAGCGGGACGAGCACGGTCGCACCAAACATCGCGAAGACGTGTTGTAGGCTGAGCATCAGCCAATTTAGAGGGTGAGTAGGTACTTCTTGTACATCAAGTACTGCGGCATGTTTTGCCATATGGATGACTCCCTTTCTGGTCTCTCTGGACCACCTTAAAGGTTTTGATTTTTAGCGTTTAATGAATACTTGATCGGCTTCGTCGACTTCAGCGAGCGCGACGACGACTTGCTCGTCACGTGACGTCGGAACGTTCTTGCCGATGAAATCTGGACGGATCGGTAACTCTCGATGCCCACGATCGACGAGGACAGCGAGTTGAATCATACTCGGTCTTCCGTGGTCGACGAGTGCGTCCATCGCGGCGCGAACGGTGCGTCCTGTGTAGAGGACGTCGTCAACGAGGACGACGATTTTTCCGGTGATGTCTTCCGGTAGATCAGATCCTTTTATTTCTGGCTCTAAACTTCGCTTTGACAAGTCATCTCGGTACATTGAGATGTCGACGACACCGAGTAAGACCGGCTTTCCTTCAATCTGTTCGATCCGCTTCGCAAGGCGGCGCGCGAGTGTCTCGCCACGCGTCTTGATTCCGACGATCATTAAATCAGCAATACCTTTGTTACGTTCGATGATTTCATGGGCGATCCGTGTCAGTGCGCGTCCAATCGCGGCTTCATCTAAGATGACGGCTGGTTTCATGGTTTCTCCTTTCATACAAAAGACCTTCTGCGGAAATCCGCAGAAGGTCATCGAAGACAGAATCATGGCATACGTCTTGTATGCATGCCTACGCACGTTTGTGGTAGGTTCTCCCTTTCGCAGCCTCTCCGGACTCGATTAAAGGTGATACTAGTTTGGTAGGATCGTCGCTCGGACGACCGAAGTGTCAGTAGAGGATGTCTCGCATCGCTCTCTAGGTGATACTCTACCGTTTTATTAGAAAAACGTCAAGACTCTAATTCAAGTTTTTTCAGCTGACCGATTTCAAATGTCATCTCTTCTGGGAGTGGTGCTTCAAAACGCATCCATTCGCCTGTACGTGGATGTTCGAAGCCGAGAACCGCAGCATGCAAGGCTTGACCATTCATTTTCATCGTCTTACGTGGACCATATTTCGGGTCACCGGCAAGCGGGAAACCGATATAACGCATGTGGACACGGATTTGGTGTGTCCGCCCTGTTTCGAGTTTACATTCAACGACTGTAAAACCTTCGTACCGATCGAGAACACGGAAATGGGTTACGGCAGATTTTGAATTCTTATCCGTTACCGTCATCCGTTGACGATCGTTCTTATCGCGTCCGATCGGTGCTTCGATCGTTCCGAGCTCGTGAGGAATTTCACCGTGTACGAGCGCAATGTAGAGACGTTCCGTCGTTTTTTCTTTCAACTGATGCGCGAGTGATTCATGCGCTAAGTCGTTCTTAGCAACCATCAACAGACCAGACGTGTCCTTATCGATTCGGTGAACGATTCCTGGACGTTTGACACCATTAATGCCCGAGAGATCTTGACAATGATGTAATAAGGCATTGACGAGGGTTCCTGAGACATGACCTGCCGCTGGGTGGACGACCATACCTTTTGGTTTGTTGACGACAATGACATCTGAGTCCTCGTAGACGACCTCAAGCGGGATATCTTCTGGTAAAATCTCAAGTTCTACCGTTTCCGGGATATGAACGGTAATCGATTCTGTTCCCGATAATTTATAGTTTGGTTTAACGACACGACCATCGACTTCGACGCGTCCCGCTTTTAACCATTCCTGTACTTGCGAACGCGACCATTCATTTTGTTCTGCGAGCCACTTATCAATGCGCCCTGTCGCTCCATCCGCTTGTACGGACCATGTTTCTACTTCATTCATTTATCCATCGTTCCTTTCTTAGTCAACCGTTCTTCGAACATGACGCTAATCAGCATCGTGATGACACCAAACGTCAAACAGACGTCTGCGACATTAAAGATCGGGAAATTATAGCCGAACGGGAAGAAGTGGAAGAAATCAACGACTTCTCCTCGAACCATTCGATCAATGAAATTTCCGATCGCACCACTAAGTAGTAGCGAGATACTCCAAGCAAATACCTTATTTTTCGTGCCTTCCTTGTAGAGGAAGTAAATCAATCCAATGACGACGATAATCGTGACGAAGAAGAAGAAACCGAATTTACCTTCGAGCATTCCCCATGCGGCGCCACGGTTCCGATACGAGTTGAGATAAAAGAAATCCGGAATGACTGTGATCGCTTGACCGATCGTCATATTTTGAACGACGATCCATTTCGTCAACTGGTCGATTCCAACGAGTAAAGCAGCAATCCCTAAGTAAAGCCACATCCTATTGTCCTCCGCATCCAAAAATAATGAGGGACGTCCTGCGAAGTCGCAGTCGCCCCTCCCTTTGTATCATTATAAAGAATTGACGACTTCAGTACAACGTGGGCAAAGCGTCGGATGAGCCGGATCTTGTCCGAGTTCTGTCGAATATGTCCAACAACGTTCACATTTTTCACCGTCAGCTTTTTGAACTGTAATACCGGTCGTCTCATACATCTTATCCGTTGTATCCACGAATTCGAGTTGTGAGACTTGGAGCAACTGCTCAAGATGATCAATCGTTTTAAGCAATGCTTTCGTTTCTTCCTTCGGTGCAAGCAAGAGTTTTGCTTCGAGTGTCTTACCGACGAGTTTCTCGACGCGTGCTTCCTCGAGTGCTTTTAAGACATCATCACGGAATGTCAGGAACGCGTTCCATTTCTCGATGAGAGCAAGTCCTTCTTCTGAGACTTCGACCGTTTCTGGAAGGTCCGTCAAGAAGATACTCTTCGTCTCAACAGCTGGTACGAATTCCCATGCTTCGTCTGCCGTGTGTGGCAAGACAGGTGCCATCAATTGTAACAAGGCGACGACTGTATCATACATGACCGTCTGAACCGCACGACGCGATGTCGCGTCTGCTTTTTCGATATACAGGATATCTTTCGTGTAATCGAGGTAGAACGACGACAAATCAAGGACACAGAAGTTGTGGAGCAATTGATAGACCGACATGAAGTCGTACGCATCATAAGCCGCTTTTACTTTTCCAACAAGTTGGTCCAGTTTCGTACGCATGAAACGGTCTGACTCTGGTAAGTCTTCAAATGCGACTCGGTGCGTCGCAGGATCGAATTGATCCAAGTTTCCGAGAAGGAAACGAACCGTGTTCCGGATTTTACGATATGATTCTGAGACTTGTTTGAAGTTATCCATCGATGCCCGAACATCAGCTTGATAATCGACAGATGCCACCCACAAACGAAGAATCTCTGCTCCGAATTGTTGCATGACTTGGATTGGTGCAATCGTGTTCCCAATCGATTTCGACATCTTGCGACCTTGACCATCCAGAACGAATCCGTGACTGACGACCGCTTTGTATGGTGCTTTCCCAGTCGTTGCGACGGCTGTCGATAGCGACGAGTTAAACCAACCGCGGTATTGGTCAGAACCTTCAAGATAGAGATCCGCTGGACGCGTCAATTCAGGACGTGTCGCAAGGACACCGGCATGTGATGAACCAGAATCGAACCAGACATCCATGATGTCCGTTTCTTTTTTGAAGATACCGTTCGGACTTGCTGGATGTGTGAATCCTTCAGGAAGCAAGTCGACTGCTTCGCGCTCATACCAGACATTTGATCCGTGAGTTGCAAATAGATTCGCAATATGATCAATCGTTTCTGGCGTGACGATTTCCGTTCCATCTTCAGCGTAGAAGATTGGAAGTGGAACGCCCCAAGCACGTTGACGGGAGATGACCCAGTCACCGCGGTCTTTGAACATGTTGTGGAGACGTGTTTCACCCCACTCTGGTACCCACTGGACGCCTTTGATCTCATCAAGGATTTCTGCACGGAAGTCTTTGATTGAAGCGAACCACTGTGGCGTTGCCCGGAAGATGACCGGTTTTTTTGTCCGCCAGTCGTGTGGATACGAGTGTTTGATGAATGACAGTTTTAAGAGAGCGCCTGCTTCTTCGAGTGCGAGACCGATTTCTTTGTTCGCATCTTCATAGAACATGCCTTCGAATCCAGGAGCTTCTGCCGTCATGACACCTTTATCATCAACTGGGCAGAGAACGTCAAGCCCGTATGCTTGACCAATACGGAAGTCATCCTCCCCGTGTCCTGGAGCTGTATGAACGACACCCGTCGCTTCAGCTGTAACGTGGTCGCCAAGCATGACGAGTGACTCACGGTCATAAAGCGGATGTTTCGCTTTCACGTACTCGAAATCCGCACCGTTGAAGACACGTCCAATTGTTGCGCCTTCCCATCCGAGCGCTTCGATGACTTCTGGAACAAGTGTTTCCGCTACGATATATCCTTTTCCTTGATACTCGATCCGTGCATACGTCAATTCCGCACTGACAGAGATTCCAAGGTTCGCTGGGATCGTCCAAGGAGTGGTCGTCCAGATGACGAAATGATCCGTCGGCTCAAGGATGTTTTTTCCATCCATGACTTGGAATGCGACATAGATCGCAGCTGACCGTTTGTCTTGATATTCGATTTCTGCTTCAGCTAATGCTGATTCAGAAGACGGTGACCAATAGACCGGCTTTTTCCCTTTATAGATATAGCCTTTGTTCGCCATGTCCCCGAACAAACGAATTTGAGCTGCTTCAAATTCTGGTTGAAGCGTGATATATGGATTGTCATAGTCACCGAGAACACCGAGACGTTTGAATTGATCACGTTGGTGATCGACTTGTTCGAGCGCATATTTCGCACATAACTCACGGAATTCCGCGACCGTCATCGATTTGCGGTCAACACCTGCTTTTTGAAGTGCTGTCTCGATAGGCAAGCCATGTGTGTCCCAACCTGGTACGTAAGGGGACTGGAAGCCATTCATCGATTTGTAACGGACGATGATGTCTTTTAAAACTTTGTTTAATCCGTGCCCCATGTGGATGTCACCGTTCGCATAAGGAGGACCATCGTGAAGGATGAACGTCGGCTTTCCAGCATTCTTTTCTTGGACCGCAGCATAGAGATTCATCTCTTCCCATCGTGCTTGCATATCCGGCTCACGTTTTGGCAAGTTGCCTCGCATTAAAAACTCCGTTTTCATCATCAATAAGGTTTCTTTGTAATCCATCTGACCATCTCTCACCTTTCGCTTTAAAAGTACAAAAAAAACCAAGCTCATCCCTGAGATAGGGACGAGCTTGGCTGAACTCGCGGTACCACCCTACTAATCCTGCTGCTCGTATGTTCGACGACGCAGGACCGCTTAAGAACTCGTTAACGGGAGTGAACCGGCATGACTTACTGTTCGGCGAACGTTCAGTCATACACTCTAAGGGGATATCCCATCTCTTTCGTTGCTCGGGCTTCCACCATTTCCCGATTCGCTGTCAACTGTCCAAGATGCGACGTGTCCTTATCATTGATTTTATTTATACGACATCGTCGTCATTATACGCAACTGCTGGAACATCGTCAAGCGCTCCACGTGAAGAGAAATCAAATGCATCCCAGTCGTGGCTCGTCAATAATTCCATTTGAGCATCGATCAACACTTTGAAGCGATTGCGATAGAGTTCGATTTTCTTACGCATCTGTTCCACTTCGAAGTCCGTCCGTTGTGCCCGGCGTTGTGCCGCATCTTGCAATTGCTCTGCTTCGCGTTCTGCCTGTTTCAAGATCAAGCTTGCTTCTTTTGAAGCATTCGCTTTCACTTCTTCTGCCGCTTCCTGTGCGACAATAATCGATTTATTCAATGTTTCTTCCATCGAACTAAAGTAATCGACACGCGCTTGCATGTTTTGGATGACTTCCTGTTGTTGACGGTTCTCACGTAACAACAACTCAAAATCCTTGATGACCTGATCTAGGAATTCGTTCACTTCATCCTCGTCGTAGCCGCGAAACTTTCGTGTGAACTCCTTATTATGAATATCGAGTGGCGTTAATGGCATGATGAATTCCTCCTCCGCATTTTTATCCTTTTAAAATACCGTATTGTAGTTTGATTCGATCCCGTTTCGTTGATCCGAGAATCGCAATCAGTTTGACGCGTCCCGTTCCACGTAAGGAAAGCAGATCCCCTTCTTCAAGCATGAAACTCACGTCATCGACTACCTTATAATTCACTTTACTTTCACCCTGTTTAATGAGCGTCTGTGCCTTTTGACGGGAGAAGCCGAGAATTTCACTGACGACCGTATCGAACCGAAGTGAGCTGACGAACCCGAGCGTCTCTTCCCACTCTTGTTCCTTCACTTTCAAGCGATCTTCTGCGTCTACGCGCGAAAGACGAATCTTCGTCTTACCTGCGCGTTCGACGTTTGCTTCGATATATGTCGCAACTTCGTCCGCGACAGCAAATTGCACTTGATCCTGGATGATGACGTCGCCGAACTTGGCACGTTTCAATCCGACGTTCAATAATGTACCGGTGACTTGACGATGAGATAGTTCAACGAATTTAGTAGGATAATGAATGCGATAAATGGAAATGTCAAAGTCATCCGCGTTGTATTCATAATAGTCTGGTGCGAGGATTGCTCGTTTACGTTCGGCGCCTTCGAAACCGCCCTCAAAAAAGAGGGCGCATTTCGAACCGACGAGTTCTTGTGTGATTTGCTGTTCACGAGGGTCTAGAAAATCCGTTAATTTAAACGTATACGTCGCTTCCACGTGATCAATCCAGTTCAAGACCGAATCGACGAATTCCCGCTCGCTTCCACGATAATGATCATATACACTCATACGAAGAAGATAGCTCGGATACCGGATTGTGCCAAGTTCAAGACGAGAAAGGCAACAATCGGCGAGATATCTAGCATGCCTCCGATAGGCGGGATAATACGACGGAAGGGTGCTAGGAATGGCTCGACCAACATCGCGAGCACTTGTCCGAATTTCGAATCACGGGCATTCGGGAACCAAGATAGCAGAATGTACACAATCATGACATAACTATAATATTGTAATAACGTACTTAATGTACGACCAATCGCGTACATCACTTGTGAATCCATACTTACCACCCCTTATGATTAATATCATCTTCTCCTAGAAGATTCGAGATGCTACCAGCCAACTCGACATTGTTTGGAACACAGAGGAGGGTATTCTGACTGATCGTCGTGATCGTTCCATCGAGAGCGAAAACGACACCAGATAAGAAGTTGATCATCTGTCGTGATTGATCTTTTGACATACGTTGCATATTGACGATGACAGCACGGTTCTGACGAAGATGTTCCCCAATCTCTTGGGCTTCGTTAAAGACACGTGGTTCACTCAAGATGACCTGCGATTTCGTTTTTTTCGTCGCATGTAGCGGCACGATATTCGATTGTCTCACGCTGTCCTCCTTTTGAGTAACACTTGGGGTAGATTCCTCGTAATACTCTTCGTACTCTTGTTGTGAAGCACCTCTACCTTTATTTATTGTAGCATCATTTTCATATTCGAGTTCATCTAAATCATCGCTGTTGCCGAGAAATAGATTTTGCATTTTTGATTTGAAACCCATATCCATTCTCCCTTCTTCTCGTTTAGGTGTGAACGAGCGTCGTCCCGACTCGGACGAACGTCGCCCCTTCTTCGATGGCAATCTCAAAATCCGATGACATCCCCATGGATAACTCTGTACATGGAGCATACGACAATTTTTTTGCCTTGACCTCTTCTTGCAATGTTTTTAATGACCGGAATACCTCACGTACACGCGTCGTGTCTTCCGTCAACGGTGCCATCGTCATCAGTCCGATGACACGAATCGCGGGATACTGACCGATTTCGTGTAAGAACGACGGTACATCCTCCGGTGCAATACCTTGCTTCGATTCTTCTCCCGAGATATTGACTTGAATGAAACAATCAATGATTCGGTCCGTTCGTTTATTGATCTCTTCTGCCAAATGAAGACGATCGAGCGAATGCAGTACATCAATGGAATCAATGATTTGGCGAACTTTACGCGTTTGTAACGTGCCGATAAAGTGCCACGTACAGGCTGTACGTCCAAGTTCTGCTTGTTTTTCGAGCAGTCCATCCGGACGATTTTCTCCAAGATGCGTTACACCGGCCTCTAATAATTCAGAAGCAACTTGACTTGAGACTGATTTCGTCACGCCAATCAACTGTACCTGCTTTTTGGATGAACTCTTTTCACTTGCTTGTTCCATTCGTTTTGTAACCTCTTGTACATTTTCAAGAATTGACATCCAATGACTCCTTTACGATCAAACTTGCGAACCGACCGCCGTGGTCGCCGTGGCGATAAGAGAAGTAATCTTCCGCCTGACAATGTGTACATAGACCTGAGTCAAGGACATCACCCACTCCACAACGCTCAGCAAGCGCAGCATTTGTTTTTTGTAGCGATAACATCGCTTTTCCATCTTCCTTGCGTATGTAAGGAGACTCATCGAGTTCAAGTGCGTCGATCGCATCTATGACGGGTTGATCGACTTCGTAACAACAATCACGAATCGATGGACCAATGACCATCTGAATCGATGAGCGACTCGCACCTGCACGCTCCATTTGTTTGACTGTCTCTTCAACGATATTGCCAACAGTCCCCCGCCATCCAGCGTGCGTATTCGCGATGATTCCTGTCGTCGGATCACAGAAGACAAGCGGAACACAATCAGCGAAGAGCATCATCAATAAGACATTCGAATCGGTCGTCACCAATCCATCTGTACCCGGAATCGCTGTTTCGTAATCCAGAGAGCCGCGTCCGGAGTCAAGTGTCGTCACCTGTTCAACGTGATTCCCATGGATTTGCTGCGCCCAAATTGAGTTCTCAAGAGATAGATCAAGCTGTCGAGCAATGACTTGTCGGTTCTGAATGACGCCGTCACGATCATCGTTGACATGTAATCCTAAGTTACCGTTTCCATGTGGTGCTGCAAACTTCGTCGTAAAGGCGGCACGTACGGTACCTGTTGGTGTATCCCATTTGATCCATTGTCCAAACATGTTGATGCCTCCTTCGATTTTAAAAAAAGAGGCGCCGCTTTCGCGACACCTCTTGGTTTAGCAGTCGTGTCACTGGAACATCGTTCAACGATTATTCCGGCGAAGGAAAGATGGGATGTCCATCGTTTCTTCGACATCTGGCGCTTTAGCTGGTTCAGGATTTGAGCTGACAGGCGTCTCTTCGACTTGTGGTTTAGACTCCTCTGTTGGTGGTGGAGTCGCTTGTTTTTTCTTCAATAGGTTTTTCATCATCTCTTGTGCGGATGGAATTTCGAAGTCGAGTGGTTCGTTTTCGAATTCCGTCGCGATGACTGTAACGATGATTTCATCTTCTAGGTTATCATTGATGACCGAACCGAAGATCAAGTTAACTTCCTCATCTGCTGCACTTTGAACGATCTGTGCGGCTTCCGTTACTTCATACAAGCTGAGGTTCGCACTACCCGTGATGTTCATTAGAACACCTTTCGCGCCTTCGATTGATGTTTCAAGCAATGGACTTGAAATCGCTTTTTTAGCGGCTTCCGTCGCGCGATGTTCACCTGTTGCGACACCTACACCCATCAAAGCAGAACCTTTTTCAGTCATGATCGTCTTCACATCGGCGAAGTCGAGGTTGATTAGACCAGGAACGGCAATCAAGTCCGTGATACCCTGTACACCTTGACGTAAGACGTTATCCGCTTCTTTGAACGCTTCAAGCATCGGTGTGTTCCGATCGACGATTTCAAGCAACTTATCATTCGGGATGACGATCAACGTATCGACTTTTTCTTTGAAGTTCTGGACACCAGAAACAGCATGTTGCATCCGTTTACGTCCTTCGAACATGAATGGCTTTGTCACGACACCGACTGTCAATGCGCCGATTTCTTTTGAAATTTCAGCGATGACTGGAGCAGCTCCTGTTCCAGTTCCGCCACCCATACCGGCTGTGACGAAGACCATGTCAGCTCCTGAAAGGATTTCTGTTAATTGTTCACGGCTCTCTTCAGCCGCTTTTTTACCGATTTCCGGATTTGCACCCGCACCGAGACCACGTGTCAATTTTGCGCCGAGTTGTAATTTCACGTCAGCTTGTGACATGTTCAATGCCTGAGCGTCTGTGTTTACAGCGATGAACTCTACGCCTTGGACACCGTGTTCAATCATTCGGTTGACGGCGTTCGAACCGCCACCGCCTACACCGATGACCTTGATTTTTGCTACTTGGTCCATCATTTCATCAAAATGCAACATAAAAAGGGCCCCCTAATATTTTTTACTCATTGGATTTTTTGTAGGCATTAACCAAAGAATTTCTCAAAGAAACTACTGAATGACTTTTTCTCTTTTGGAGGCTGTTCACGCGTTGGTCGTTCTTCACGAGCAGGTGATGCCTGTTCGTTCATGAGCAGTGCATCCTGCTCACGTCCGGATGCTACGACTTCTTTCTCTTCTGCCCGGTCGAAACCTGATTTCGATACGGCGCTTCTTGAGAGTACATAACGTAACATACCAGCTGCAACGGCATACTTCGGATGACGAATACCAAGACTAGCAGGCTGATAGACATTGACGCTCTGCTTGAAAATCCGTTTTCCGACCTGATCGATGCCAGGTAGTGAAGAACTTCCACCACATAAGATCAAGCCGCTATTCATGTGAGCGTATCCCGCTTGCGTCATTCGTTTTTGAATCATCTCGAAGATTTCCTCAAGTCGCGCTTCTAAAACGAATCCGATCTCTGATTGTGGTTCGAAACGATGTTCCCCGTTGATCGTGACGTATGAGACTTTCTCCTCCGGATCACCGAGTGCTTCGAGTGCAACGCCGTATTCTTCTTTAGCGAGTTTCGCATCTTGGTATTTGCAGTTCATCTTGTACGTCAAATCACGTGTCAGATGATCTCCACCGTAAGGCAACGTCGTCGAGTAGACGAGATCGTTCTTTTCATAGATGGAAAGCGTCGTCGTCTCATGTCCGATATCGATGATCCCAACACCGAGTTCTAGTTCATCAATCGATGCTGCGATTCTAGATACCGCTAAACTCTCCAGCACATATCCAGCAAGCTCTAAACCAGCCCGTTCAATGGAACGTTTAATGCTATGTAGGATCGTCTTCGCTCCGATGATGAGCTTCCCTGTTACTTCGAGACGATAACCAATCATTCCTCTTGGATCAGTGATTTCTGTTTGCTGATCAACCGTAAACGTCTTCGGCAAGACATCAACTACACTGAGTTCATTTGGAATTCGCATGACCATCGCAGAATGCAAGACATCTTTCACATCATCATCCGTGATTTCATTGTCCTCACCTTTGATTGACGTCATCCCCTGGCAATCCTTGACTTGAATGTGCTCGCCCGAAATAGCGACATATACTTCACCAATTGGTTCACCAAGTGTACGTTCCACTTCTGTGACCGCTTGTTTAATGGCATGTACCGTTTGATCGATGTCAACGATGACACCTCGTTTAACACCCGCGGATGGTGCAGAACCTTCAGCAAGAACGTTCAGCGTTCCACCAAGTAGTTCACCGACGATGAGCTTCACCTCCGATGTCCCAATGTCGAGTGCGGCAATCGTACCTTTCGTTTCCATGGGAGTGACACCTCCACTTTCATAATACTAATCCCTTTTATTCCTAATTATATTCTAGGAATAGATCAGGCTTCTTCTCGTTTAAGTCTACACTATATAAATACTTACGAAAAGAAGTTATTGCCCGTCTTAGCGTCCTAATAGATTACGATTTGATGACGAATCAAACAAAGGTCGACGAATGAAAACACATGTTTGTTTTTTTGTTCGTCAGCTCTTTACGAATCTTCTATTTTTTCCCTTTATATGGTTTGAAATAGATACCACCATCAATTGTAATTGTTCCTGTCTTTCCTTTTGGTAAGGCAGAAATGACCTTTACATATTCATTCAATGAATTGGAAAAGGCAGAAGTACTGAGCAAAACCGTATTCCCATCCGTCATGAATAACTTCAGACCACCTTTGTCAGTCTTATCATTAGCGACGATCTCGGATATCCGGCTCCGTACTTTCGGCTCGATTTTAACAAGCTCCTTCGTCAATCGATTTAGAGATTGATCGGTGAAGCCAGTCAGGATCGGAGCGTCAAACAATTCTTCCTTCGACTTACCGGGAATGATCGTTCCATCCGCAAGGACGATCCGGTCTCCCGGTTTATCTTTCGCATAGGCAATCTCTTTCTCTTCCGTCACCGTCACGCGATATTGGTGCAAAAATTGCTTTTGCATCGTTGCTTCTTGAATACCTGGGACCTTCTCAATCCGTTCAAGAACGTCTTCCTCTGACACATTAAAGGCATGTGTCTCTTTCACCTTGATCCCGGATGCTTGCAAAATATCCTCTGATTTCACATTGACGTTACCATCAACATCAAATCGAGCGACCCGGGAATAGCTTGACTGCAGATAAAAGACGACACCGACCAATAGACCAATCAAAATCAGGACATAAATGAGTCTTCGGTTAGCTTTTTTGCGACGTTGTTCACGGATATAAGGTATCTTATCCTCGAGACTGCGGACGTTCTTGTCCTCTTGCGGTCGTTCGACCGCTCTCCGTTCCCTCACGTCTCATTCCTCCTCTATACGTAACAGTTCATTTCCCTATCGGTCTTTTCCTGCAATAGTTTAGTATTTTTGTCCTGTTAGTCGTAACAATTCATCAACTAAGTCTCGTGATGCATTCGGCATACCGAGCGCAAGTGCTGCTTCAGACATCTTTTGTTGTTGCGCCAATGCTTTTTCACATGCATCAAATAACCGTTCACCTGTCAGTTCTTGTTCACGAATCAATAGACTCGCACCTGTCTCGACGAGCGATGATGCATTGACTTCTTGATGGTTTTCTGTCACGTAAGGACTTGGAATGAGGACACTCGGTAATCCAAGCGTCGTCAGTTCTGCTAATGTACTTGCTCCCGAACGCGAAATGACAAGTTGACTTGCTTTTAGGATGTTCGGTAAATCATATACGAATGGACGCAGTTGAATGCGTTCAGGTACTGAGCCAACGCGTGAAACAATCGTATCGTAATGAATCTGACCCGTAACGAAGAGGAGCGACCATCCGGCTTGTTCAACTTTCGGCATCATGTCGACGACTGCTTCATTGATGGCAGGCGCACCACGACTACCACCATAGATGACGACGAGTGGACGCCCTTCCTCGAAACCGAAACGTTGACGCTCTTCCGTTGGGTTGATTTGTAACTCCGCTACTTCAGAAGCGCGTGGGTTTCCGATCAGAACCGTCTTTGTTTCGTTTTTACCGAAGTGATGACCGGATCCTTTGAAGGATAATGCGACACGGTCCACATAACGCGCTAAAAATTTATTGGTGATACCGGGAAGACTGTTTTGTTCATGAACGAGTGTCTTAAAACCCATTTTTGCTGCCGTGTACAGAACAGGTCCACAGACGAACCCACCTGTACCGACGACAATATCCGGTTGGAACTGGCGCAGTAGTCGGCGAACCCGTCGGACACTCTTGACGAACCGGATACCCGTCTTGACGTTCTCGAACGACAGCGAACGACGGATGCCAGAGATCTCAATCGATTCAAATGGAATTCCTGCCCGACGGACGATATCCGCTTCGAGACCGTTTTCTGTTCCGATATAGAGGACCTCACACGGCATGCGTTCTTCGAGCTCTCGGATCATGGCAAGTGCCGGATAGATGTGACCACCTGTACCGCCACCAGAGACGACGATTTTCATACTGTTGTTCCCCCTACTTCATGTACGGCACGAACGAAATGATCGCCGCGCTCTTCATATGTCTTATACTGATCCCAACTTGCGGATGCTGGTGATAAAAGAATGATGTCTCCAGGTTGTGATACTTCAAACGCTACTTTCACGGCTTCATCCATCGTCTTGACGACCGTTGATGAATAGCCGTTTTCAGATGCAAGCGTTCCGAAGCGATGTCCGGTTTCTCCCAGTCCGATGACATGTTTGACGTGCTTCATCGCATCGAGTAGCGGTGTCAAATCCGCTCCACGCTCGAGCCCACCACATAACCAGATGATGTTTGTCGTGAATCCAGATAGGGCTGCTTCTGTCGCGACGTTATTCGTCGCTTTCGAATCGTTATAAACTTTTCGACCAGCAATTTCACCGACGAACTGTGTCCGGTGCTCTACTCCTCCGAATGTCCGTAGCACATGCTGGACATTCGCTAATGGTAAGTCGAATGGTTCGACGAGCGCTAAGGCCGCGAGGACGTTCTCAACATTGTGACCACCACCGAGAGCAAGTTCTTTGACGGGTAGAATACTCGATCCATTGATCGTCAACACATCATTCACTATTTCTGCATAAGCAGATTGACGACGTGAGAACAGGAGCGGCGTCACATTTGCTGTCTTACCGAGCTCGTTGACCGATGCATCATCAGCGTTCAAGATAAGCCGATCCGAAGATGTCATGTTTTTGAAAATCCGAGCTTTTGCTTCTCCGTATGATTCAAAATCACCATGATAATCGAGATGTGCCGGTGATAGATTTAAAAAGGCTGCTGTGTATGGTCGGAACTGATCGATCCCCATCAATTGAAAACTCGATAATTCAATGACGATGATGTCTTCTCGTTTCGCCTGACGTGCGATTTCAATTGCCGGGAATCCAATGTTTCCTGCCAAATGCACACGTCGAGACCCTGTTTTCAACAATTCATGAACGAGTGTCGTCGTCGTCGTTTTCCCGTTTGATCCTGTGATAGCAATCCACGTCGCATCTGTTGCGTGATACGCCAGTTCCACCTCTGTCCAAACGGGAATGTTGCGTCGTAATGCTTCTTGTAACAATTCGATCTGATACGGAATCCCTGGATTCTTGACGATCAAATCGATGTCATCGAGTAGTGTAAGCGGATGCCCACCATAAACCGTTTGGACATCGAGTGATGCAAGCACTGCTTGATCACTCTCGGATGGTGTTTTCCCGTCATTCACTGTCACTTCTGCACCTACGCTCGCTAAATAACGAGCGGCTGCGATTCCACTTTTCGCCGTTCCGAGAACGAGCACCTTTTGATCATTCCATTGTCGTTGTTCCATTGTTGAATCGCTCACTTTCTCTCTTCGTTTTTATCACATAAATACGTAGGCGATGAATGCCATCAAACAGCTGATTCCTGCGAATGTACCGACAATCCGCCATTCGCTCCAACCAACCATTTCAAAATGGTGATGAATCGGACTCATTTTAAAGATACGTTTCCCTGTCGTCTTAAATGAGATGACTTGTAGAATGACAGATAGTGTCTCTACAACGAAGACAATGCCGATCAAGACAAGGAGAAGTTCTAGTTTTAGGACAATCGATAGACCTGCTAGTGCGGCACCGAGTGCAAGGGACCCTGTATCGCCCATGAAGATTTTTGCTGGATGAGCATTGTATAAAAGGAATCCAATTAGGGCACCAACTGCTGAGAAGGCAAAACAAGCAGCACCCACTTCATCCGCGATGAACCAACTGTACAAACCGAAGAAGAGGAATGTCGGAATCGCCGTAAACGATACGAGACCGTCTAACCCGTCTGTCAAGTTGACAGCATTCGAGAATCCGACTAACCAGAACAAGGCAACGAACGGATAGATGATACCAAAATCAAGTTTGAAGTCTGTGAATGGAATCGACAGATACGTCGCGTCACTCGTAAATCCACCACTCAACCAAACGAATAACAATCCGACGACGATTTGCCCAATCAGTTTTTGCTTCGAATTCAAACCGAGATTACGCTTCTTGACGACTTTGATGTAGTCATCGATGAAACCAATCGCTCCATATGCAAGTGTTAAAAAGAGTAACGATAACTGTGTCGTTGATAAATCACCCATGACGATCGCACCAAGAACACTGACGATCATCGCAACGAGAATGACGATCCCGCCCATCGTTGGCGTTCCCGATTTGACTTGATGCCATTGAGGTCCTTCTTCCCGAATTTCCTGACCGAACTTCAATCGGTGTAGAAACGGAATTGCCTTTGGCATAACAAGTAGTACAACAAGAAATGCAAGAATAAGACTGATGAATAATGTGATCATAGCAGACACCCTTTTTCAAAAATTAGTTTTCGTTCAGATAGGTCAATATCCGTTCGAGCGCCATCCCACGTGACGCTTTCAATAAAACGATTGTTCGTTCTCCAAGCAACGGACGCAATTGTTCAGCAGCATCTTCAACAGTTGCCGCAAATTGGATTTGGACGGATGGGTCGCTGATTCCTTCAGCAATCCACGCGCCTTTCTCCCCTACTAGAATAGCATGCGAGACCGGTAACGTAATCCGCTTTCCGACCGAGGCATGTAACAAGCGTTCCTGGTCTCCTAGTTCATACATATCGCCGAGCACGAGAACGCGCGTCGTATACCCTTCTAATGCAGTGATTGTCTCAATCGCTGCATTCATCGATGTCGGACTTGCGTTATACGCATCGTTGATGACCGCTGTCTCCTCAAAGAGCAGTCGTTCCATCCGCATTGGTGTCAGTTCAACCGCGTCGAATCCTTCTTGGATCCGGGCATCCGTCACGCCAAGCGCGCGCGCTGTCGCAATCGCGTACGCTGCATTTCGGACTTGGTGTTTTCCTAGCACAGGGAGATGAAAGGCAGTACCATCGTAAGCAAAGGCTGTTCCGAGAAATGTTGCTTCTGTCGTCTCGATCCGGTACGTATTCCCAATCTGATAACCGATTTTCTCCGCTTCGACTTCTGCTAGAAGTGGTTCATCCCCATCAACGAACAGATGACCTCCTGGTTTAAGACCAGACCGAATCTCAAGCTTTGCTTTGGCGATTCCACTACGTCCACCGACTTGCTCCGCATGGGATTCACCGATGTTCGTGACGAGCGCAATATCTGGTTCAGCAAGATTCGATAAGAATTCGATATCGCCAAAACCGTTCATTCCCATTTCCAGTACGGCGACTTCCGTGTCAGCCGGCATCATGAGAATCGTTAACGGCATCCCGATATCCGAATTGAAGTTCCCTTGTGTCTTATGTGTCTTGAACGTTGTCTTGAGTACACTTTCGACCATGTCTTTCGTCGATGTCTTGCCATTCGATCCAGTGATGGCAACGATTTTTGGCGCAATCCGCATTAAGTATTGTTTAGCGATCTCTTGCAAGGCAACCAGTGGTTCATCGACTTCTAAGAAAACGACATCGATGTCCGGTCGATCAATCCCTTTCTTCCATAAGGTGACGATCGCTCCTTGATTTTTTGCGCCTTCCAGGAAGCGATGACCATCGACGCGTGCTCCTTGAATCGGAACATAGAGACCATCTTCAAGATGTGCGCGTGAATCCGTTGCGAAGTGGCGGACGACCCGATCGTCTCTGACATCAAGATGCAGCCACTCAGCAATTTGCGTAATTGTTAACATGATATATACCTCCATTCGATGACAACAAAAGAGGACGAATGCAAAAGTCAACGAATGACTCCTGTTCGTCCTCGTCTTCCTGTAGAAATCAGGAAACTTGCCCCACCGTTATTCTTTAGGTTCAGCTAGTTCGACCGTCAACTTTCCATTTTCCTTCACTAGTGTACCAGTTCGAGCTGATTGTTTGGTTACAAAACCTTTACCGATGACATCGAGCTTCAAGTCATATAAGCTGACGAGCTTTTTGACGTCTCGCTGCGACCACCCCGTCAGATTCGGCATCTTAAATGTGTTCGCTGTCTTCAGCAAGACACGTTCTCCACTGACGAATTCTTGACCACGAGACGGAATCTGCGAAACGACCTCCGCTCCATCCCCAAGGATGATTGGAACAGCTTCTTGTTCTTTCGCCAAATCCGTTGCTTGTCGAGCGCTCTTCTTGATATAGCTCGGCGTAATCTTCGCTTTGACATCCACCGAATCTTTTTGCGTTTCCGGTTGAATGCTCCGGTACTGTAATGCTGTATTCATGACACTTTTGAACACCGGACTCATGATGAGTGGTCCTGAAACCGATGATTCATTTTTTGACGGACGATCGACCGCGATGTACATGATCAATTCCGGATCATCTTTTGGTGCCATGCCGATGAACGAGTGAATGAATTTTCCTTGAATGTATTTTCCGTTCTCAGAAATTTGAGCTGTACCGGTCTTACCGATGACACGGTAGTCTTTCAACTTGTACATTTGACCCGTTCCGATTTTACTGTTGACGACACCGTCCAGTGCATCCCGCGTCGCTTTGGCCGCCTCTGCCGAAATTGGCTTACCGACGACTTCTGTTTTCGCTCGGTAAGGTGCTTTATCCGTATGATCAGCTTTTTGGATGATATGCGGTTTGACCATTTCACCGTCACCAGCAATTGCTGTTGCCCCTTGGAGTAATTGCATTGGTGTGACTGCAGTTGATTGTCCCCATGAAGTGATGAGCGCATTCAGCGGTTTTGACAAATCAGACTGACTGTTTACTTCTCCCGAGATGTCTATACCCGTTCGTTGGTCAAAATGAAACTTCTTAAAGTATTCTTTATACCGTTCGATCCCAAGTTTTTCTGCTGTCAACTTCGAGAACATGACGTTCGAGGAGTGATAGACGCCCTCGATCATCGGAATTGTGCCCCAACCAACATCATTGTAATCCTTGATGACCGTTCCTTTGTAATTATAGCTACCCGATTTATACTTCTCGTTCGGACGGAAGACTCCCGCATCAATCGCTGCTGCGAGCGTAAAAATCTTCATCGTTGAACCCGGTTCGAATCGTGAGGATACGGCGAAGTTCGTAAAATCTTTCATGTCACGTAAATTCGGGTTGAACGATGGCCGATCCGCCATGGCAAGGATTTCACCAGTCTTCGCATCCATGACGATACCCGTTGCGTTTTTCGGCTTATACGTGTTGTACATTTTTTGCATCTGTTTCTCAAGCGACTGTTGAATGCGATGATCGATTGTCAAGTACAGATTCGATCCGTCCTTCGGTTCATTCGAGACACGTGAAGAACCTTGGATCAACGGATTACCACTCCGGTCTTTCTCGAAGACGCGTGCACCGTAAGACTCACTCAAGGCATTATCATACTGTTTTTCGATCCCCATTTGTCCCTGTAACGCGACACGACCATTCTCCTCGGTGATCTTTTGGACGAATCCGAGTGTATCGGACAAGAAGATACCGTTCGGATAGTATCGTTTTGGCTCTTCGATCATCCGGATTCCAGGGAGTTTTAACTTGTCGATCTTCTCTTTTTGATCGAGTGTTAAGTCATTTCCCTTTTTCCCGAATTCGATTTGCGAACGTTCTTTGTTCTCAATCAAATAGGTTTCCAGTTCCTTCGTCGTCATTCCAAGTATCGGCGCAAGACCTTCAGCCGTCTTTTTGAAGTCGACGATCGTCTCATCCGGATCCTTGACGCCACCTAGTCGGTAAATACCAATCAGGTGATACGACGGAACATTAATGGCGATTGGAGAACCGAGACGGTCAAAAATTTCACCGCGTTCTGCCCCAAGCGTCTCCTGGGACTCCCATCGCTTTTTCTCAGCATAGGCAATCATATCTTCCCCATGGAATTGTTTGGTTGTCGCTAAGTATAAAAATCTGCCAATAAACACAAAAAAGAGAGTAGCAAATATCACCATGATAAAGGCTACTCTCCAACGGGATTTTTTCAGTGGATTCATTTAGGAATCACCTTGATGTTCCCTTTACGCATATCAAGACCCTGTTCTTTTGCAATCTTATAAATCCGTTCCGGAGAGCTTAAGTTCGTGACCTCTAGTTGTAAACGTTCATTTTCTTTTTTGAGTGACTGTGTGACTTGGTTTTCTTTCGCTAAGTCACGACTGACATTGTACGCCTCGTTGTGCGTACTGATCGTCAAACTCCCAAATAACACAAGACCACCAATCATCGCACTGTATAAGAATTTTTCAAAGGGATACAAGCGATACTTCGGACGGACGGCGACGCGACGTGCGATATCTTCCGTCTTCCGTGGTTCCTGAACAGGTTGTTGACGAACGGGTTGAACCGTTTGGACCGATTTACGAAGTGGTTCTGCCATTGGAATGCTCCTCTCAAGATTCTTTCATTTTTTCAGCGATTCGTAATTTTGCCGATCGAGCGCGACGATTATCATCCAGCTCTTCGACACCAGCTGTAATCGGCTTGCGTGTGACGAGTCGGAGTTCGGGTTCCATCTCGACCGGTATCATCGGCAATCCCGGTGGAAGCTCCGGTAGTGATGATTTTTCTTTGATCGCCTGTTTACACATACGATCTTCAAGTGAATGGAACGTAATGACACATAAACGTCCACCAACCCGTAACACATCAATTGCTTGGTGTACCGCACGGTCAAAGACGTTCAATTCGTCATTGACGGCGATTCGGATCGCTTGGAACGTCCGTTTCGCAGGGTGACCACCTTTACGTCGTGCTGGTGCTGGAATCGCATCCTTGATCAATTCGACGAGTTCGAACGTCGTCTCAATCGGTTGCTCTTCCCGCGCTTTTTCGATTTTGCGTGCAATTTGTTTTGAGAACTTCTCTTCCCCGTATGTAAAGAAGATACGTACGAGATCATTGTAAGACCATTCATTGACGACTTCGTAGGCAGAAAGTGGAGAAGATTGATCCATACGCATGTCAAGACGTGCATCGTGATTGTAACTAAATCCCCGTTCCCCTTCGTCTAATTGTGGTGAAGAGACACCAAGATCGAATAAGATGCCGTCTACTTTCTCGACGCCATGTGCTGCTAATTGCTCTTTTAGATAAGCAAAATTACTCTTTATTAAAGTAAAGCGACCTTCATACGCCGCGAGACGTTCTGCTGCATGAGCAAGGGCGACATCATCTTGATCAAATGCGTATAGATGACCTGTCGTCAGTTGTTTGACGATCTCTTCGCTATGTCCTGCTCCACCTAATGTACAATCGACGTAAATACCGTCGGGTTTAATCGCGAGTCCTTCGATTGACTCCCATTTCAATACCGTTTCATGCTCAAACATGTCCTGCCTCACCTTTCACTGTCCTTGAAGGACGTTACTCTTTTTCAATGTATCACATTCTCTCATGAAAACGTTACGAAAATGAGACAGTTTCCTTGATTTATTTAACTTTTGTGTAATTTTCGCTAAAAAATCAAAAAAACCTGCTTGTTTCAGCAGGTTTAAAGGAAAATTTTCAGTTGTTCAGCCGCATTTGCCTCATAAGCGTTCCTTAAGTCCCGAACAAAATCAGGACCATGATGATTCAACCACGGTAAGATGGAGTGAATCCTTTCTTGTGGCGCTCCATCCGGTAGCAAATGATAGGCCGTTTCTTTATACTGTCGCGTCTGTCGATCAAATTGACGTCGATCTTCTGCTAACAAACTAGCAATCGATTGTTCGAGTTGTTTCTTGATTTTCTCACTCTTACTCGAAGTTCGCAGTAGCTGATGTTCGAGCGAAAGAAACTCGGAGACGAAGCTATCTTTCAGCATCGCTGCCGTCTGCAGGCGCCCTGTCATCTGCTCTTCCGAATAGACGGGAATCGGAACGCCTGACCGGACGATCTCTTCGAGCGACACGTCGAGTTTCATAAGCCGTTTTTCATCGCTATGACGCACGAGTAATCCGCCCATACGAGGGATCAATAACGGCATCGTCCACTTCAGATGGTGAAACAGTGGGCGTAAGCGCGTCCAGTAAGCTAATTCTCCCGGTCCACCAATGTAGGCAAGCGTCGGGAACAGATAATCCTGCATCAATGGTCGGGTCACGACACTGTTTGAGAATCGTTCCGGATTGGCGTACAGTAACGCGATTAATTCAAGTTCTGTATACTGATTCCCTTGTTTCGTCTCAAATCCGCTTGCTGTCGGATAAAGCAACTGACGACCGTGATCATCGATGAAAAGATGCGCGGCCTCCTCGTTCAAGAATGTGTCGGGTAATTCTTTCGTCTGTGTTATTCCGTCCGTCAATGCCTGTCTGAATTCCGCATTGTCTTGAATCAATCGTTCAAAAAACGGAATCTCGAGTTCACGGACAGGGTGTGTATCAGCATCAAAGAAGACGATATCGAAATCGATCAATTCGCCGATTAATTGTGAGAAAAACATGCCATACGATCTACATTCTTCAACGAGTTGTTTCAGCCGCGCAACTAATCGTTTCGTGTGGATCGTCTCCGGCATTGCCCGGAACGTTTCTTCAATGATTTCTAGAAGTGCCGGCTGATCAAAAGACAAGCGACTGACCGAGCGGGCAATCGTTTCCGCAGGGGCGACTGCGATTTTTCGCGTTTGAAAATCTGCTGTCGGAACATAAACATGATTGATCTCATCAAAATCGTGATCTTCGGTCGCGAGCCAAAAAATCGGAACGACAGGGCGATCAAGTGTCGCTTCCGCCTGCTGCGCGACCTTAAGACAGGTCAACAGTTTATAGATGGCATATAATGGTCCGCCAAAGATGCCGGTTTGTTGCCCTGTGACCACAGCTTGTGCCTCACCTGTACGAAGTTTCGCGACACGCTCCCGCAATCGCTCCGTCATATTTGGATTTTGGCGTTCGAGTTCGTCCGTTAGCGCCGCAAGATGCGGATAGTGACGCTCTTCAAGTAAGCGGCTTCTCGACGCTAAACCACTCGTTCCGAGGTGATCGACATATGTTAAGAATTCTTCTCGTGAAGCACGATGCATCAGCGAGTTGTCATCATATAAGGCTTCAAATGGTTGTACCTTCAAACAAAATCCCTTCTTTCTTACCTAACTCGTCAGCTGATGAACAGTTGACGTATACCGAGCACGAACAACACGAAATGAACGGGTAACGCTAGCAAGATGATGATCCGCCAACTGTGCCGAATCATTTGTCTTAAATCGACATCAAGTTGCCGAATCCGTTGCCAGAGCGCGTTCAACGCAAACACTACCAACACGACGATGACGATCCATCCTAAGTAATTTGTTCCGGTCAAGGCAATCAATGCGACATGAATGGCATATAGAACAATGAATGTCCCAACGTCGAGTGCGAATCGGACTGCCTTCCCGTGTTTTCGAAACAGAAGTAAAAAGATGAGATACAACGCAAGTAGGCTGAATAAAGGAAAAATGATGAAGACCGTCACTGCGGACCCTCCCTCTGTTTGATCTGTTCATAATAAAAAGATAAACGTGGCGTCGCAGTCGTCGCCTGACGTAACGCGTATCCAAGTATCGGTTCCACTTCTGTTTGGCGTCCTTGCTCAAGATCTCGTAACATCGAAGAACGATTTTTACTCGTGTTCTCCATGATTCGCTCGATTTCGGAATAAGTAATGCTATGATTCGGAAAAATCGTCTGCATTTCGTCAAATAATTGACGTGCTTCTTGTCGATAAGGCATTTCTAACAAGGAGCCATTCTCAACACCGTAATATGCCGTCACTGGATTGATGACGACGTTGATGAACAGTTTCGTCAATAAGACCGCTTCCATATCCGACTCGAATTCAAAACGGAGCTGTATTGACGACAAGTTCGAAATTTCTTGATTTCCGTAGCGGATGCGTCCTTGTCCAGTATGCCTGACTTCAAACGGCGCAGTGCGCATGGCTCCATGTTCGACGACACCGAATAAGACTTGCGGCAATTGCTCTTTCCATTTCAAATGATCCATTCCATTTTGCAGGAACATGACGGGACACGTCAGCCGTTTGAGGAATGGAATCACACTTTTTATATCATACGACTTTGTCGCTACAAACACCAAGTCTTCTGACTCGAGTCGATCAATCTTCCGGATTCGTACAAGTCGACTTGCCTGTCCATCGCGAATGATCGAACGTTCCTCTTCTTGTTCTTGTCGAGTATAGAGCGTGACTGCATGCTCTTCCGATAAATAAGAGGCAAACAATAAACCGATGGCTCCCGCGCCAATGATTCCAACGTTCATCTTCATCATTTCCCCTTTCATGAAAAAAGCGACCCCAAAACCGATTTCTCGATTCGAAGGTCGCTTTTATACCGATCAATCAGCTTACTTGCTGACGATTTCTTTACCTTTGTACGAGCCACATGCTTTACAAACACGGTGTGAAAGTTTCATTTCACCACAGTTTGGGCACTCGACCATACCTGGTACACGGAGTTTGAAATGAGTACGGCGAAGACGTTTGCGTGTTTTCGACGTTCTGCGGAATGGTACTGCCATCGTTGTCCACCTCCTTGAAAAAATACACTCGCCTTTACTTCAGAAATCAGGAATCCTGATCTTTTTTAAAGAACTGAGCGAGACCCGCGAGTCGCGGATCGATTTTTGGTTCGGTTTCCTCTGGATCCTCTTCAGAAAGAATCGTCCAGCCTTCCCCCTCAACCAACTGATTCTCTTCATCATCCCCATGCACTTGCACTGGCACATGAAGTAAAATCAATTCTTGCACGAGCGGTCGAAGATCGACCGTATTCCCGATCGGCACGTTGATGTCATCTGCTTCGTTCGAAACAGCATCAACCTCGAGCAGGAATGGCTCGATGGATTCAATCTCGAATGGATAAGCGACGTCATTTAGCGTCCGGGCATCCGGAAGCGTCATTTCGCCGGTAATCCGGAGATTGAATATTAATTGATTCGATGTAAACGATGCATTTGCACGAACGTGCACAGGTTGCACCGCCCGGATATCCGGATGGAGGGCGACTAGCTCATTGAGCTCGATCGTCTCGTTAACCTGAAGTTGACCCAGATTGCGCAATTTATTCAATTGCATCAGGGACCATTTCATCCGAATCACCTCAATTGCAACAATATGAATTATAGAGAGGACATCTTGTTTTGTCAATGTTTTTTCTTTACACTGAAATCGCTAGAGAACGAACACTTTTGGACGTCTTTATCCATATTACCGCACTTAATTCGGTTTGCAAAGGAGAAAGTTTTCATGAGGATGACAGCTATCATTTCAGAGTACAATCCGTTTCATAATGGACACTATTATCAAGCGACGACAGCACGACGGGAAACAGATGCCGACGTCATCGTCGCCATCATGAGCGGGACGTTCATGCAACGTGGGGAGCCCGCTTTTACAGACAAATGGACACGTGCTCAAGCAGCAGTCGCAAGTGGTGCCGTTGATCTCGTTCTTGAACTCCCCTTTTATTTTGCCGTCCAACGCGCAGATCGGTTTGCGCTCGGTGGGGTGACGATCGCTGAAACGATCGGTTGTGAGTCGCTTTCGTTCGGAAGCGAATGTGGAGACATCCATCCCTTTTTGCATGCGGCAGCGGAACAAATTGAAGAGATTCCTGCATATAAGCAAGCGTTACGTGACGGATTAACAGCTGGTCTTTCTTCTGCTCATGCTGCTAGTCAAGCGTTCAAGAGTGTCTCACAGACGCTTGATTTGACACAACCGAACAATACACTTGGTTATTATTATGCTCGCGCCGCGAAGACCGTTTCGCTTCATACGACCAAACGAATTGGAAGTGGCTATCATGACCTATCAACCGGAGCTATCATGAGCGCCACTGCGATACGCGCCCATTACCAGACGCACGGTCAGCTGCTCGCACTTCCCGAACAGACGGAGGACGTCCTGACAAACGCCTCTTTCGCTCATTTTTCGCACTATTATCCATGGATTCGACAACGCCTATTGACGACTCCCGTATCTGAGTTGATACGAATCGCCGGAATTGATGCTTCACTAGCTCCTCGTCTCATTGAAAGTGCCAAACAAGCAGAGACGTTCGATTTCTTTTTAAATCACGTCAAAACACGTCGTTATACGCGTACGAGCCTGCAGCGTGCCCTTGTCTATCTGTTGACTTCAACGACAACGGAAGAGATCGCACGGATTGATTATGACCATGTTGATTTCGTTCGCCCCCTCGCTTTTTCAGAACAAGGACGACTGGCACTTAAGAGTATTAAAACGCGTGTCCCTGTTTTAAGTACCTTCACGAGCCATCCTTGGCTAACGAAAGAAAGCCAAGTGACAGCTGCATACGCACTGCCCTTGGCTCGCTACGACGCGTTGCTCGAACACCGTCGTTTTCCTTATTTCGCTGGAAGTTCTTCTAAATAATCAATCGCATCTTCAACTGTCTTGATCGGAACGAGCTTCATGTTCGTTCCGAGTTTTTTAATGGATGGTTTTGCTTCTTTGTAGTTCTCTCCTGCTGGTACGAACATGATTTCAGCTTCTGCCTCGTCAGCAGCGACGACCTTTTGCCACGCTCCACCGATCGGTCCAACTTTACCACCTTCTTCAATCGTCCCTGTACCGGCAATCTTATGTCCTTTCGCCAAATCACCCGGCGTCAATTGATCATAGATTTCAAGCGTGAACATCATCCCGGCAGAAGGACCACCGACATCCTCAATCTGAAACTTAATAGTGGGGTCCGTCGTTACGTTTGAGATCGGTAATGGTTCATAAATACCAAGTCCGACACGTTTGACTTCTTTCGACAACTGATCCACCCGAATCGTCGTCTTCTTGATTTCCGATTTACGCGTGAACTGAATTGGAACAGCTGTTTTTGCTTTTTTCGATTGAATCGTCTTCATGAATCCGTCAAACGACGTAATCGGTTTTCCGTCGACGCCCGTGATTCGGTCCCCAGCCTTTAGTTTTCCTTCGGCTGGACCTCCTGGAATGACACCGGACACGTAAACTCCTTTAAAGTCGATATCGACCTTTTTATCAGCTAATTCATAGGCCTCGATCGTCGCATTATGTTGTGCTTCTTCCATGTATAGTTTCTGACGTGTTTCATACTGTGCGTCTGACTCACCGTCGTACAAATAATCACTTACACTAGATGTTTCAGAAAACGGCAGGAAGAGGCTTTCTACGAGGAAGTAAGGGGTTGCCCGACGTTGGGCGATCGTCAGCATCATCAAATCGCCTGGCTCCTTGTCCCCCCCAGACACATCAATCAAATCTTCCGTCGATGTCGCATCACCTGGATAGGAGATGAAATACGGAAGTGGCACGAAAAACACGAGCAAGGCAGCAATGACCGCTGCTAAGGCCGGTTTCCAAGCTTTCATCACAGTTCTCCTCTCGTATATCTCTGACGTAGCGCCTCTTCAACGGATGGCGGTACGAGATCAACGACGGAAGCCCCGTATTTAGCTGCTTCCTTGACGATCGAAGAACTTAAGAAGGAATATTGATTGTTCGTCATCATGAACAGTGTCTCGATTTGATCATTCATCTTTTTGTTGATGGATGCGACCTGCATTTCATATTCAAAGTCCGAGACCGCTCGTAGTCCGCGGACGATTGCAGTTGCGCCGACTTCCTCCGCATAATCGACAAGCAATCCATTGAAGGAATCGACCTTGATATGTGGTAGATGCGACGTCACATCTGCAATCAACTCCATCCGTTCCTCAACAGAAAAGAGCGGTTGCTTCGAAGAATTGTTCAATACGGCAACGATGATCTCATCAAAAATCGGAACAGCCCGCTCAATGATGTCTAAATGTCCGTTCGTGATTGGATCAAAGCTCCCTGGGCAAATGGCGATTCGTTTCATACGTGGTCTTCCTCCGCTTCCATGAATTCATATAACGTGATTGAGATGACAGCGGAATAACGAAGTCGACGAACGACCTCTAGCCGTCCGATTCGGTCCGGTAATACAACAGCAGAGTCATGTTCACACACGATGACACCATTGTCTGTCAGCATGTCGTGTTGCTCTATGTACGTGACGTGTTCCGTCAATCGTTCTTTTGCATAGGGTGGGTCTAAATAAATCAATTTAAACGGCTTTTCGGAGGCTAGTTCCGTCAAGGCGATCGTAACATCTTTTTTCATCACACGTGCTTGATCCGTGTAGTGTGTCGTCCGTAGGTTATCTTGAATGGTCTGGATGGCTTTATGGTGTTGGTCGACGAATACCGCCTCATCGCATCCTCTTGAAAGAGACTCGATGCCGAGACCTCCGCTACCGGCAAACAAATCAAGCGCTCGCCCTCCGTTGAAATAAGGACCGATGACGTTGAATAACGATTCTTTTACTTTATCCGTCGTCGGTCGTGTCTGATCGCCTGGAACAGCCTTTAACCGTGTTCCCTTCCGTTCTCCTGAAATGACTCGCATTTCCTTCATTCCTTTCAACAAAGAAGCGACGAGGATGTCCTCATCGCTCCATGGATTATGCTTCTTCTTGCATTTTTCCTTTTTTGTTCGCGAACGTCTCCGTGATGAACGGTCGTTCTGATCGTTTGATCGATTCGACGAACGGGAGAGTCGAAATGACTTCCATCACCTGTTCATGCTGATCTAAATCGACATACAGATGAACGTATCGTTCACGTTTAGACGTAAAGTAGACGTTCCCGTAACGGCGCAATTGACGGGATGCTTTCATCGCATTGACATAGACGATGAGTCCCACTCGTTCCTTGATCACGCCAGCCTACCCCCTTCATCTTCGTTATCCGCTACAGCTGCAGCTGCCACCGGTTGAACAGCCTCCGGCACATCCTTGATCAAAGAATGGATTCCCCGTTGGTACTTTGATTTGCGGTGATACTTCTCCAGCGAGCTTCAGACTGATTTGCCCGAGTAACGTCTCGAGTTGTTTTTCCGCTTTTTTAAACTGCGCGACTTCTTCTTGTAAATCAAGTCGCCGTTTGACTTCGTGGACCTTTTTCGTGATCGTCTGATAGTCAGGGTGATATCGTCCGAATCGTTGTACGAGTTCGTAGTCTTCCTTGACTTGATGAAAGTCTCGAATGACGGACTGTGCCTCTACTGACTCTTGCTGTGCTTGTTTCGCACATCTATATGCTTGCCCCGTTTCACTTTGAGCGAGAGATCGAATGAGGTCTTCCGCTGCGTTGATGAGGTCAATCGTCTTATCGGTATATATCACAACGAATCTCCTCCTTAACTTTACCATCTTATCATAACATTTCTCTCCCTCCTAGCCCGTTGAATTGTGTATAATTTGTTCAGAAGGAAGGAATGAACTTTATGCAACTGCTCTCTTTTAATATGTTCCGGACGATTGGAATCAAGACGGAACATGCCAAATCAGATTATCACTTTGATTCCTTGAAAAAGATTGAACAGGCGGATGTCGTCTTGTTCCCGGAATACTGGCAAATCCACTCGATCATCTATGGAATGAAGAAGCCGATTTTTCCATCTGCTGCTACGTTCCACCTAGGTCATGACAAGATTGAGATGACTCGGATTTTTCAGACCGTCATTCCGGATAATATCCCTCGAACAGGCATCTACGGGAAAAATGAGTTCACGGTCGATCGAGTCTTACGTGAATTTTCGTTTCCGTTCGTCGCTAAGACAGTCCGTAGCTCGATGGGGCAAGGTGTCCATCTCATCAAAAACGAAGCGGACTGGAAGAAATACACGGATACCCACGAGACGTTCTACATCCAAGAGTACATTCCGAACGAAAAGGATTTACGTGTCGTCGTCGTCGGTGATCAAGTCCTCGCTGCGTATTGGCGCGTCGGTGGTGCACAGTTCTTAAATAACGTTGCTCAAGGTGGCGTCCTTGATTTCGATGATGTGCCACAAGGTGCAATTGATTTCGTGCTCGCGCTTGCGAAACAGCTTGATATCGATCACGCTGGTTTTGATCTTATCATCCGCGACGGACAATGGTACGTTCTCGAGTTCAACGTCTTCTTTGGTGGTGAAGGACTTAATCACCTCGGCATTCATGCACCAGATACGATCCTTGAGTACGTTGAACGAAAATACGGAAGTTCATGAATTCTTCAAAATGACTTCACAACTTTTACGTCATCGTTTCATTCATTATGGTATGATAGTTTGGAAAGACTAGTATCTACTAGCAAACTGGGGTATAGGGGGATTCAAACATGAAGTTTGAACAATATGGCATCGAAGGCAAGGAACTGAAGTTCGGTCTTCTTGAAACAATTATGGATCATCACCGTTTCGTTCGCGAAGGACAATGGGATTACGAACGTGCGATGTACGACATGAAATACGAAAAACAATCAACAGGCGAAGTATTCTATCTCCGTGTTCCTGTCTATGCGATCCAAGGCGAGATTGAAGACCGCCATGCTGTCGTCCGTATGATGACACCACTTCTAGGGAAACACTACTATCCACACGGTGTCGAGTATGATGAGACGTTCCCTCCGGAAATCGTCAAGGACTGCGAACGTCGTTTAGCAGCATTGCTCGAAACACTCGAAAAATAAGATCCACACGTAGAGGTTCCAAATTAAGGAGCCTCTATTTTTTGTTCTTCATTCCAAACAAAAAAGCTAACGACCTCGCATCATCCACGAAATCATTAGCTGTTCTGTCCACCTGATTGTTATTCTTTAATACGCGCGAAACCGCTTTTAACGCGCGACGAATTGTACATAAGATACGACATCGTCTCCGAGCTGAATCCCAAGCTGCTCGCGTACATGAAGATAAAGCGCGTGAAGTGACGTTGCCGGTGCATTGACCTTTACGCTAAATGCAATCTCTTCCCGGTCCATCCGTTTGATCCGGGAGTGATGGATTCCATAATCCTCGATCGCACAAGCAAGTAATTCCTCGATGGCTTGAATAGAGACGGTAACATCTCCTTGCAAGTACTCTTCATAAGTCATCTACCTTCACTCCTTTGCTAATTGTGTGACCGAAGACATGACCTCTTCTAAGTCGACCGGTTCATCCGGCGTCTTCGCCATCGAAGAGATCGCCCGTACTTTATTCTCACGGTCCAAAATGAACATTTGTGTTCCGTGAGTCACTAAGCCACTCTCAGCTTTTGAGTAATAGAAATTCAACTGACGTGTCAGACGATCGATGACGACTGGATCTCCCGTCAATACTTTCCATCCTTTAGCATCCGCTTCAAAGTTCGAAGCATACTTTTTCAGGACTTTCGGTGTATCCACTTTTGGATCAACCGTCACAGCGACGAGTTCGACGTCATTTCCGTATAACTCTTCACTCCGAAGCTTCTTCTCAAGCTTTCGGTAATCATTCAATGTCAGCGGACAAATATCAGGACAGTTCGAGTAGAAGAACGTCAACACTTTGACTTTTCCGTCTTCTGAATTGAATGATTTTCCGTCTACGGCATTCGTTAATTCAAATGGCGTCGGTTCAGCGATGACAGGTAACTTTTCTTTCATGAAGAAATAATAATATCCCCCGGCTGCCGCAACTAAGATGAGGACGACGGCAGCGACCGTCAAGTAACTGTTCTTTTTCAAGTTGGCTCCCCCTTAATGACTCCAGATCGCCCGGAATACGTTCGTCGTCTCACCCGGATCGTAGACGACATATAATAAGCAATACACGATCACACCGGTGATGGCCGTCAAAAACCAAATGATCGAAGCAACTGGTCCGATTTTACGGTGACGTGCAAAGTTCTTCTTATACGCGTGATAGAGTGCCATCAAACCGAGCACCCCACCTGATGTCGCAAGAAGGATGTGGAAGATCAAGAATCCTGTGTAGTAGGCTTTGACAGACTCTGGACCGCCAAAGGCTGTGTTGCCGAGCAGAATCGTCCGCAAGGCATACATGATGAAGAATAATAAAGCGAGTGCAGCTGCAATCGTCATCACGGTTTGGTGAGCTTTCATGTTACGACGCGTTTGGGCGATCAAAAACCAGCCAATCGCTACGAAAATCGCACTGATGACAATCAGCGATACACAAATCAACGGCAAATAAATCATGTTCCAACTTCCTCCAATTTAATCCGCTTTTGGTGTGAAGGACATGCCTTCATCCACGGCAGTACTTTTTGAACGGCGCACCCATGTAAAGAAGGTCAGTCCGAAGAATAGACCATACACGAGTTCTTGACCGAGCTTCATGAGGACACCACCAAAGCGTTGGTCCTCTAATAAGTCATCTGTCGTTCCGAGCAATCGTTCCAGGTTCAATCCGCTTAAATCATTGTTAGGCATACAGTAAGCGAGTACTTTCGCGAACGTCGCCGGATCCTGATACGCTTGATACTGAAAACTTTGACTGAAGATCATGAAGGCACAGGCAGGTGTCAACAACACACCGTTCGCGACGATATAGACCATCTTCTTCAGGTCAGACAAACTATCGTTTTCGTTGACGGGTGCAATGATCGGATACCACATCGTCATGCTCAAGAAAATAAGTGTTCCATGGAACAGACGGTGAACGGTATAGTTCGTCAGGACATAATCAAAAATAAATGGCATATGATAAAACGTAAACAAGGCATTAAAGACGACGAGTGCAATCAACGGCTTGACGAAGAAACGAAGAATCCTCCCAAGATACGGTATATTGAACAAGCGCTTATAAAGCCACTCTGGTAGTGCAATCAACAAGAGCGGCGGTGCGACCATATAGACGAATACCATCTGCAGCATGTGTGCTGAGAACGTGATATGTGCTAGCAGGTCTAACGGACTTCCAAAACCGATGTAAAAAACGATCAATGCCGCGAGCATCGAAAACTTTTGCCCAAGCGTTGTTTCCGGCTCGTCCGGACGACGCAGCTTTTCTGTCACGACAGCATATAGGATATACAATCCAACGAGTATCAACGCATAATACGGACTCCATAAGACAGTCCATTCGAATTGCGAAAGTGCTCCCCTTAAATTGCCTAACATATTTCTTCACCCCGTTCCTTTCTCTTACAAACTAAGATTACCGTTCCCCTATTTCATTGTAAAGGTTTCTCATAAAACGATTCCAAAATAAAAGACCATCCTGCTAAACGTTAGCAGAATGGTCACATTTCTTACCAGATCAACAGACGGAGTGTCGCGACGATCGTCAAGGCGACGAAGATGCCAAGACCCATCATGACTTTGATCCATGTGTTGCCTTTATTGTTCATATGCATGAACATGTAAAGCTGAAGGTAAACCTGAACGATTGCCATGATGATCAGGAAGCCACCAGCTGCCCAGTGCGGCATGAGATCAGCCATGACAGCACCGAAAGCGATGAGCGTCAAGAAAATCATGAGTGCGAAACTGATGAGTTGCAGTTGTGTCTCACGACCACGTTCTGCTTTCATCTCAAGCTCGATTTGATTGCGCGTAAGTTGCGGTTCGTGTTTTTCCATCTTATTTCACCATCCCCATGAGGTAGACGACTGAGAAGATAAAGACCCAGACGACGTCAATGAAGTGCCAGTAAAGACTTGAAACATAGTACTTCGGCGCATTCACGACCGTGATGCCACGGTTCCAGTTGCGGATGAGCAATGTCGAGATCCAAAGAAGACCGAATAAGACGTGCGCACCGTGGAAACCGACGAGAGTGTAGAAGGCAGAACCAAATGCACTCGACGTGAATGTATGACCGATGTGGTAGTAGTGATTGAACTCATAAATCTCACCCGCTAAGAATGCTAGTCCAAGAACAAGTGTGATAATCAACCACATTTTCATCTTCTTGACATCATTACGTTTCATCGCCATCATCGCAAGAACACTTGTCAACGAACTTGTCAAGAGGAGCATCGTCATGATGAAGACGAGACCCATTTCGAAGATGTCATAACTGCGTAGACCTTCTTTAGCACCGGAGTTATGAAGTCCGATGTATGTTCCGAAGAGAGAGGCGAACAAAGTCGTCTCTCCTCCAAGGAAGAACCAGAAGGCTACATATTTATTCTTACCCTCAAGTGTTGCTTTTTCAACATGATCCGGAATACCCGTGATCGGGTTGTTTGGTACTGAATGATGACCCATCTTACTTCGCCTCCTTTTCTGCTTCAAGGCGTAGATCTTCTTCGACGACTGATTTCGGGATGTAGTATCCTTCATCGTCGATCCAAGAACGGAAGAACATCGCGATGAATGTCATCGCAAGACCGATCAAGGCAATGACCAGACCGACAGTACCGTAATCTAGACGAAGAATGAATCCAAGACCTGCAAGGAACAGACCGACTGACATAACGAACGGCAAGATCGAGTTGTTCGGCATGTGGATATCACCGACTTCTTCCGAAACAGAGACTGTTTTGTTACCTGCCATTTTTTCGAGCCAGTACGTATCTAAACCTTTGACGAGTGGAATTTGTGCGAAGTTGTATTCTGGAGTTGGAACAGGAAGTGTCCACTCAAGCGTACGTCCATCGCCCCATACGTCGCGTTTTACATATTCTTTTGACATCAATGCGGCAACGATCGAGATGACGAGAATGATCGTCGACACACCCATGAAGGCTGCACCGATTGAAGAAAGTAAGTTCATTGTTTCCCAGCCTTGGTTTGGCAAGTACGTGAAGACACGACGTGGCATACCTGTAAGACCAAGAATATGTTGTGGGAAGAATGTCAAATGGAAGCCGATGAAGAACAACCAGAATTGAATTTTACCCCAGAACTCGTTGAGTTGTTTCCCGAACATGAGTGGGAACCAGTAGTAAAGACCTGCGAAGAGACCAAAGACGACCCCACCAACGATAACGTAGTGGAAGTGGGCAACGACGAAATAACTGTCGTGGTACTGATAATCGGCAGGTGCTACTGAAAGCATGACCCCTGTCATACCACCAACAAGGAATGATGGAATGAAGGCGACCGAATAAAGCATCGCGACTGGGAACGTCAACTTCCCGCCCCATAGCGTAAAGAGCCAGTTGAAGATCTTGACCCCTGTCGGTACAGCGATCGCCATCGTCGCTACTGCGAAGATCGCGTTCGCAACCGGACCGAGACCGACTGTGAACATGTGGTGAACCCATACCATGAATCCGAGGAAACCGATCAACATCGTCGCAAAGACCATCGTCGTGTATCCGAAGAGACGTTTACGAGCAAAGGTAGGGATGATTTCAGAGAAGATACCGAATGCCGGTAAAATCAAGATGTAAACTTCCGGGTGACCGAAGATCCAGAAGAGGTGTTCCCAGATGACGATGTTCCCGCCCGCTGCCGGGTCAAAGAAATGCGCTCCGAAGAGTCGCTCGAACGTCAAGAGGAACAATCCAACCGTAAGTGGTGGGAATGCGAAAACGATCAAGGCAGAAGCAACGAATGCTGTCCATGTGAAGAGCGGCATCCGCATCAGTTTCATACCTGGTGCACGCATGTTCAAAATCGTAACGAGGAAGTTGATCCCCCCCATGAGTGTACCGAAACCAGAAATCTGTAACCCGAGTGAGTAGAAGTCAACACCGAGCGACTCTGGTACTGTCGAGAGTGGTGCGTAAGCTGTCCACCCTGCGTTTGGCGCAGCGCCGAAGAACCATGAAAGGTTCAGTAAGACTCCACCAAAGAAGAACAACCAAAAACCAAGTGCATTTAAGAATGGGAACGCAACATCGCGTGCTCCGATTTGAAGCGGTACTGCTGCGTTCATGTAACCGATCAACATCGGCATCGCTGCCAAGAAGATCATCGTCGTACCGTGCATCGTGATCAATTGGTTAAAAAGTTCACCGCTGACGAAATCGTTCATCGGTTTAATCAATTGAAAACGAATCATTAGGGCTTCTACGCCACCAACTAGAAGGAAGAACAATCCAGAGATGATGTAGAGAATCCCGATTTTCTTATGGTCGACTGTCGTTAGCCAGTCCATGATGCCGCTTTTTTTCTGCGGCATACCCATAGTATGTGTCCCCACTATGATTCCCCCTTAAAAAATTATTGGAGCTTTTTGTCCAATAGATAATCTGCCAATTCGCTCAATTCTTCATCGCTGATCTTATCTTCAGAGAATCCAGGCATTTTTGTACCTTGTTTCTCTTTTTGTGGATCGCGAATCCATTTTTCGAGGTTTTCTTTATCATGCTTGAGGTAACCCGCGATACGCTGACGATCACCGAAGTTCGTCAAGCTAGGTGCGACTTTCCCGCCGCCATGACAGCTGAGACAATTCTGGGCGTAGACTTGCTCACCAGTCGTCCAGTTCTTTTCATTCTTTTTATCAAGCTGTTTTGTTTCTGCTTCTTTTGCAGATTTCATGTCTTTCAACCATTTGTCGTAGTCATCCTGCTCCATCGCAACGACTTTAAAGTCCATCAATGCGTGAGAAGGACCACACAACTCGGCACATTTACCGTAGTACGTGCCTGCTTCTTTTGCTTGTAACCACATTTCGTTATCAAGACCTGGGTTTGTATCTGTCTTACCAGAAAGAGCCGGTACCCAGAATGAGTGAATGACGTCTTTAGACGTCAAGTTAACCGCAACACGTTTACCGACTGGGATGACAAGTTCTTGTCCTGTCGAAACACCTTTGTCTGGATATTCGAATTCCCACCAGTAAAGGTTCGCTGTAACGTTGATTTGTTCGTTTTTCTTCGCTTCTTTTGCATCCGCAAGTTCAACCGTTGTTTTGATCGTCGGAATTGCAAGAACGATCAAGAGAAGGATCGGAATAACTGTCCAGATGATTTCAAGCGTGTGGTTCCCTTCGACTTGCTTCGGAACCGTGTTATCACCTGATTTACGACGGAATTTCATAAGTACGTAAATATAAATGACGGCTACGATCGCAAGGACGAACAACATGACCCACAAGCTAAGCTTGATGATCTCAAGTTGCATTTCAGCGCCTTCTCCGCGAGGCTGTAGCGCAGACAATTCCGGAATTCCACAACCTGATAACATGAGTGCCATCAAGCCGATTGGAAGAAGCCGGAAGAGCATTTTTACTGATTTTTTCACAACCATCCCCACTTTCTTTGTCCCCAATTTTGTCTTTCGTAATGGTGTACGTGAATTATGTCAAATCGTTTTAGAAAGAAACGAGTACGACCGTCACGATCCAAGCCGTGAAATAAAACAGTGAGAAGAAGAACATCTTCGACGCCCATTTGATTTCGGCTTGTTCATCTTGGATCTTCAGACCTTTCAGTCCCATATAGAGCCAATATCCACCGAGCAATGCCATGACGATCATGTAGATGATGCCATAGTGTGCTAAGAGGAGTGATGATGGAATAAGTACTGCAATCCACCATACAATTTGTCGTTTCGTGATCGCGAATCCGTTTACGACAGGTAACATCGGGATACCTGCTGCCCGATACTCCTCTGTCCGTCGCATCGCGAGTGCGAGGAAATGTGGTGGTTGCCACACGAACATGATGAGGAATAAAATCCACGCATCAATGTGAAGCGTCGGAGTGACTGCCGCAAATCCAATGATTGGTGGCACAGCTCCTGATATACCACCTACGACTGTATTGATCGTGTGTGTTCGCTTTAACCACATCGTATAAATCACGACGTAAACGAATGATCCGATCAATCCGAACACTGCCGCCACATGGTTGACGATCAACAACAATACCGTACCGGTCGCAAGAATCCCGAGTCCTAGCGCGAGTATTCGCTGTCCATCCATCTTCCCAGTAACGCTTGGTCTTCCCATCGTCCGTTCCATCTTATAATCGATGTCCCGGTCAATGTAGTTATTGAGGTAGCAACTTCCGGCAATGACTAATCCACTCCCGAGAAGCGTCCACAGTAACATCCACTTGGTTTGCCATAGATACAATAGGACATCATCCGTTATGTACGATGCCGCCACGACATACCCTGCGAAGACCGTAATCAGATTGGCACGGACGATCCCCATTTTTGCTAGGGTGACATAGTCCTTGAATGTGGGCTGATCCGCCTGCTCGATTGCCATATCCAGTGCCTCTCCAGTAACTTTCGCCATGCTGTTCCCTCCTTTTCACCATCTGCTTCCGTGTAGCACCTAGGCTTCACGTAATTTCTTCACATAAATAACACAGACATGCCACGAAACGTCCTTTTCTCTATAAAAGATACCACATATTTAGGACCGTGACGTATGAAAATACTTTCGACATAATGAACAAAATGTGAAATCTATGTGATTTTCATCACAGTTCACCATATTTACCTAATACTAGAATAGCGTTGTTCTAAAAGATTGCAAGCGTTTCGAGACTTTTTATGCGATACTAGTCCTATGGAAATCCATGTATTTCGTATTTTTTAGAAAGGTGGTGTCCAAATCTTGAATCGAAAGCTTTCGATGTTTTCAGCCTTCGTCACGTTTACGATGATGATCGTCTTGCTGATGGGTGGGACAGTCACAAAAACGGACTCGGGAGATGGCTGCGGAACAGATTGGCCACTCTGTCATGGGGAACTCATTCCGACGAACCCAAGTGTTGAAACGATGATTGAATATAGTCACCGCGCTGTGACCGGAGTCGTTGGACTCCTAATCATCGCCTTATGTCTCTGGACGCTCGTTGCCTTTAAGGATCGATTAGATACGAAGATTTTTGCATTTCTTGCCTTCATCTTCATGTTGATTCAATCCCTCGTCGGAGCAGGAGCTGTCGTTTGGCAACAATCAGATCTCGTCATGGCGTTACATTTTGGTATCTCCTTGATTTCCTTTGCTGCCTTATTGATTTTAACGATATTGATCATGGAGCGTCCTGGTCAGGAATTCAGGGAATCTGTCCCAGCATTCTTGCGGAAGCTCTTGTACGGTCTGCTCGTCTACACGCTGATCGTCGTCTATACTGGTGCTTACGTTCGCCATGTTGGCGCTACATATGCGTGTGTGGGTTGGCCCGTTTGTTCCCAACCGTCGATGACGTTCGAAGCCTGGGTCCAAATGATTCACCGAATCATGGCTGGGCTATTATTCCTCTACACGTTGTTCGTTCATATTACAGCCATTCGCTTAAAACACCGGACGACGAAAATCGGCATGGCATTCGCGACGTTCTTCATCTCGTGTCAAGTTGCTACAGGTGCTTGGATCGTTCTCGGTGGACATGCAACATATGTACCGTTACTGCACGCCTTCTTGATTACGTGTTATTTCGGTGTCTTATCCTACTTGACGTATCATGCATTCCGAACACGTAAAGCAAATAGCCGTCTTCAATAAGGTCGTAAAAAAAGGATGTTCCTCCGCTGAGGAATATCCTTTTTTCATTACTTGAATCGAGCGATTGCACGCTTTCGCGCTTCATCATGTGCAACGATTGGTTCTGGGTATCCAGAGTCTTCTCGTTGTTGCTGCGTCGGTTCATGAATATATTGCTTCGACAGATCTTTGATTTCCGTGACATACTGCCGAATGAACTCTCCGTCCTTATCGAACTTCTTTGATTGTGTCGTCGGATTGAAGACTCGGAAGTACGGTACGGCATCCGTCCCGACCGATGCCGCCCATTGCCAACCACCGATGTTCGAAGCCGCTTCATAATCGACGAGTTTCTGTTGGAAATAACGTTCCCCTTTTTGCCAATCGATCAATAGATCTTTTGTCAGGAACGACGCGACAATCATCCGCAGACGATTATGCATCCAACCGGTTTGGTTCAATTGACGCATCGCTGCATCGACGATCGGATAGCCGGTTTTCCCTTCACACCAAGCCTTGAATCCGTCCTCGTTTTCTTCCCACTTGATTTCTCGGTACTGGGTGTTGACCGCTTGTCGTTTCGATTCCGGGAAGTGCATTAAAATCATGTAATAGAACTCACGCCAGATGAGTTCGGTGATGAATGTCTGCTTCCCTTTCGATTCTTTTGCATCTTGAATAGCTGCATAGACCGTTCGAATCCCGATCTCACCGGTCCGTAGATAACGTGAGAGTAAACTCGTACCGTCCATCGCTGGAAGATCACGATTCTCTTCGTAGTTTTCAAGCGATTGCTCGATGAATTTCTTTAAGCGTTGTTTCGCTTGCTTCTCACCCGGATGAAATGCCGCATCAGACTGTGCCTTTTTAAAATAGGCATCAATGAAACTATTAGTGTGCTGGCGCTTATGATAATGATCCCGTAGCGTTTGCCACTTCACATCATAGGGTGTTGGAATTTCTTTTTTCATGAACGCATTCTTATACGGCGTGAATACTTTATAGAACTTTCCATCCTGCTTTTTAATGTCATGTGGATGGAGCAGATGCCGGTCTAACAAGCGCTCCGTTTGTCGTTCCTTACGTTTTTTGATGATTCTCTCATCCCGCGCCTTGAATGGTTCGACATATTCCGCATTGAATAACAGAACGTCCGCATCATTGGTTGCATCTAAGAAAGCTTGTTCATCGCCTTCGATGAAGCGAATCGGCATCTCTTTTTCTTTACAATCATCTGAAAACAATTCGAGCGCTTGAAAGAAATATTGTTGCCGCGCTTCATATTCTCCAATGTAATCTGGATTGAGCCAAAAGACGAACTCGACTGTCGCTTTTGGATTTTCCTTCAGTAATTCAATCGCACGTGCCAACATGTGGTTGTCTTGTAATCGAAAATCGCTTCGAATCCAACAAATAATGTTCAACCGTATCCTCTCCCATTACATATTGAATGAAAAACAGGCAGCCCGCCGAGCGTGCGCCTGTTTTTCATTGTGACCTTATACGAATTCAATCAATAAGTCTTGACTCGCAATAGCTTCGCCTTCTTTAACATGGACGGCTTTGATCTCACCGTCTTCTGGTGCTTGGATCGTCGTTTCCATCTTCATCGCTTCCGTAACGAGAAGTTGTTCTCCTTTACGGACACGAGTGCCTGTCTCAACGAGTACCTTCAGCACACTACCCGGCATCGACGCACCGATCTGTTTTGCGTTACTTCGATCTGCTTTTGGACGGCTTGATGAACTTTCCTTAATACTGATGTCCTTGACTTCGACTTCACGAGGAACACCATTCATCTCATAATAGATTGTCCGCATCCCGTGATCGTCTGGCTGACCGATTTGAATCAACTTGAGATATAGTGTCTTCCCTCGTTCAATTTCGACCTCGATCGTTTCGCCTAGGCGCATACCGTGGAAGAATGTATTCGTATCAAGAACCGAGATATCGCCATATCGCGCGACATATGAACTGTAGTCCATGAAGACTTTTGGATAGAGCGCGTAAGCGAGAGCATCAAATTCAGTGACTGGTCGTTCAAGTTTCTCAAACAACTCATTTTTTATTGCATCAAAGTTGAGAGGTTGCATCATCTTACCAGGACGTTCCGTCAACGGAGCAGCTCCCTTCAAGATGGCACGTTGTACTTCTTGCGGGAAACCGTCCGGCGGAGTTCCGAGTTCACCCTTCATCAGTTCAACGACTGAATCCGGGAAGTCAAGTCCACTTGCTCGGTGCAGTACGTCTTCTTCCGTCAGATGATGTTGGACCATGAAGAGCGCCATGTCTCCAACGACTTTCGACGACGGTGTGACTTTAACGATATCGCCAAACAACATGTTGACACGCGCATACATTTCTTTGACTTCAGACCAACGATCCGAAAGCCCGACCGCTTTTGCTTGTTGCTGTAAGTTCGAATATTGTCCACCCGGCATCTCATGATCGTAGACGGTTGGATTTGGTGCGATCATATCAAGTTCGAATGCTTGATACAAATGACGCACGTCCTGCCAATAGTCCGAAATCTGTTCGAACTTCTGTGCTGAGACGAGTGGTTGACGTGGATGACCACTTAGGGCATGAATCAAGCTACCACCCGCTGGCTGACTCGTCAGTCCTGACATACTTGATGCCGCGACATCAACGACGTCGACCCCGGCATCGATCGCACGCGCATACGTATAAATCCCGTTTCCACTCGCATCATGGGTGTGAAGATGGATTGGTAACGATACTGCATCTTTAAGTGCCGATACAAGCGCATAGGCTGCTTCCGGTTTCAAGAGACCCGCCATATCCTTGATGGCAATGATGTGAGCACCGCTCTCTTCCAGTTGTTTCGCCAGATTGACGTAATACGGCAGATGATATTTCGGACGATTCGCATCGAACAGATCCCCTGTGTAACAGACAGCTGCTTCCGCGATTTTACCTGTTGGCAAGACCGCATCGATGGCGAGTTGAATTGATTCCGGGTTGTTCAAGCTGTCGAAAATTCGGAAGACATCGACTCCCGCTTGCGCCGCTTCCTTGACGAAGGTATGGATGACATTGTCTGGATAGTTCTTGTAACCAACGCCGTTCGCACCGCGGAGTAACATTTGAATCAGGACGTTCGGCATCTTTTCACGCAATTTCATCAGACGAACCCATGGATCCTCTGATAAGAATCGATACGCAACATCAAATGTTGCCCCTCCCCATGCCTCGACTGAGAACAATTCAGGAAGCAGTTTCGCTTCCGCCTCTGCGATCGCAACGAGATCCTTCGTCCGCATTCGTGTCGCAAGTAACGATTGATGAGCGTCACGGAATGTCGTATCCGTCAACAAAACGTTGTCTTGTGCTTTCAACCATTTCGCGACAGCTTCCGGACCTTCTGCATCAAGGATCGCTTTTGCGCCTGGCGTGTAGTCTGCCGGAAGATTTTTTGGAATTCGGACGTCACGCGCAAGTGGTTTGTCCAGTTTTCCGATTCCCGGGAATCCATTAACGGAAACCTCTCCGATGTACGTCAACAGCTTCGTTCCCCGGTCTTGACGTTTTGGGAAGATAAATAATTCTTGTGTATCATCGATAAACGATGTATTGTAATCGCCGCTGACGAACGCGTGGTGTTTCAAGACATTGCTCAAGAATGGGATGTTCGTCTTAATACCACGAATCCGGAATTCACTTAAGTTTCGACGCATTTTCGCGACCGCTTGGTCATACGTCAAACCGTGCGTCGAGATTTTAACGAGCAACGAGTCATAATACGGTGAAATTTCTGCTCCGACATAGGCATTCCCACCATCAAGACGTACACCAAAGCCGCCTGGTGAACGATACGCTTTAATCTTACCTGTATCCGGCAAGAAGCCGTTTTCTGGGTCCTCTGAAGTAATTCGGCTCTGGATCGCAAAACCAAGCATCTTAATCTCTTCTTGTTGTGGAATGCCGACAAGGTCGCTATGTAACGATTCGCCTTCAGCAACACGGATTTGAGTCTGAACGATGTCAACGCCTGTGATCATCTCCGTAATCGTATGCTCGACTTGTACACGTGGGTTGACTTCGATGAAATAGAACGATTCATCTTGTGTGACGAGAAATTCGACCGTACCCGCATTTTCGTATCCGACATGTTTCATCAACGTGACAGCCGCGTCACAGATCTTTTTACGCCCTTCTTCTGAAAGCGTGACACATGGCGCCACTTCGACGACTTTTTGGTGACGTCGTTGTACGGAACAGTCTCGTTCAAACAAATGAATGATGTTTCCATGTGCATCCCCGATGATTTGGACTTCAATATGTTTTGGTCGTTCGATTAATTTTTCAACGTAAATTTCATCCGAACCGAATGCTTTTAAAGCTTCAGATTTCGCTCGTTCAATCATGTCTGAAAGCTCTTCTTCTGTCCGGACGACACGCATACCACGTCCACCACCACCAAGCGATGCTTTGACCATGAGTGGATAGCCTGCTTCTTTTGCGAACGCATACGCTTCATCAATTGATGAGATCGGACCATCTGTTCCTGGAATGACAGGAAGACCCGCTTCAATTGCAGTCGTCCGTGCCCGTACCTTATCTCCGAACTTATACAGGTGATCTTCTTGCGGCCCGATGAAGATGATTCCTTCTTCGCGGCAACGTTTGGCTAGCTCAATATTCTCAGAGAGGAATCCATAACCAGGATGGATCGCATCACATTCGGCTTTTTTCGCTGTTGCGATGATATCTTCAATGTCGAGGTAGGCTTCGATCGGTTTTTTTCCTTCTCCGATCCGGTACGCTTCATCGGCTTTATAACGATGAAGAGAACCCATGTCCTCTCGTGAATAAATAGCAACGGTACGAATACCGAGTTCCGTCGCTGCACGGAAAACGCGAATCGCGATCTCCCCGCGGTTTGCTACGAGAATCTTCTGGATTTTAGTCAACTGATGCTCCCCCTTTAGTTAATGAGCTCGTGGCACTCATCGAACGTGCAGTTTGCACTTCTTTATGATAAGCCACCCGATATTTGTTTTGCATAGAAATGTTTGCCATTACACCAAGCATCGTACTCATGACGAGTAACGATGACCCACCGTAACTGATGAATGGCAAGGTGACACCTGTACCTGGAAACAGACCAGACATGGCTGCAATATTGATACATGTCTGGATGAAAATAATACCGGAAATCCCAAGTGCGAGCATGCTCGAGTAAAGTGAGACACACCGGTTAGCGATGATCGCCCCTTGAATCATCAGGTAAAACAATAGACCGAGTACGACAAGGACCCCGATGAAGCCGAGTTCTTCCGAGATGATCGACATGATGTAGTCGGTTTCAGGTTCTGGCAGATAACCATACTTTTGAAAACTATTCCCAAGACCCACTCCGAACAATCCCCCATGGGCAATCGATATGACGGAGTTGATGAGCTGATATCCCTTACCTTCTGCGTCAAGAAAGGGATTCAAACTCGCTTGAATCCGTTGCATCTGATTATCCGAAAAATTGTTCCATGCGTACAAGAAGATGATCGGAACGGTAACGACACATAACATGATGTAACCACTTGGTAATCCTACTGCAAATAAAATCATCGCCGTGATGAGTAACAGAATGAATAATCCGCCGTCATCCGGTTGCATACGAATGATGATCGCGTAAGGTGCAAGTAATACGACCATCGGAATCAAGATCCAGTCCGAGAAACTAAGTAAAATCCGTTTTCCGGGGGACGTCGCTGGAATTTGACGATGGATGAAGTGATGGACAATCCCAATCACGCCATCCATCTTTCCTTTGTGCTTTTGATCAAAATAACTGGCAAGCCCGACGACGAGCACGAATTTACAAAGCTCGATTGGTTGAATCAAGAAGATACCGAAGTTCAACCAGGCGCGAGCTCCGTTTAGGGGAACCGAAAATAGTGTTGCCATCAGCATCAACCATGTAATCGCGTACAAGAGTAAACGAATGATTGGTCCACGAAATACTTCATGATTCACTTGCGAAACTAAAAGGAACAGCACGATGGCCATCGCATCGAACATCAACTGCTTCTCAAAGAAGGACGTATTCGCATAATCGCCACCGTTCCAAACGCTGGCACTATAGACCATGACTGTACTGATCGCCATGAGGATGAGCATCGTAAAGAAGAGACCGTAGTCAAAAAATGCTCGTTTTTCTTTAAACTTCGCTAACATATGTACACGTCCTTTTTTTCGTTTTCTAAAAAAAAATACCCAAACGCCGCATTTCACGTTTGAGTAGAAAATCAGCACGTCTCCGCATCATGTAAATCAGATAATTGCTGTTCAAGTGATTCGAGCAACTGTTTCCCTTCACCCGCATCAATCAGTTCAAGACGTACCGCAAAATCAATCTGACGGGACAATCCGAACATTTGTGTATCCAATACTTCCTCGTAAAGAGGACATTGTGGCATCGTTAAATTCGCAAGCTGGACCTCGATCAACCGGCGGATTTTTTGTGCATCCGCTTCTAGTAGCTCAAGAGCGCGCTGGCGATGAACTGTCTCGATTTCAGTTGACAATCCAATCCCTCCTCATCAAATGACGCGTTCCTGTTATAGCTAAACTTTACCTTACTTTCGCCAACAATTCAACGTTTCGGTATAATGGATTTGTTGGACTTACACATTTAGGGGGTATAACAATGATTTTTCCGATTAACGGTAAAGTACGGCACCAGTTGACGATTGATCCGACAGTTTGGATCTTTGATGAACGAAAGGTTGCGATTGAGAAGATTGGCCAACCAGCAGATACGAGCGAACAAGAAGCGTACTACGCGAAAATGGGGGCAGCGTGGGATAAAGGCATCATGGAAGGCAGTCGTACGGATCATAATCGTCCGATGACACGCGCTGAAAAAGAAGCCGCGCTTCAAGGGTCATTCGCCATGGCGCTCGCACCGTTCATCCGGAATGCTGAACTCTTACCGGAAGCGACCGCTATTCGTTTCGAAGGTGAAGAAACGGTCGAACTTCCACTTGAGAAACTCGACGAAGTGTACCTACAGTTCTCACAAGACGGCAAAGTGTTATCAGATGGACCCGTTCACCTCTTGCACGGACAACGGATCGTCAAATCTATTCACACGGTTACCGTCATATAAGGAAAACGTGGTGCGCCTGAATAGACGCACCACGTTTTTTATAATAAGTCGGCTGCGAGGCGCGCCAGATTTGAGCGTTCCCCTTTGACGAGTTTGACGTGTCCCGTCATCTTCTCATTTTTAAGGCGTTCTACGGCGTAGGATAAACCGTTCGAATATTCATCTAAATACGGGTGATCGATCTGTTGCGGATCCCCGACTAACACGATTTTCGAGTTTTCACCGACACGTGTCAAAATCGTCTTGACTTCATGTTTCGTCAAATTCTGCGCTTCATCGATAATGATGAATTGCCCCGGCATGCTCCGTCCTCGAATATATGTCAACGCTTCCAGTTGAATCGTCTTCATTCCCGCGAGAATGTTACCAAGTTCGTCTCCTGATCCCGTATTAAAGAGATGTTCGAGGTTATCATAGATCGGTTGCATCCACGGACGAAGCTTTTCCTCCATCTCACCTGGCAAGTAGCCAATATCATTTCCCATCGGCACGACTGGACGAGCAACGACCAGTTTTTTATATTTATGCTCGTCTTCTACTTGCAGGAGCCCCGCAGCGAGTGCGAGTAATGTTTTTCCGGTACCTGCCTTCCCAACGAGTGTAACGAGCGGTACATCGTCTCGAAGTAATAACTCAAACGCCATCCGTTGTTGAACGTTTCGGGGAATAACACCCCAGACTTGATCGACATCGATCGAAAGTGCCCGGATGATCGGCAAATTCTGATCAACGACAGCAATGGCAGAGGCTTTTGACATATTACTTTTTAGAATGATGAATTCATTCGGTTGCACTTTTTCCGGCAATACATCAACTGAAAGTCGTTTATCCTGATAGAAAGCATCGATATATTCCTGATCGACGGTCACTTCGATGAATCCTGTATAAAGACCAGTCAAGTCAGCGATATGATCCGTCATATAGTCCTCAGCGACTAATCCATACGCATCCGCTTTGACGCGGACTAAGATATCTTTTGAGACGAGAATGACATCTCGTGGGGTCGCTTCAGTTTGTTGTTCCCGATGAATCGACCATGCGAGCTCGATAATCTTGTTATCGTTCGATTCATGCGTAAACGGCGAACCTTCATGAATGGAGTCCCCAATATCGACGCGAAGAATGCCACCGTTTCCGAGTGGCACTCCCGCATGAAGCTGACCAGTTTCCCGTAATTGGTCTAAGATGCGAGCTGTTTCTCGTGCATTACGTCCAACCTCATCCATGTTGCGTTTTTTTCCATCTAGTTCTTCTAGTACGATCGCTGGTATGACGACGTCGTGCTCCTGGAATTGGAAAAGAGAAAGTGGATCATGAAGCATGACATTGGTATCAAGTACGTATATTTTTTTCATTCCATCGTTCGCCCCTTTAGAGTCGAGTTTGTGATGAATGTTACGCTTTTAGGATGCGATGAACGAGTTGATCCAACCGTTCGGCTGCCTGTTCATCGTATGTTTTTTCGATAGTCGGTCGTTGTGTGACAGTTGCTCCGTAAAACAAGATGTCACGCACCTCCTCAACGCGTCCCTCATAAAAAGCGAGTGGCAACGGAAGGTCTTCTTGCGGCGTAAACGCCTTGACGTCCGTACACGTTAAGCTGTACGTCGACTGATCTGCAAAAAAGATCAACGTGAAGACCGGATGTTCTCGTAATGTTTTAACGAGATGAGAATCTGCTTCGATTGCAAAACGAACCGTTTGCGAATCCGTCGCATGTACCCAACTGATTGCATGTGTGATGGGCCAATGTTTGGATTGATCATGCGTAATCAAAAAAACGAGTGGTAATTGCGATAGTGCTTCTAGTTGACCTGAGTTAAGCTGTTGTTCAACTTTATTTGCCATGACATCACCCCCTCTACGACTTAGTGATGATATTTCGAGATATACTTCTCGTTTCCCTTTTTTACATCTGAATAATCTTCTAATATGATATACTAAGAAAAAAAGGGAGGACCTGACATGCGAGTGAAATGTACGATTTGCGATAAGCGTGAAACGATTGATGATTGGTCCTTCACGGCGAAGCGATTACGCAATAAACCTGTTCGTGTCCATATCTGTGATGAGTGTCGATCACGCGTAGAAGAACGGACACTTGAACGCCACGCTTCTGGACAATTCCATTTATACCCGACTTGGGAAACGAAACGAAAACACTGGTAAACAAAAGGTCTGCGGGAAAATTCCCTGACAGACCTTTTATTGTTCATCGATTGATTCGAACCAATCGATCATCATCTGCCGATGGATTCCCTCTTCCGTCCGTATTATTTGTAATATAGTAAATCGATGTCTCGTCAATCCAGACATCGCGAATCCGACCTTGGTTTTCGACAATCGTCTTGACTTGCTTCGTCTCTAGATCGATGGTTTGTAATCGTTGCCCGACAAGTGTTGCAAAATAAAGTGTATTCTCTGCTGTTGCAACTCCACTTGGTGCAACAGATTGTTCTCCTACTTCATACCACGGCGTCACCAGTCCGTCTGCTTGCTCTTTCCCTTCAATCGTCGGCCATCCATAATTCTTTTGTTCGATTCGATTGATCTCATCGTGCCCACTTTGCCCATGTTCGCTTGCATACAGTTGATCATCGACGAAAACAAGTCCTTGTGGATTCCGGTGACCGAGACTGTAGACGTATCCTTTTTGATTCCCCTTGAACGGTTCTCCTTCAGATGTGATGCGTAAAATCTTTCCTGCCAATGAATCAATGTCTTGCGCCAGTTCAGGATTTGCTGCGTCTCCTGCTGTGACGTAGAGTGCACCTTCTGGACCCCACTCAAGTCGTCCTCCGTTGTGAATCGTCGCTCCCGGAATATCGTCGAGTAACACACGTTCTTCGACCCACTGATGGCCTTCTTCTTTGATTGCAATGACACGATTGGTCGCTTGATTTTGTTTTGCATACGTATGATAGACGTATGCCGTCTTATTGTTCTTAAAATCAGGGTCAAGTACCATACCGAGTAATCCACTTTCTCCTTCAGCAATTACATCTTTCTTCAGTTGCAAGCGCATCCTCTCATAATCACCTTGTTTTCCTTTGACGATTGTTCCTTCGCGCTCTGTAATATAAAAAGTCTCTCCTTCGCGAACGATATTCCATGGGGCGTTTAGCTCTTTAAATACGACTCCTTCTTGCGTTTGTGATGATTGCGTATCTTCTTGATTACCTGAATCCTGTTGATTGTTTTTTTGTGTCTTCTGATTGGTTTCCTTTGTTGACGATTCTTCTGACGTTTGTGTACAGCCGATCAGAATACCCGCTAACAGCAGGGGTATGACATACTTTATTTTCACTGTTTTCTCCCCCCTTTTAGTATCCCTGTTCCCGCTACGCTTTAAATCATGCATCTGAATTAGCACAAAAAAAGAACGAACCTCCGAAGAGATTCGTTCTTTTGATTCATGACATGCTTCCGTCAAGAAGCTGTCCGTTCACGTTCACGCTTGACCATCCACATCCGGAAGCGATAAATACCAAGTACGAAGACCATCGCAAGGAGTACTTCAGGAATCGGCCATGTCCAGAAGACAAGCGTCAATGCTGCCGAGAAGACGGCGAGCAAGAGATAGACGATCAGTGATTTCCACCATGCTAGTTCCTTAGCAAATCCTAACTTAAAGACGACAAGCGTCAAGATGACGACAGTGATCATTAAAGGATAAAATCCCGTTTCGATGTTATTCGGATCACTTCCGACACCGAGAAGTTTCGCGATGAACGGAATATCGTATTTCGGAAAATCAGAAGCAACGGCAGCTTGTGCATTCATTGCCAATCCCCCTATTCGTTCAAGACTCAATCTTTACCTAGACGACGACGTTTTTCTTGCTTTTCACGTTCGTTTTTGTTCAAGACTTGTTTACGGAGACGAACCGATTGTGGTGTGATTTCACAGTACTCATCTTCATTCAAGAATGTCAACGACTCTTCAAGTGAGAAGACACGTGGACGTTTAAGAACGTTTGTTGAATCTTTTGCAGATGCACGCATGTTCGTTAATTGTTTTGCTTTAACGACGTTGACAGCGAGATCGACATCACGGTTACATTCGCCGATGATCATACCTTCGTATACTTCAATACCAGGCTCGATGAAGATCGTTCCGCGGTCTTCAAGAGCTGAGATCGCGTAAGCAGTTGCTTTACCTGTTTCGATTGAGACCATAACTCCACTACGACGTCCACCGATATCCGCTTGGATGAACGGACGGTATTCTTCGAATGTGTGGTTCATGATTCCGTATCCGCGTGTAGCAGAAAGGAATTCGTTACGGTAACCGATCAAACCACGTGAAGGAACGATGAATTCCATTTTTGTTTGACCGTTGTCCATTGTTTGCATGTTCGTCAATTCACCTTTGCGGAGACCGATCGATTCCATGACAGAACCTGTGTACTCTTCTGGTGTATCGATGACGACGCGTTCGAATGGCTCGACTTTGACACCTTCTTCTTCTTTGATGATAACTTGCGGTTTAGATACTTGGATTTCGTATCCTTCACGGCGCATGTTCTCGATCAAGATCCCGAGGTGAAGCTCCCCACGACCAGAAACGATCCAGCGGTCCGGTGAGTCTGTGTTTTCGATGCGAAGTGAAACGTCTGTTTCGAGTTCTTTTTCAAGACGCTCTTCGATTTTACGTGAAGTAACGAGATCTCCTTCACGACCAGCGAATGGTGAGTTGTTGACGATGAATGTCATTTGAAGCGTTGGCTCATCGATACGTAATAATGGGAGTGGATCAACGTGTGAAGTCGGGCAAACTGTTTCACCGACGTTGATGTCTTCCATACCAGCGATCGCAATCAAGTCTCCTGCTTTTGCAGTTTCGATTTCGACACGTTTTAGACCGAAGTAACCGAACAATTTCGTGACACGGAAGTTCTTCGTTGAACCGTCAAGTTTTGAAAGTGAAACGCTATCGCCAACTTTGATTTCGCCACGGAAGACACGACCGACACCGATCCGTCCGAGGTAGTTATCATAGTCAAGCATCGTAACTTGGAACTGAAGTGGCTCCATTGTGTTATCGACAGGTGCTGGTGTATGCTCAAGAATTAAATCAAGAACATTCGTGATTGTATCTTCTTGTTTATCTAATTCAGGTTCAAATGAACTTGAGCCGTTGACTGCCGATGCATAAACGACTGGGAATTCGAGTTGATCTTCGTCAGCGCCGAGGTCGATCAAGAGATCTACGACTTCGTCGACGACTTCAAGAGGACGGACCATCGGTTTGTCGATTTTGTTGACGACGACGATTGGTTGAAGTCCTTGCTCGAGTGCTTTTTTCAAAACGAAACGTGTTTGTGGCATACAGCCTTCACGTGCATCGACAACGAGGATGACGCCGTCCACCATACGCATGATCCGCTCAACTTCTCCACCGAAATCGGCGTGTCCTGGCGTATCAACGATGTTGATGCGTGTGTTTTTGTAGTCGATTGCAGTGTTTTTCGCAAGAATCGTGATTCCACGTTCCCGCTCGATGTCATTTGAGTCCATTGCGCGTTCTTCGACTTGTTCGTTCGTACGGAACGTACCAGACTGTTTTAAAAGCTCATCGACTAATGTTGTTTTACCATGGTCAACGTGAGCGATGATCGCAACGTTGCGTAAATCATTTCGTACTAATGTTGTCATAGGTGTGTACCTCTTTCTATTCATTTAAATAAATCTTATCATACTTTCGGTCAACTTTAAGAGTATAGCACAGGTAGAGTCCTAATTGGCAATGACTAAGATTCGACATCATCTCGAAAGCCTTTTCATTATTCTTCATTCACGCTACACTGTTAACGTACTCACGGGTAGAGGGGGAAAAAACATGCGTCTACTATTTTTGTTACTTGCCATGCTTGCAGTAGGATCCATGGCAGCCATCGGCATTTTCATCGCGGAACAAAACGTAGCGATGACGATTGCCTCTGTCGTCTTGATGATAGTTGCGATGGGTGCCGGATTCGTTTTAAAGGCACGTTTGCGCAAACAAACATGACTGGGAAGGTTCCTTTCGTTTTTAAACGAAAGGACCTTTTTTTCAACCCTCTTGTGTTTGTACGAACGTCAATACATCTTCAACGAATGTCTGGCTCCCTGCTAATACACTCGTTTGCTCGAGAAACGACATCGGCTCTCCGGTAATCGTCCCGACACGTCCACCAAGCTCTTCAATCAATAACTGACCGGCTGCATAATCCCAAGGCATGTTACGCATCGTGATATATCCATCAACGCGTCCGGCAGCCGTCCATGCGAGTTCAAGGGAAGCTGCACCAATCGCTCGTACACCTACTGCGTGTCGCACGAGTGGAGCAAGACGATCCGTGTTAATTCGACGGTTCGGCGTCACCCAGGTAGCATTCATACAGATGATTGCTTCCTTAACGCTCCGTTCTGTCAGTTGAGGTAACCGAATACCGTTTTGATAAGCCCCTTGTCCTTTGATGACATGAAATAGCTCGTCAGCCATGACATCATAAACAAATCCGTACCGTAATTCCCCTTCCATCATGATCGCAATTGAGATGGCGAACATTCGCTTTTGACGGATGAAGTTCATTGTTCCGTCGATCGGATCAACGAACCAAATCGTACCTTCGAGTGTATCGGGTCGAGCGATGCGCCCCTCTTCACCATAAATATGATGATCCGGATAGCGATCTAGAATACCTTTAATCAATAAATCCTCGACGGCTTGATCAATCTCCGTCACTAAATCACTTTTTCCGGTTTTCTGTTCAATGTGATACGACACATCAATCTTTTCGCGAATGTATTTCCCTGCTCGCTTGATCAAGTCTATCGCATCCAACTCGATTTGCATCTTCCTTCACTCCTTCATCATCGTTTCCAGCTTCTTCTATAGTAACAAAAAAAGAAAACCAGCGAACGATTCGCTGGTTGAAGTAGTGATATTTTATTATAAGGTAGAGAAAAGGACGTTGAAATCAAGCTTCAAGACGTACCATCTCTTGACGATATTTTTCGAGGCGCTCTTTACTTGCACCAACAGCTTCTGCGTCACTTGCCACCATCGCATCATGTAATGTAGCAAGCTCATAGTCGATTTCGAGACGCAATACAGGAATGCGTTTTTCTGCATCTTTTCTCTTATATGCTTCTATCACTTGTTTCACAGTAACCACACTCCTTCGCGGGATAAACAGACGTTTAATTTGTCAGACAATTGCGACTTATCAGTGGATTGAATCAATAATAGTACGATTCAACTTAGATGTAAAGCATCTAATTTTAAAAAATACAGTTTCACATATTTGTAAGGATAACGTCTTGTATGTAGTATATAGCCGCTTCCCTTCCACTTTAAACAAATGATGATCATTTTCCGCACATTTCCAGTCCGTATAAAAGATAAGACTCCTATACGATCGCATAGGAGTCTTATCTTTTATGATGTCATTATTTTTTCATGCGCACGATTGGATCTTCTTGGCGTTTTGCCTGTTGCATCGTCCGATAACTTGAGCAACCTGTCTCTTCCATATAAAACTGATCCCACTGTTTTTCCTCGGATTTCGAGGTGACGATTTGCTTAAATTCCCGATATGCCTCGAGCAAACGTTGTCGTTCTACACCTGATTCATACGCTTGTTCAACTAAATTGAAAAAGTCGATGACTTTCACGATTTCTTCCGTCGACCAATCGGAATTGAGCGGATAACTCAATGCCATCATTCCCACTTCCTTTCTGCACTTTTCTATTTTACACGGAAAAGAAGCATAAAACAGTTGCAACCGTTCGAAAACTTGTTATAGTTAGCTTGTTTGATTGTATTTTTATTCGGTTTTAAGGGGGGAAATCTGGTGCAAACAAAAAGCTTAACACAGCTCGATACACCTTTATTCGATGCGCTACTCGCGCATGCGAAACGTCAACCAATTCAATTTCATATTCCCGGTCATAAAAATGGTCAAGGAATGGATCCAGCCTTTCGATCGTTCATCGGTCAGAATGCGCTCGATATCGATTTAATCAATATCGCTCCCCTTGATGATCTTCATCATCCAAAGGCAATCATTAAGGAAGCTCATCAATTGGCAGCTCAAGCCTTCCATGCCGACGAAACGTTCTTTTCCGTACAAGGAACGTCAACCGCAATCATGGCAATGATCATGAGCGTCGTCGGACCTGATGATAAAATTCTCGTTCCTCGGAATGTTCATAAATCGGTGATGTCAGCTATCGTTCTTTCTGGTGCGCACCCGATTTTCATTCATCCTGAATTCGATGAGACATTTGGTATCGCACACGGTATCACACCAAGCGCGGTAGAACGTGCCCTTGCACTTCATCCTGATACAAAGGCAGTGCTCGTCATCAACCCGACTTATTTCGGCGTTGCTGGCGACTTGGAGAGCATCGTCAAACTTTCCCATAGTAAGGGTATTCCGGTACTCGTCGACGAAGCACACGGCGTCCATATCGCCTTCCACGAAGATATGCCATTATCTGCGATGCAAGCAGGAGCTGATCTCGCAGCAACGAGTGTCCATAAACTCGGTGGGTCACTCACTGGAAGCTCTGTTTTAAACGTTCGCCGGGGTCTTGTCTCTCCAGATAAGGTCCAAGCGGTACTCTCGATGTTGACGACGACTTCAACATCCTATCTACTGCTTGCTTCTCTTGACTGCGCACGGCGCCATCTTGCAATCAACGGTGAAGCAATGAATCGTCGGGCACTCGAGCTCGCGACACGGATGCGTTTCGGATTAGCGAAGCTTCCTTATCTCGCCGTTTTCGGCGAATCCGATCTTCATTCAAGTGCGACGTTCGCTTTTGATCCAACGAAAGTGCTCGTTTCCGTTAAGGGACTTGGTATTTCTGGTCACCTTGTCGAAGAGTTTTTGCGTGAAGAACATCGGATCGAAGTTGAACTTTCTGATTTAAATAATATCCTTGTCATCATCACTTCTGGTGACTCGGAAGAGACAATCGATGCATTCCTACATGCGATGTCTTTACTTGTTGCACGCTATCAGAATAATGGCGCTGAAACGACTGATCACTCAATCGTCCTTCCAGACATTCCAGCGCTCGCTCTCAGCCCACGTGATGCTTTCTATGAAGAAACAGAGACAATTCCGTTAGTCGATGCGGTCGGACGGATTTCAGCTGAATTCATGATGGTGTACCCTCCTGGTATTCCCATCTTTATTCCTGGCGAAATGATCACGGCAGACAATCTTGCCTATATTAAAGAAAACATTGAAGCTGGTCTTCCGGTTCAAGGTCTTGAGGATCATTCGCTCGAGACGATCAAAGTCATTCAGCAATCGAATGCAATTCGGTGAAGACAAAACAAAGCAGTAATCCTTACTAGATGAGGATTACTGCTTTTTTAATTGGATCGTTTCATTCTGCATATTCATCGTTTGGCGAACAAGGAATGAATGCCGCTAATGCTTCACCAATTAATGCAACATCCTCTTGCTCAATTGCAAAAGTACGAACTAAAACTTCTCCATTCAACACATCCTGTTGATCAAGTAACGCTGACTGACCACCGGTTAAACTAACGACGAGTACTTTCCCAAAAAATTGTCCTGTACAGATGACAGCGAAATCATAGCGAGCGAATGCGGTCGTCCAGCCTACAAAGCGAACCTTATCCATCTCTGATACGTAATACAGCTCCTCTAAGGCAGTCACGGATTCCATATGCGTCCACCCTCTCCATTTTTTACTCTTTTCCTTTTTTGAATCAAGACAAAACAAAAAAACACCTCATACACGGTCGGCTCCCCGTGTATGAGGTGTTTCGAAATTATTTAATGATGTGAATTGGGCTACCGATTGCAACTTCAGCAGTTTCCATTGCGATTTCACCGAGTGATGGGTGCGCGTGGATTGTGAGTGCGATATCTTCAGCTGTCATACCAGACTCGATTGCGAGTCCCATTTCAGCGATCATATCAGATGCGCCTGTACCAGCGATTTGCGCGCCGATCAAGAGACCATCTGATTTACGAGTGATCATTTTCAAGAAGCCGTCTGGCTCGTTGAGTGCAAGTGCACGACCATTCGCAGCGTAAGGGAATTTAGACGCGATGTAGTCGAGTCCTTCTTCTTTCGCTTGTGCTTCAGTGTAACCGACAGTAGCGAGTTCTGGGTCTGTGAAGACGACTGCTGGAATCGCGCTGTAGTCGAGGTATGCAGGGTGTCCTGCAGCTGCTTCAGCAGCAATTTTAGCTTCGAATGAAGCTTTGTGTGCAAGTGGTGGTCCTGGAACGATATCACCGATTGCGTAGATGTTTTCGTTTGAAGTACGGCACTGATCGTCGATTTCGACAAGACCACGGTCGCTGACTTTGACTTCTGCCATTTCAAGACCAAGATCACCAGTGTTCGGACGGCGACCGACAGTGACGAGGACGTAGTCCGCTTCAACTGTTTGTGCTTCACCGTTGACTTCGAATGTTACTTTAACGCCATCTTCCGACTCTTCCACACTTTGAGCAAGTGCTTCGTTGTGGATCGTGATGTTACCTTTTTGTTTGAGCTTTTTCTTAACGACTTGCGTCATAGCAGGCTCGAAACCAGAAAGGATGTCTTTTGTTCCTTCAAGAATGACGACTTCTGTATCGAAGTTCGCATACGCTGTACCAAGCTCCATCCCGATGTATCCGCCACCGATGACGATGAGTTTTTTCGGGATTTCAGGAAGGTTCAATGCGCCTGTTGAAGAAAGAACGCGTTTTGACCATTTGAAAGCTGGAAGTTCGATTGGAGTCGAACCTGTCGCGATGATACATTTCTTGAATTTGTAAGGAGTCGAAGAATCTTCGTTGATGATACGGACTGTATCTTCTGATTGGAAGTAAGCTTCCCCAACGACAGTCTCGACTTTGTTCCCTTTAAGAAGACCACTAACGCCGCCAGTCAATTTATTGACGACAGATTGTTTCCAAGATTGAACTTTCGAGAAATCGACAGTTGCATTCTCAGAAGTGATCCCCATATCGCTTGAACCTTTAGCGTGCTGGAAGTTATGTCCTGCAGTGATCAAGGCTTTTGATGGGATACATCCTACGTTTAAGCAGACGCCACCGACGTTTTCACGTTCAACGATTGTTACTTTCATACCAAGTTGCGCGCCGCGGATTGCAGCAACGTAACCACCAGGGCCAGCCCCGATTACGAGTAAATCTGTTTCTTGTGCGAATTCACCTACTACCATTGCTTATCCCTCCATGATGAGAAGTTGTGGGTCGTTCAATAGGCGTTTAACTAAGTTAAGCGCGTTTTGTGCAGTTGCACCATCGATGAGACGGTGGTCGAAGCTGAATGAAAGTGCAAGAACTGGTGCAGCAACGATTTCGCCGTTTTTAACGACCGCTTTTTCAGCGATACGACCGATACCGAGGATTGCAACTTCTGGGTGGTTGATGACTGGTGTGAACCATTGACCGCCAGCAGAACCGATGTTAGTGATCGTGATTGATCCGCCTTTCATCTCGTCGCCAGAAAGTTTTCCGTCACGCGCTTTACCAGCAAGGTCATTGATGTTGTCAGCAAGTGCGAAGATCGATTTACGATCTGCATCTTTAACGACTGGTACGACAAGACCGTTGTCTGTATCAGCAGCAATGCCGATGTTGAAGTAGTTTTTGTAGACGATTTCTTCGTTTACATCGTCGATTGATGCGTTGATTGCCGGGTATTTTTTAGCAGCAGCAGTCAATGCTTTTACGACGAACGGAAGGTAAGTCAATTTCGTACCTTGAGCAGCCGCAACTTCTTTGAAGTTTTTACGGAGTGCAACGAGGTTCGTAACATCCACTTCGTCCATGAGTGTTACGTGTGGAGCTGTATGTTTCGAGTTAACCATTGCTTTCGAAATCGCTTTACGGATTCCTTTGATTTTCTCGCGTGTTTCAAGTTCAGGTTGAGCAGCAACGTATGGCTTCACTTCTGTTTTTGGTGCAGAAGCAGCTGGTGCTTTTTCTTCTGTTGCTGGTGCATCAGAAGTTTTTCCACCGTTTGCGAATGCATCGATGTCTTCTTTAACGACACGACCGTTGTCTCCAGAACCTTGGACTTCACGGATGTCGACACCTTTTTCACGTGCATATTTACGGACAGATGGCATCGCGATGACACGTTCTGATTTATGGATTTGAACCTCATTTGGTTTGTCTTCCACTTTTTGATCCGTATCTTGAACGTCTTTCGCATTTTCTTCAGCTTTTGGTTGCTCTGCTTCTTCAGAAGGAGCAGAACCTTCGCCTTCGACTTCGAAAGTGATGAGGACGTCGCCAACGACAGCTACGACACCTTCGTCAACTTTTACTTCTTTAACAGTACCATCAACTGGCGATGGAATTTCAACGACTGCTTTATCGTTTTGTACTTCAAGAAGAACATCATCTTCTTTGACAGTGTCGCCCGCTTTTACGAACCACTTTACGATTTCACCTTCATGAATACCCTCACCGATATCCGGCAATTTGAATTCAAATAAACCCATTTGAATATGCCTCCTTTTAGTTCACTCTTCTAGTCGATTGTTATCTGTAAAAACGGAAGCAAGGAGAGAATGCACCCCTCTCCATATTTTCCGAAATGCTCTTAGAAATTGTAGACAGTCTTGACTTTTTCGACGATATCTTTGTGATCCGGAATCCAGACGTCTTCACCTTGTGCGAATGGGAAGATCGTATCTGGAGCAGCAACACGAAGAATTGGCGCTTCGAGGTCAAGGATTGCACGTTCTTGGATTTCAGTTGCAACCATTGCAGCGATACCCGCTTGTTTTTGTGCTTCTTGAACGACGACGACACGGTTTGTTTTCTTGACAGAAGCAAGAATCGTATCGATATCGATCGGGCTGATCGTCATCAAGTCGATGATTTCGACGCTGATGTTTTCTTTTTCGAGCTCTTCTGCTGCTTTAAGTGAAGCGTGCACCATCGCACCGTAAGTGACGATTGTTACATCTGTACCTTCACGTTTTACATCAGCTTTTCCGAGTTCGATCGTGTAATCGCCCTCTGGCACTTCACCGCGGAATGAACGGTAGAGTTTCATGTGCTCGAGGAATACGACTGGGTCGTTATCACGGATTGACGCGATCAAGAGACCTTTTGCATCGTATGGTGTTGAAGGAATGACAACTTTAAGTCCTGGTGACTGAGCCATGAGTCCTTCGAGGTTATCTGCGTGAAGTTCCGGTGTTTTAACACCGCCACCGAATGGTGAACGGATTGTTACAGGCGCATTGTATGTGCCACCTGAACGGTAACGGAGACGCGCGAGTTGTGCTGCAACTGAATCGAATACTTCGAATACGAATCCGAAGAATTGGATTTCCATGATTGGACGGAATCCTGTCAGACTGAATCCGACAGCAAGACCACCAATACCTGATTCCGCAAGTGGTGTATCGAAGACACGGTCTTCGCCGAGTTCATCTTGAAGACCTTCTGTCGCACGGAATACCCCACCGTTTTTACCGACGTCTTCACCGAACAAGAGAACTTGTTCGTCGCGTTTCATCTCGACGCGCATTGCGTCAGTGATCGCTTGGATCATCGTCATTTGTGCCATGGGTTATTTCGACTCCTTTGCTGTATACTCATCAAGCTGCTCTTGCAGGTTTAGTGGAAGCTTTTCAGCCATCACGTTGATGAAATCTGTAACTTTTTGTTTTGGTTCTTTGTCAGCTTGTGCAAGTGCTTCCTTAACGTCAGCTTTAGCTTGCTCGATGACTTCGTTCTCTTTATCTTCGTTCCAAAGACCTTTTGCTTCCATGAAAGCACGGAAACGGACGAGTGGATCTTGTGCTTGATATTCATCATCCATGTCTTTTGTACGGTAACGTGTTGGATCATCACCAGCGAGTGTGTGTGGTCCATAACGGTAAGTCAATGTTTCGATCAATGTCGGAACACCGTTAAGTGCTTCTACGCGTGCTTGTTTCGTAGCTGCGTATACAGCAAGAACGTCCATACCGTCGACTTGGATACCATTGATACCAGCAGCAACAGCTTTTTGAGCGATTGTTTTCGCCATAGATTGTTTTTCGACAGGTGTCGAGATTGCGAAACGGTTGTTTTGAACGACGAAGATTGCAGGTGCTTTGAAAGCTCCAGCAAAGTTCATTCCTTCATAGAAGTCCCCTTGTGAAGAACCACCATCACCTGTGTAAGTGATCGCTACTTGTTCTTTACCGCTTTTCTTAAGACCGAGAGCAACACCAGCCGCTTGAACGATCTGCGCACCGATGATGATTTGTGGCATTAAGACGTTAACACCCTCAGGAATCTGACCGCCTGTGATGTGACCGCGTGAGAACAAGAATGCTTTGTAAAGTGGGAAGCCATGGAAGACCATTTGTGGAATATCACGGTATCCAGGAAGAATCCAGTCATCTTTATCCAAAGCGAATTGCGTACCGATCATTGACGCTTCTTGTCCAGCTACTGGAGCATAGAAACCAAGGCGTCCTTGACGGTTAAGTGAGATTGCACGTTGGTCCCAGATACGTGTGTATACGAGACGGCGCATTAATTCCGTAAGCTCTTCATCCGAGAGGTCTGGCATAGCCTCTTTATTGACGACTTCACCTTTCTCGTCAAGAATGCGGAACGTTTCAAAGTTTTCTTCCACGTTTTTAAACATGTTTACGTTCATCTTTTCACCTCATCCTTTCACTGCGTTCAGCGAAATATTCCTCTGACTGATTTGCCCACATGACAATAGTGTCCAAAAAACGAAGTCCCGTGTGACTATCCTTTGAACATGTGTCTGTGTACCTATTCAGTTGAGTAAACTGTATTATCATGAATCGACACGTTATAGTGTCTTGTTCATTACGTTACAAGTATAAATCTGTAACACCTTAAAATCAAAGGAAATGTTTTATTTTTTTCGCGATTCACATTGTGAATTCAATCACAAAACTAGAATATTCCATCTTCTGTATCATTCGATATTTTCCTACTGTGTTAGTTGTCATCATTCCCCACTTTCCTATGCTATACTTTTTGTAGATGAAAGGAGTGTTGTTCATGATCACCATGAATGAAATCGTACGCGAAGACGTTCCTGCTCTTCACGAACGGTCAGTAGAAGTGACCTTCCCTCTCAGCGATGAGGATAAGGAAACGATGCGACTCATGCGCGAGTTCCTCGCTAATAGTCAAGATGATGAAATTGCGAAGAAATATGACCTACGAAGCGGCATTGGACTTGCAGCACCACAAATCGGTGTCAACAAGCGTATGTTCGCAATCCGCTTACCGGATGGTGACGATTTATTGGAATTCGGTATTTATAATCCAAAAATCATCAGTCATTCCGTCGAGCAGACGTATTTAACAGGCGGCGAAGGATGTTTGTCCGTCGACCGTGAAGTCGAAGGACATGTACCGCGCTATATGCGTATTACCCTAACTGGCATCGATCATAACGGAAATCCGGTAAAATTACGTTTAAAAGGTATGAAAGCAATCGTCTGTCAACACGAATATGATCATTTAGATGGCGTCATGTTCTATGATCGGATCGATAAAAAAGAACCATTCAAGGAATATGGTCCTGCCACATAATATAAAAATCCTCGTTTCCGTTTCCGGAAACGAGGATTTTTTCGAATCAGACTTCCATGATGATCGGCATGACCATCGGATGACGTTGTGTTTTTTCAGTTAAATACGGTGTGAGCGTATCATTGATGACTTGTTTGATGTCCGTCCATTTCGTGTTACGGTTCGCAAGCGATTGATCAAGCGAGCGCTTGAGTAGACGTTCAGCATCTTTAATCAAATTACCTGACTCACGCATGTAGACGAAACCGCGCGAGATGATATCCGGTCCTGAGACGAGACGATTCGTTTTAGAGTCAAGCGTCACGACAACGACGACAAGTCCCTCTTCTGAGAGAATACGGCGGTCTCGTAAGACGATGTTACCGATATCACCGATTCCTTTTCCGTCAACATAAACGGCGTTCGCTTGAATCTTCCCAGTGATAGCGGCTGCATTTGCATCTAATGCCAGCACTTCACCGTTATCCATGACGAAACAGTTTTCTTCCGGTACACCAGCATCCATTGCTAGCGACATATGCTTCTTCAGCATCCGGTATTCTCCGTGAATCGGCATGAAGTATTTCGGATTCAATAGACGCAACATGAGCAACTGCTCTTGTTGACTACCATGACCTGATGTATGGATGTCATTTAATTTACCGTACATGACATCCGCGCCAGCTTTGTACAACTGGTTGATCGTCTTTCCGACTGAGACGACGTTCCCCGGGATAGGTGACGAAGAGAAGATGACGAGATCATCTGGAATGATTGAGATTTGACGGTGTGTTCCGTTTGCGATACGACTAAGGGCCGCCATCGGTTCTCCTTGTGAACCGGTACAAAGGATCGTCAACTCGTTTGATTTATAACGCTTCATCTCGTTCGGCTCGATGATCGTACCCTTCGGCGCCTTGATGAAGTCAAGTTCTTGACCAATCATCATGACCTTATCCATGCTACGTCCGAAAACGACGATTTTTCGTCCTGCTTCAACAGAAGCATTGACGACTTGTTGGAGACGATAGATATTCGATGCGAATGTCGCGAAAATGATCCGTCCTTCCGCCTTACGGAAGATGTCTGAAATCGTTTCCCCAACGACACGTTCGCTCATCGTAAAACCTTCCACTTCAGCGTTCGTAGAATCCGATAAGAGGCACAAGACGCCTTCCTTACCAAGTTCAGCCATTTTCGCTAAATCAGCAGGTTCTCCGACCGGTGTGAAATCGAACTTAAAGTCCCCTGTATGCACGATATTGCCTTGTGGTGTCTTGACGACGACACCGAACGAGTTCGGAATCGAGTGTGTCGTACGGAAGAACGAGATACTCGTCTTCCGAAACTTGATGATCGAATCTTCATCGATTTCATGAAGTTCTGCATTCCGAAGCAAACCGTGTTCTTCTAGTTTGACTTTAATGAGACCCATTGCAATTTTTCCAGCGTAAATCGGTAAGTTTACTTGTTTAAGCAAGAAAGGAAGACCGCCAATATGGTCTTCGTGACCATGCGTGATGAAGACCCCTTTGACCTTATCTTTGTTCTTGATCAAATAAGTGTAATCCGGAATGACATAGTCGATTCCGAGTAATTCATCCTCAGGGAACATGACACCCGCGTCGATGACGATGATTTCATCTTGGAATTGAACGACATACGTGTTCTTTCCGATTTCCCCGAGTCCACCGAGTGCGAAGACGGCGGCTTGATGGTTTTTGACGAACTTCATTCGAACGTCGCAACCTTGAAGTCAGGATGTTGTTGTTCGTATGTCAAAAATTCTCCACTAACTTCGCGGATGAACTCAATGTTGATCTCTTTGAGGTGGTCAATCGTTGATCGCACGTCACGAATGCTTTCCCCTTCTACATACATCGTTTCTGTCCGTTCACGAACAGGTGCTTCCGAACGAAGCGGTTGGTAAAATACTTTAAAAATCATGTCTAGCAACTCCTTATCAGTACATTGTTTTTTGTCCTTAGTACAGTATACACGATACATGGACTATTTTTCATCCTTATTCCGCATGTTCCCTTCCGGCAACACGCTTTTGGTTATGCTATACTTTCACATGAACAGGTCATTTCGACCAATTAAAAAGAGAAGGTGAAACCATGGCAAATCAGAAAGTCGTCTTTTTCGATATCGACGGAACCTTATTGCATGATGGTCATTTCGTTCCGGAATCAACAAAACAGGCAATTCGTCAACTTCAAGAAAACGGTGTGTATGTAGCACTCGCGACTGGACGCGGTCCCGCAATGTTATCTGGGATTCGTGAGTTGCTCAACATTGATACGATCATCGGTTACAACGGGCAAATTGTGGTTCATCAAAACGAAATCATCTACAAACGTCCACAACCTAAAGTCGATCTGACACATTTGACGCAACAAGCAAAGGAAAACGGACATACGCTTGTCTATCTTGGCGAAACAAAAGGTTTTACAACGAAATCAAATGATTTTCATGTCGTTGATTCGCTCGGTGATCTCGACATGCCGTTACCGCTTCACGATGAAGAAGCCTTCTTGTCTCACGATGTGTTCCAAACGCTTGTCTACTGTACGGCAGAAGAAGAAACAGATTACATCAAACGTTACGATGCTTTTGATTTCATTCGCTGGCATCCCCATGCGATGGATGTCATCAACGTCGGTTCCTCGAAAGCAGAAGGCATCAAACAGTTCTTGAAATTGACAAACATTCGCCGCGAGGATACCTTTGCTTTTGGAGATGCTCTCAATGACCTTGAAATGCTACGCTATGTCGGGACTGGTATTGCAATGGGCAACGGACTTCCGGAAACAAAAGCCGCTGCCGATTATGTCACGAAACCTATTCTTGAAGACGGTATCGCACATGGACTTAAAGAATTCCAACTCATCTAATAGATAGATGTAAAGCTGAGGCATGCCTCAGCTTTTTTTAATTCTTTACTTTATGAATCGCGCGTTCTAAGCGATCAAGATCTTCATTCTCACCAATGACGACGAGATAATCGCCTTTTTCAATGACTTCATCTGCCTGCAAGGAGATCATGACATTTTCACCCCGTTTGATGGCGACAACGTTTGCTCCATATTTACTTCGTAAGTCGAGATCAATTAAGGTTTGTTTTGCCATCTGATCACTGACTTTAATCTCAACGATTGAAAATTCTTGTGATAAGTCTAAGTAATCAAGGATATTCGAACTCATCAATCCGTTCGCAATCCGAACCCCCATATCCCGCTCAGGGTGAACGATGAAATCCGCTCCGATTTTTCGCAATACTTTTTCATGGTAATCATTCGTTGCTTTGACGGTGATCGATTGTACACCAAGCTCTTTTAAGATCAACGTCGTCAAGATAGACGCTTGAATGTTCTCCCCAATAGCGACGATGACATGATCAAAGTTTCGAATCCCCAAACTTTTTAAAACGTTCTCATCGGTCGTATCGGCAATGACAGAATGTGTCGCAATCCCCATGAATTCGTTGACACGTTCCTCATCGGAATCAATTGCCAAGACATCATAGCCGTTTTTCGATAATTCGCGGACAATCGAGCCACCAAAACGCCCTAGTCCGATTACTGCAAACTCTCCATTCATTTTCACAACTCTCCTTCACAATCGCTCTTCCTTAGTAGTGTACCCGATTCAATTTAAAAATACTATAAACGCCTCTGCGAATCGCAGAGGCGTTTATCCATTCATTATTTTGATGATTTTCCACGTACATAATCGTTATCGAACAAGAAGAGCCGTAAAATCAAATACAACGCCGGAATTAAGAGTAAAAGTCCGAAGATGAAAACGACGACGAGTGCGGAAGCCATCGTTTCGTTTACGACTGCTTTGTTGATATCGATATATGGATACAAGATATACGGCAAGTGTGTATATCCGTAACCAAACCACGCGACTGCATATTGTAGCATGACCGCGACGAACGCGATGCCATAGTTTTTCTTCATATAGACGAGTGTCACGGCAATGAGGAAAAATAAGAAACTAGCAGCGAACCACCACCAGTTGCCGTTTAGGATATTTTCATAATGCCATGCTGCTTGGTTCTTCAGTCCAAAGAAGACGAGCGCACAGACGAGGATTGTTGGTCCACTCCAGAAGAGTGCCCATTTCCGAATAAGCGGCGTAGCTCCCTCATCTTTCGCTTTATCCGCGTAGAATAAGAGGAACATCGCGCTGATGTATAAGACAGATACGATAGCGAGCGCTACGACCGTCCACGAGTAAAAGTTCGAAAATAATTTCGTTCCTAAAAACTCAACTGTATCATTCGTTTTGCGGATGAAACCACCTTGACTGATCGTCAATGTCGTCGACATCGCAGCAGGAATCAGCAACCCTGTCGCTCCATATAAAAATGTGTAGAACATGCTGTCATTTGATCCATAATTGGCGAACGCATAAAAACTACCACGAATCGCAATCAAGACAAGAACAATTGACGCTGGTACGAGTAGTGCCGTACCGAAATAGTAAGCGGAGTCTGGGAAGAACCCAACTAGTCCTACGAAGAAGAATACGAAGAAGACATTCGTTACCTCCCAAACAGGAGAGAGGTAACGAAGAATCAATCGATTCGTCAGATGATCCCGCTTCGTATATTTTGAATAAAAGGCGTAAAATCCAGCACCGAAGTCAATTGAGGCAACGATGAGATATCCGTACAGGAAAGTCCAAAGGACCGTGATCCCTAGTGTTTGAACGTCCAAATCGTTCCCTCCTTACTTGTTATCATCCACGAACATTGCTTCACCGCGTGCATGGTGGTTTTCAGCAAGTTCTTGAAGTTCTTTTCCAACCGTGTTTTTCTTAAACATCCGTAATAAGACGACCGTACAAATCGTGCCAAGCAACAAGTACAATGCACTGAATAAAATGAGCATCGGACCAACCGCTGTTGAAGTCGTCGCCGCGTCCGCTGTTCGCATGATACCGTAAAGCGTCCAAGGTTGACGACCAATCTCAGCGTACATCCATCCCGCTTCGATTGAAATCATCGCTAACGGACCACCGATGAACACCCCTCGTAAAATCCACTTATTATATGGATTCAATTTTTTCAATCGGAATGCCAAGATGAACAAAGCAGAGATAGCAGTCAAGTACATCCCAATCGATACCATGATATCAAAGAAATAGTGGACGATCAGTGGTGCTTGATCTTCTTTTGCGAATTCGTTTAAACCGATGACTTCCGTATTCGGAGCCCCACCTGCAAGAATTGAGAGCGCATATGGGATTTTGACGGCTCCTTTGATTTCATAACTGCCGTCTTCTTGCTGATCAAGTATCCCACCAAAAATCAATTCTGCTTCATTTGTCGTATCAAAATGCCATTCCGCAGCTGCTAGTTTTTCTGGCTGGTATTTCGCTAAATATTTCCCTGAGAAGTCACCGACAAGTGCTGTCGAGAACGCGAAAATCAGACCAGCCATGACAGTGAGACGAAGAGCTTTCTTATGATATGCCGTCTCTGCTGCTGAGAGTGTCTTTTTGCGAAGCAAATGGAACGCCGCGATTGCTGCCAAGATAAAGGCAACAGTCAAGTAAGCTGAAACGATGACGTGTGTCGCCTTCGTCGGTGTCGCTGTATTAAACATTGCTTTTAATGGTTCGATTTGCGTCAACGTACCATTGACGATCTTAAATCCTTCTGGTGAGTTCATGAAGGAGTTGACTGTCGTGATGAAGAACGCTGATGCTGTCGCACCAATGACGACTGGAATCCCAATCAACCAGTGCAACCACGGATTTTTGAACCGGTCCCACGTATACAAGTAAATACCAAGGAAAATCGCTTCAAAGAAGAACGCGAACGTCTCCATAAATAGTGGCAGAGCAATTGTTTGACCCGCTACTTGCATGAGTGACGGCCAAAGTAATGATAGTTGCAAGCCGATTGCCGTCCCTGTTACGACACCGACCGCTACGGTAACGACGTATCCACGCGTCCACCGTCTTGCTAATAAGATATAATCTGGATCTTTGCGTTTCAGACCTATGAATTCAGCTGCCAGTACCATGAGCGGTACTCCGACACCAATCGTCGCGAAAATAATATGAAACGCTAGTGTGAGCCCTGTCAACAATCGACTGAGCACTACGGGATCATTGAACATGTATTTAGCCCCCTCTTCCTAAAACATACTTCTCTATATGGTCTATAACCGTATCATAGAGAACATAACCCTTTGTGTCTGTTTATAATGTTTGATGTAACAAATTGTTCACATATACACGTGATTTTTTTCACAAAATGTTCGAAAACTCTTATTCCTACATATATTAAAAACTTTCCCATTCCTGAATTCGAAAGGGAAAGCTTTATATCCTTTATTATTTCATAAAAACTTTTAAACATACTCTCGGAAATAATGGTCAAGTAAATCAATGACAAAAGAAATGGCTGATTCATCCGGGTTTAATGTTGGTTGATGCAAACCAGATGTCGGATTATCGACGCCGAGCCAGAACATCATCCCTGGGATCTCTTTCAGCATGAAACCAAAATCTTCCCCTGTCATCGCCGCGTCACATTCGATATAGTTGGCATTCATCTTTACGAATGATGAGAATTTATCCACGATTTGCCGGTCGTTGACGACTTCATAATAGCGATTACCGAATTGCAGATCGATTTTAACACCAAACGAAGCTTCGATTCCTCGAATGATGTCACGGACACGACGTTCGAGTTTTTCCATGTCTTCGCCGTTTAGCGCACGCATCGTTCCGTCAAGAACCGCTCTACCGGCAATGACATTCTCACGAATACCTGCATCCACTTTCCCAATCGTGATGACACTACAATTCATCGGATTAATGGATCGACTGACGATCGTTTGCAATTGCATGATCAAGGCAGCTTGCGCAACAACTGTATCAATCGTCAAATGAGGAAAAGCCGCATGACCACTTTGACCATAGATCGTGATATGAACTTCTCGAGCACTCGCGAACAGTACGCCTGGACGACTAGCAATCGTACCGACTGGATATTCCGGTGCAACGTGAAGACCATACATCTCACTCGGACGATATTTTTCAAATAACGGACTTTTAATCATCGGCTCCGCCCCGCCCGGTCCTTCTTCTGCCGGTTGGAATAAAAAGACGACATCATCCATGACTGGTAGTTCAACGATCCGTTTCATCAACCCTAAAGCAATCGAGGCATGCATGTCATGACCACATGCATGCATGAACCCTGGGTGTTCTGAGCAATACGGAAGCCCTGTCGCTTCTTCAATCGGTAACCCATCAATATCTGCGCGATACCCGATCGTTCGGTTTCCAGTCAATCCTTTCACTCGAACGAAAACACCCGTTTCGAACGTGTCATATGTGACACGATCTGGCGGATATGCACGAATTTGTTCCAATATAAAAGCTTGCGTCTTAAATTCCTTGAACCCGGGTTCCGGTATTTTATGAAGCGCGCGCCGCATTTCAATGGCGTATTCCATCTGACTGACTTCCTCCTTCTTCTTTTACGATGTCCCAAAAAGCTTGGACTTGTTTTAATTCAAGCATCGACTCCGTGGACAAGATCCAAGTATCTCGCTTCAGTACTTTTCCGGATGATGTCTTCAACGGAAGCTGCATGACTTCATTCGATTGCTGAATCGTCGACTCAGGTAAGATCGCAAAACCGATGCCATGTAACGCCATCTGTTTGCATGTCTCGATTTGGTCGACGACCAGTGTCCGAGATGGGGGACTTGCGAACCGATCTTGCCACCACTCTAAAATTTCTTGATAGTACGTCGAATCACTTTTGAACTGGATGAACGGGCGATCCGTCACACGCAATTGTTCAATCGACGTCAACTCACTATCAACTAGATAGAGCGGGTCTGAAAAAAGGCGCTCTTTAACACCTTTCCAGTCCGGGTTTCCACGAATGATCCCGATATGAAAGTGTTCCTCTAACATATGACGCATCATCTCACTTGACCATCCGGTGACCAACTGGACACGCACATGCGGATAACGCTCGACGAATCGTTTTAAGACACGGGGAAGCCAATATTGCCCCATGATGGAGGCGACAGCAATTCGAAGTGTTCCATACACGGCTCCCTCTTCTGCTGTCAATTCACTTTTTAGTTCCAGTTCCTTCCGATTCATCTCTTTTGCGAGACCAATCACTTTTTCTCCTTGCGGTGTGATGCTTAAGCCACGCGATGAACGAATGAATAGTTTGGTTCCCCAGCGTCTCTCAATCGCAACAAGACGTTGACTAAGCGCAGGTTGTGAAACGAATAATCGTTCAGCAGCTCGCCTCATATTCAATTCTTCCGATAAAGTGATCAACATTTCCATTTCCGACACTTGCAATGTGAGATTCGACTCCTCATGATATAAGATGGCATTAGTTTAACACGTTAGAAAGGACGATACATATGACACGCTATCATTTTATGTTCATCATCTCAACGATTGCAACGCTTGGCAGTCTCTATTTTAGTGAAATTCGTGGATTCATCCCTTGCCCTCTCTGTTGGTGGCAACGACTATTCATGTATACGACAGCCTTTTATTTACTTATTTCCTTATTCCGGTCGAAAACGATCGATCCACTCTTTGTACGCCTATATGTGCTTGCCGGCTTTGGTGTCGCCTTGTACCATGTCATCCTTGAGCGTTTACCCGATGGCGAAGCGTTATGTTCGAGTGGCTGTCTCATCAAATGGGTCAACTATTTCGGTTTCTTGACGATTCCGATGATGAGTCTCATTGCCTTTACATTACTATTAATTCTGGCGTTCTATCCAGCACGTTCGAACAATGAAGCGTAAGATATGAATCTTTGGTCAATACAAAGAAGGAGAAGTCAATTCGGCTTCTCCTTCTTTCGTCATTTTACATCACGTCCATCGATTGAAAACACTTACGGCGCTTGAGAACGCAAGCTCTGAGAGTTGTCCCGTCCCTTCACACCAGTCTCCGACGAAAGCGACACCTGCATGTCCCGGAATTTGAGTCGCAAGAGGACCTTGCCCCATTTTCCATTTGATTTCTTGTACGACTGCTCGTTTAATCGTTCGTTCTGCAACGATACGTTCTCTCCAGTCTGTGAAATGAACGTCAAGCATCTGTTCGATTCCCTTTCGAACATGTCCGATATAATCAGGATCCTCAAGTCGATCGTGTTCAAGATAAGCGATTGCTTGAAGGACTTGACCATCCTTTGGTGCGAGGCTTGCATCATAATGCGATAAATCCGTGATGAACGCTCGATGCGAACGGTCGTAGATGTATGAATACGGTGTTTGGATATAAGGCTGAAGTCCGAGATCATACACGAAAACTTCGACGGGTTCATGACTCGCATGCGGTGTCACGAATTTTTGGATCGTCGTTGGAGTCGCCATTTTTAAGATTTCACGTGGTGGTACGGCAAAGATGATCCGTTCCACATTCCATTCTTGTTTTTTTCGATCACGTACCAAGAATCCTGTCGTAGTCAATTCGACTGCTGTTATTTTTGTTTTTTTCAAGATCTCTCCGCGGTTCTCTAGGATGATCCGTTCCAATTCCTGTACTAACCCTTGCCAACCCCCTTCGATGTATGAGACAGGCTTTCGCGTCCGAAAAAGCTTTTGATAATACTCGAAATAGACATCTGATGGAATTTTTTCTGGTTCTGCCGTAAAAAAATTCGTTGATGCCAAATCAAGCATCAACTGTGCCACTTGTTCATCGACGCGTTCTGTTTTTAACCATTGCCCGATGGATTGTTGCGGATTCCCTCGTTCGACTCGTAAAATCGTTTTAATAATCTCCCATGTAAAACGTACTTTGTTCGTTCCTTCGATGACTTCTGTTTTCAGTAGTCCCCAGGCATTCGCAGGAACAGCCGTCAAATGACCTGAAAATTCATATTTCGCACGACGCGCTGAAAAATCAAGCCACGTCACTTCGATACCGAGTTGTTTCGTTAATTTGCGAAGAATTGATTGATCGCGTCCATAAATCGCATGGGCACCGTAATTAAATGTAAAGCCCTTTACGGTTTGAGAGGTGGCACGTCCTCCGAGTAATCCAGCATCCCAGAGCGTGACCGGTGTTCCTTGTTTTGCAAATAATGCCGCTGCTGTCAATCCGGATAACCCTCCACCTATGATCCCAATCGTCATACTCTCGCCTCCTCAACCATCGTTTCTCTTCTTTTCCCATAACGCCCGGAGAAGAATCGAAGAACATGAAAAAAGACATGATTTCAATCATGAAATCATATCTTCTTATTTTTGATTATGCTTTCCACCATTCATCAAGTGGTGAGACGGGCATATGATGCTTATGTCCAACACGTTTATACTGCGTCTCTAACTTTTCTTGACTTGCTTCTGAAATCGACTTACCTTCCAAATAATCATCAATTTCTTCGTATGTCATTCCGAGTGCCACTTCGTCTGGTAGTGCCGGACGATTTTCTTCAAGGTCTGCTGTCGGAACTTTTTCAATCAAGACTTCTGGGGCGTTCAAGTAACGTAAGAGTTGTTTCCCTTGCCGTTTATTCAGTCCCGTTAATGGCGTTAAATCACATGCACCATCCCCATGTTTCGTGTAGAATCCCGTCACGAATTCGGCTGCATGATCCGTTCCAACGACTAAACAGCCATAATGAGCAGCTAAATCATATTGACTCTTCATTCGTTCTCGCGCTTTCGTATTTCCTTTGCTAAAGTCTGAAAGTTCTGCACCTGTCGCCTCTTCGAATGCCCGCATCGATGCTTCGACCGCTGGTTTGATATTCACACGAAGCGAATGATCCGGTTGAATAAAAGTCAAGGCTGCCTGTGCGTCTGCTTCATCTTGTTGTTCACCGTAAGGCAAGCGGACCGCATAAAATGAGACATCTTGTCCCTCTTCTTTTCGCAACTCTTCAACTGCCAGTTGGCATAGACGACCTGCGAGCGTTGAATCTTGTCCCCCGGAGATGCCTAATACGAATCCCTTCGCCCCTGTATGCTTGAGATACGCCTTCAAGAAGGCTACCCGCTCGTTTACTTCTTGGGCTGGATCAATGATAGGTTTAACGCCTGTTACTTGGATGATTTCTTGTTGCATGAATAAATTCACTCCTTCACATCGTTTTGATCGTCATTTTGAATCAATCATTTGTTGATCCGTCGTTTGTTTTGCATTTGCTCCTTTGAACTGGCGGATTGTCGATACGCGAATTTCCTTGCTATCACCTAAAGAGGAGATCGGTAATTCCACCGTGTACTGTTTCGTTTCGCGTTTTGTGAACGTATCCTTTTCAATCGCTTGCGTGAATACTTGTTCTTTCTCAAAATCATACGTTACGTGTTGTTTCGCATCAATCAATTGAGCCTGAAATCGTTGCGAGGAAGGGTATGTCACGTTTACACTGTGATCATTTGGATTTGTTAAGGAAATGTCTAATTGCATCATACTGTCTTGCTTTGTCGTTTTGACTGCAATCTGAATCGGTTCGTTCATGGTTTTTGTTGCCTGTTGTTTCTTTTCTTGGCAACCTGCTAAACAAACAGTAAGCAGCAACAGAATGAAAACGAGACGTTTCATTTCATCCCTCCTTTTATCTAATCAATTTTATCACAAAAAAAAGCGAGAGAGGATTTCCTCTCTCGCACATTTCATCTCTTATGCTACAGGTAAAGTAGATGGATTCATCTTGAATGAAAACAATTGCTCTAAACCTGTCGCAAACAGTTCGTCACAGATATCTTCTGCCGCGTTTGCTGGTGCGACCAATGTAATCGTACGACTGTCCATTGTTTCGATCGTGACATATACCCCTGTTGTTGTCCGTTCCTTGTATCCTACTGCTAAATCAGTTTCAGCGAAAAGTAACATATCCCCGATTCTCCCCTTTTCTCATTCATATGCCAAGCCAAAAGATGACCTACATGCTTCGAATTCGTTGTTGTAGGTTTACTGTATCAAAGAGATGAAAAAAGAAGAGAATAGTCATTCGACATTTCATTTCAAAACAATATTCCAGTTCAAACAGGGATATTTTGGAATAATCTACATAGTTGTTGCATGCAAGCGTTTTTACGAGCGTTTCCAACACATTTCATTTCGATTTCAAAAAGATGACAACATAATTTTGATTATTTTACCATCATTTTTAGATAACAGGGAAAATATACCTAGACAATCGATGGCTCATTTTGTCGAATGATTCTTTCACACAATATTATTTTGAGTTCTCATGAACTTTCATCTATCATTCGATTCATTTGTTGCCAGACCGTTCCTAGTGCTTCTTCCCCACTTTCGATTCGAGTCAAGGCGAGTTCCGCCTGTAAAGCGACTTCATATTCTCGGTCTCGGCTCGCTTCACGCAGTCTTGGAATCGACTGTTCTGTTCCAACATCGAACAGGAATCGAGCAGCCCGCCAACGTACTAGTTTATTTTTATCCGTCAAAGCCTCCATCATCATTGGTTCAGCCTCTGGCATCGCCCAATCCGAAATCGTATCACCTGCTGTTCGTCGTACGATACCTGATGGATCATGGAGTGCACTTGTCAGATACTCTAGTAATTCTTCCCGATGTTCTTCGAACATCCCAAGCTTTACGATTGCTTGACGACGAATTTGCATTTTTTCATCCTGTAATAATCGTGCATACGCCGGAACCCATTCCATTTCAACAGGCAGTTCATCGAGCGCCGCGAATCGTTCTTTCCAATCAGACGAACGAATAGCTTGACCACTAAAGGCAATATCTTCCCCTGCTGCGAGCGACTTGAGACGTTCGATACGTTCGACTGGATATGCGATCTCAATCTCATTCGCTACTTCACGCAAACTTTCGTCAAGGTCACCGTATCGAGGTGCTTGTTCCACCCAGCGTCGATCGCTAATGACATTCTGAACGAACGGTTGGACGAATAGCGCTGCTTCTCGGAATCGTTCTGGCAACCCTTCTCGTTTTTCTTCTAAGCCTTTCACACCTTTGATTTGCATTGGTACGCCTAAAATGAACTGTACAAATAAATGGACTGGCTCATACTCAGCATCTGTCTCGTGCTGTTCAACGTCATTTAACGTTTCACCGAACGCACGTCGTATATCGATGACAAGCGAACGCCAATCATATTTCGGATAACGCTCGATCGATAAAAAGTCACTGACCTGATAAACAAACTTAACGCCAGGTATTTCAAGTAATCGCTGAATGTGTTCCGGTGCGCCAAAGGCATGCTCGAATGTCTGCCCCTTTTCCGAAAAGACCTCATCAACGATGACTTTCATGTTATTTGGACTTGGTGTTGGTTCAATCGCTACGATTTTCATGTGTATCCCCTCCACTTCTATCATTTCAGATATCTAATCTGAAATGCAAAGCAAATGCCCTACAGACATGACCGTAGGGCAAAAACTTACTTGAATGCTTCTTCGATAATTGCAACGAAGGCATCCGGTGTCTCAAGCATCCCCATGTGTCCACTGTCTGTTGACCGATGTATGAGATGATCATTTGTTGGTGCAAACGCACTTTCCTCTGAGATCAATGGATCCTTCGTACCATGAATGATGACACCTTTTACGTTTGCTTTCGTTAAAGCTTTCGTCATATCCCGACGATCTCGCATCGCAGAGAGTGCACGGATGGCTCCTTCGACGGTCATCATATACCCAATTTCAAGTGCTTCAGCAACAGCGAATTCATCGGCTCCTTCCGCAAATAAGGACGGAACAAGACCATTGACAAATTCTCTTACTCCAACTTCTTCGACGCGCGTGATATTTTGATTTCGTTTTTGTTTCGCTTGTTCATCATCTGCTTTCGCCGTTGAGTAAACGAGACCATATCCACTGATTTGGTCGGCATACCTTTCCACGATTGCAGCCGTGATGTACCCGCCAAAAGAGTGACCAACGATGATCGGCTTTTCAACACCACGTCGCTCTAGATCATCCATGACCCATTCTGCGAACCCCTCAATCGTATCAGGTCCGACATCCAGTCCTTCATGTCCTGGTAAACTCAACGGTAAAACTTCAAAAGAATGTCGTAAATTTGCCTCTACCCGATTAAAATAATCTGTCCCTCCTGTAAATCCATGTAGGAGTACAAGTGTTTGTTTTTCCATTGACTACCTCATCCCTTCCACTCAGATGCGAGCATACGGTACATCGTCAAGTTCATGAAACGACCATGACTATATGCATAATCTTCTAATAATCCTTCTGCTTGAAACCCTAATTTTTGAACCAATGCATTGGAAGCAAGATTCTCAGGTGCTACGAGAGCACTGATACGATGGAGAGCGAATTCCTCAAATCCGTAAGTCAGAACAGCTCGAGCCGCTTCGGAAGCCACCCCGCGTTGCCAATACTCTTGACTGACTTCAAAGCCAATTTCAGCTCGATGGTATTGGGAAAGCCAGTTATGAAAACCAATCGTACCGATCAATTGATTCGTTTCTGCATCAGCAATTGCCCAGCGAATCGCTTTACCTTGTGTAAACTGTTCCTTGAAGTAACTGATGACATTTTTTGCTTCATAGACTGTCACAAGCGGATCTGATCCGTAATAGTACATGACTTCATCATCTGATAGGATTTTAAACAATTCACGTGCGTCACGGTTTTCGAGCTCACGTAATACGAAGCGCTCGGTTCGCAATTCCGGGAATGGCTTTCGCAAGCCCCACATGCTCCATCACCTCTCTTTATGCTTCTCTATGTAGTATGCCCGTTTTCAGGAGTAAATATCCTTTCAGGCAATTCGAAGTTTTGCTACTATTGAATTATGAATGAGTTAGTCACGGAAAGGAAGCGAAGTGGTATGTCAAGTGCGTTACTTTACTTATATGAGGACGAAGAAAATCAACGCTTGACGATGTCAGGGGTGCATTTCTCTGATTTCGCCGCAGCCGTCGATTTAAAGCGTCCTTTGCTTATTTCAGGAAGTGATTTCAAGCAGACGAAACAATCGTTTCGGACAATGCTACATTATATCGAAGCGCATGAAATCGAACAGTTTTCACAATCCACGGATGTGCAGCGTCATCCATTGATCGCTATTGATATTCGTTCCTCCCATTCACTCGACGTATTAACGGATGTCGAAATCGCGGAATTATTATTTCTAATGCATATGAAACGTGGAATGCCACTTCCCTTCCTTGATTCGATTGAAAATGAATTGGTCTATTTTAGCGAGCATGACGGACTTCATGCTTCCGTTTACTTAAAAGACTGGGCAAGCGTCGAACAATTGATTGCTGATCTTGTGCAACGAAAATTCCGACAGCACGCACGATCCGTTGCCTCTGTTGCTTTAACAGCTGAAATCATGATCCATATCCGTCATTTTCTCGGAGAAGGGGTCCTGATTGATTTCGAAAGCGCAAAGCGATCAGTTTTTTCAAGAAATATTACGATTCCTGTCTATGTGGCTGGCCGTTATGAAGACATGAGCGTGTTACATGAAGATTTTGAAGCCGAGAAAGAATCGATTCTTAGACGTGGAACGCTTGTGTGCCGAAAAAAGAAATGGAGTTTTGAGTTAGATTGACCTTTAGCATCTTTTTCTTTTAGAAAAGGATGCTTTTGTTCTATTTGAATTTTAAATGATGATTCCTTCTTTACGGTTATTCTGGACAATGTGACAATATCGTTAAAAAATTTTTCGAATTTTCACACAAAATAAGACTAGCATCTTGTGAGGACTTCGCTATAATGAGGATAACCTTTTTAAGATAGAAGTTAGACCTGTTTTTTTGTAGGGATGGTACTGGAATCAGCAGAAGGAGGAATTCAATATGGATCAGTTAAAAGTGAACGGAATTGGCTCATTCACGAAATTTGCGACGAACGGGAACATCCTCAAATTAAAGGATGCGACACTCGGTGAAGTGAAACTGTCGCTGAATGAAGCGAGTTCAATGACCATCGCCCCTGTCGATGAAGAAAATGGACTTTTCGTCATTAAAGGGCAACAGCAGGAATCGCTTGTTGAACTGACGTTACCACGTCAATCCTGTGAGGTCGTTCACGCTTGGCTCCTCCATAAATTGAAACGCCATAAAAAAATACGCTTGATTGCGACAAGCTGACATTTGTATGAAAAACCTTAACTCAAGACTTCCATTCTTGAGTTAAGGTTTTTTTCTGTTTAAAAGCTTCGGTGATAAATTTTCAGAAAATATTGTTTTCTTAGATTCTTCATGTTATCCTTAGAAAAATTCAAACAGGAGGTTTTAAACATGACATATACATCGCTCATCCAAGTACGACTGATTGTGATTATGACCAGGGACTGAAGATTCATTTCTCGATTGAGAAGATGAAGACCAGGCCCTTTTCGTCATTTCGACAAGGCGTCTGATCACACGACGCCTATCCACGCACATCGTGGATGAGGCTTTTTTTATTGAAATTAGAATGAATGGAGGACAACACATGTTTAAGACAAAAGATACGTTCGCTTTAGGATTTATGATCTTCGCATTATTTTTCGGTGCAGGTAACCTAATCTTCCCACCAGAACTCGGCGCCCTTGCAAGTAAACAATTCCTCCCAGCCATCCTCGGCTTTATCGTGACAGGTGTTGGTCTTCCGTTGCTCGGCTTACTTGCTGTCGCATCCATCGGAGGCGGCATCAAAACGCTTGCTGCCCCTCTCCCTCGTTTTGTAGGTGCTGCCTTGACGTTTGCTCTCTACGTTGCCATTGGACCTTTCTTCGGAATTCCTCGGACATCGGTTGTCACGTATGAGCTCGGTGTTGTACCATTTCTCGGTGCACCTTCACAAATGACATTAGTTCTCTCATCAAGTCTCTTTTTCATTGCTACGCTTTACCTCGTATTGCGTCCTGGTAAATTACTTGAAATCATCGGACGTTTCATCACACCTTTATTGCTGATTGCACTTGCTGTGTTAAGCATCAGTAGCATCGTCTCACCACTTTCAAGTGTCGCTTCACCAAGCAAAGCCTATGAGACGACAGGTCAAGCATTCATCCAAGGTTTTCTTCAAGGATACTTAACGCTTGATGCACTCGGCGCCTTAGTCTTCGGTGTCGTGGTACTTCATACATTAAAAAGTCGAGGCGTTCATGAACGAACAGCACAATTTAAAGTCGTCACTCGTGCTGGAACGATTGCTGCGGTTGCTTTGACACTCGTCTATATCGGACTCGGAATGATCGGACGTAATACATTTGCCGCAATCGGAAAAGTCGATGGTCCGACACTTCTTCAGCATTATGCGAATACAGCGTTTGGCTCAATTGGTTTAGCTGTACTTGGTCTTGCGATCCTACTTGCCTGCTTGACGACATCAGTTGGTCTCGTCACCGCATTTGCAGAATATATGATGACTCTTTCTGCACGTATCACATTAAAAACAGCAAGTATCTTCACGACTGTTCTTGGTCTCACAGTATCTATCGTCGGATTACAGACATTGTTATCAATTGCCGTTCCCGTGTTGATGTTCCTTTATCCAATCGTCATCGTCTTAATCGCACTAACATTCATGCGTCATCTGTTCCGTCGCAAGTCGGTCGTTTATCAGTCCACTCTTGGAGTAACGATTTTCTTCTCACTTTGTAGTGCGTTAAACCAACTCTCTCTTTTCCCGGGAAATCTCAAAACCTTCTATCAATCACTTCCTTTAGTGGATCAAAGTTTAGAATGGTTATTTCCGACACTTATCGCCTTTGGTATCAGTTCATGGTTTGGACACGTTTCCACCGCTTCAGTCACACAAAAACGCGCTAGCTAGTGATTCCGTTTTCGTAGCTATGGTATGATGAACAAAATGGTTATATTAATGGAGGCGTCATATACATGGATAAGATTGCTTGGATTACCGACAGCATGGCTTTTTTCGAGCCAGGAGAGGCTGAAAAAATCGGAGTCCATGTGATACCGACATTACTCATCTTGAACGGGGAGTCTTACCGGGAGTATGTCGATATCTCGATTGAACAATTGAATCAAAAAATGCAGGATGATTCGAAAATTTCACCTACGACTTCGCAACCGTCTTTTGGTGACTTCGTAACTCTATATGAACAGTTACTCGAAGACGGTTATGATTACGGATATGCGATTCACATCACGAGTGGCTTAAGTGGTACCTACTCCAGTTCGGTCGCTGCAGCTGAGGCTGTCGGTTTCCCGCTCTATGCGATTGATTCATACACGGGTGCTGCCAATCAACAAGAACTTGTCCGGATCGCACAGCGACTAGTAGCTGCTGGTAACGATCCAAAGGAAGTCATGTCGACACTTGAAACGTTTAAACACAAATCGCATTTTTATTTGATTATTGGAAATATGGAGACGATGCGACGTAGTGGTCGAGTTTCAGGAAGTCAATTTTTATTAGCGAACATGCTCAACATCAAGCCGATCGTTCAATTTAATGAAGAAGGACAGCTTGTTCCTTTCAAGAAGGTACGCTCGATCAAAAAAGCATTTAAGGAAATGATAACCGAGATCACTTCTAAAGTGACAGCACAAGGAGTCTACGATCGAACGCTATATATCGGTCATACGCTCGCTCATACTGCTGCTGAAGAATTGAAACGTTTGATTGTAACGGAACATCCTGAAATCAACGTTCGTATCACGCAATTCGGTCCTTCCATCTTGGCACATGCTGGTGCTGAGACGGTCGGCGTGTTCTGGTTCGACGACATTTCTCTACCTACAACTTGATACCTAACATTAAAAAATAAAGAACCGGACGGCCTTAAAAAGACTGTCCGGTTCTTTATTTTGCTTCGTATTTACGAAATAATTCTTCTAGCAACATCGCTTCGTCCAACGTACGATGAATCGGTTCGTGCGGAAGTGCGATTTGATTCGATAATGTGTCGGAAGGATATACATCAAACGACACTTGTTCCATCTCAATAATATACTCAAGGATAGAATCAAGTGAGCTTTCCTTTTTAAATTGACGAAGCCAATTTTCATATCGACGATCTACTTTTCCCTCTTTCAGCAATATCTCTCCACTAGCAATGATTGCCCATTTAGGCGGCGCATCGATTTGGAAAAGTTCCAACTGCTGATATTCTTCCATCGTTCGTTTCGTCACCGGAATGACACCGTTGATTGAGACCAATCGTTTTAATCTAAGATGCGCTCGCAACGTCATGAATCGCGGTCGTCCGGCGACTCGCTCAACAAGCAAGGTCGGTTTATCAATGGAACGCATCGTTTCTTCATCAAATAATAAACTATGATCTACATCTAATACTAGCATTAAGACACTCCTTTTTTTCTGCGGGAGACGATGAATGCATAGGAGCTACATAAAAGAATCGCTGCAAAACAATAACCACCGATGACGTCTGAAAAATAATGAACGTTTAAAATGATGCGGGAAGCTCCCATGGCAAGAAATAACCCAATCGTCAACACCGATACGATTACTTTGCCAGTCGTTTTTAAATGCCGGAAAGCGACGACAAGAAATCCTACATATACAGCGAATGCCATCGCGGAATGACCACTTGGAAAACTATAGCCAACACCACCAACTAACTCATTCAATGAAGGACGTTCTCGTACGAAGGCAAATTTGACGACTTGATTCAATGCTCCTACAGAGATCGCCATCAATACATACCAAATACTTGCGATACGATCTCGCCACAAGACATAACTCACTACTCCAAGTAACATCGTCATTGTCATCGCCCCAGGACCAGAGCCTAGTTGAGTGAACCAAGAGACATAGTCCCCTGGAACATGTTGAGACATGTACGACGATAATTGAGCGTCAAATAAAAAATAGCCCGTCATTCGAATCGAGACGGCGATGATCACGAACAAGACGACAGCGATGGATGCACCCACCCACGCCGCTCTTGCCCCCCGCATTAGTATGTCCCCTTACGTTCTTCTAATTCTTCTGCTGAATAATCTTCCTTATCCCGCAAACGATGCGCCAAACGCCCTGATGCATTTGCTGCGATGGCCGCGACGATATCATCCATGAACGTGTTGACTTTTCCGTCCCCAAGCTTCGTATCGAGTTCTTTGATAATACCGACCTTTGCTTTATCCAAATAGCCGAACGTCGTAACCGCAATCGAACCATACGTGTTGACGGCACCAATCGCAATCGTCTCATCTACGCCAAATAGCCCTTCATCGCTTTGGATGATGGACAGGAGGGGTTCTGATAATAACCCTTTTTCCGCCAAGATATCTAGTTCTGCTCCGACGAGAATCGCATGTTGTAATTCACGTTTTTCAAGAACACGTTCCACTGAACTGACACATGTTTCAATTGTCAGATCCACTGTGTATGGGGCCTGCATTTGGTACACGATCTCAGCGATTGCATGAATCGTCACCCCTCGTTCGTGTAACTTATCGATAGCTGCCTGTTTGACCTCTTTTGAATGTGTTTTCTTCATGACTATATCCACCTCTCCAACAAAGTACTTCATTAGTATACACGGATTCTGAAGCTCCTCTCAAACTTCTTTGACATCGACGCCAGAATCCGTCATGATTATTTTGTAAAGCGTTATCATTTCAGGGGAAAGTAGGGGATTTTCGATGAACATCGGGGTTGTATTGTTTCCATCGAAACGCGTTCAAGATTTTGCAAATTCATACCGAAAAAGATATGACTCGAAGTATGCACTGATCACACCTCATATCACGCTACGGGAGCGGATGGAAGTCGATGAGACAGAATTAGACCACATCGTGACGGAGTTGAATCGAATCGCGTCCGAAACGAAGCCTGTCAATTTGCACATCCAAGGAGCTCGTTCGTTCCATCCGACGAACAATGTCTTGTTCCTTAAAGTAATGCCTACGGATGAGTTAGAACAATTACATCGCGCTTTGCATACGGGACCACTCGAACATAAGCCGAAATACGATTTCTTGCCACACATCACAATCGGTCAAGAACTGTCGGATGTCGAACTGTTCGATGTACTAGAACGTCTCAAGATGGAAGATATCCGTTTCCAAGAGGACGTCACGAAAATGGCTTTATTGTATGAACTGGAGAACGGTGCTTGGAGTGTCTATGAGACATTCCGCTTCACAGGTCAATGAATGATTAAACTTCCCGGTCGAAGCTTCGACCGGGAAGTTTTAGTTCTGGTAATACACCGTATGCATTTGCCTGTTCTTCTAAAAAGTCGTCCGCTTCGTGTTCGCGGTAAGGGTCAGTTGGGCGTATCGGTTGAACTCGAGCGACTGGTTCAGTCTTTAGCTGTGGATCGAGACGTACTTGACGATTGACATATTGTACGACTGTAAAATCGATTGCGTTCATCCTCTGCACTTCCTCTCTCCTTCAACATGTTCATATTTGACACTTCCCCGATTAAGCACAAAAAAAACCAAGCTCCCCTCCTAAGGGAAGCCCGGTTCACTAAATCACCTATTACAGAATGTGGAATCCACTATCGACGTGAAGGATTTCTCCTGTTACACCACTCGACATTTGCGAAAGTAAGAATAATCCACTCTGACCGATTTGTTCCGTCGTAACGTTACGGTGAAGTGGCGCGCGTTCTTCGATGCTATCAAGGATTGAGTTGAAATCGCCAACACCTTTTGCTGAAACTGTCCGGATCGGACCAGCAGAGATCGCATTGACACGAACACCTTGCTGTCCGTATTCAGCAGCGAGATAACGAACGCTAGCATCTAATGCTGCTTTCGCAACACCCATGACGTTGTAGTTCGGAACCATCTTCTCACCACCAAGGTACGTCAATGTGATGACAGATGCGTCTTCTGTAAAGAAGTCTTTCGCCGCTTTGACGACTGCTGTTAAGCTGTAGGCTGAGATATCAAGTGCTTGCGCAAACTGTTCACGCGTTACCCCAGAAAACTCACCGCGAAGCGCTTCTTTATCCGCGAATGCGATCGAGTGAGCGATCCCTGAAATCTTACCGTGGTCCGCATGAATCGTTTGGAAGACCTGTTCAATCTCTTCGTCACTCGTGACATCACACGTATAATAAGAAGCCGGTCGTGATAATTCTTGTCCTAATTTTTCAAGTGGTGCCTTGAAACGTTCTCCGACATATGTAAATGCCAGGCTTGCTCCAGCAGCGTCGAGCGCACGTGCGATACCCCATGCAATCGAACGTTGATTAATGACGCCCATGACGACGTACGTCTTGCCTTCGAGTGAAGGATAAATATTCATGATAAAGTCCCCCTTGAATTAGTACCTGGTAATAAAACCTATCTTCAGGTTACAAAAACGTAACGCTTCTGTCAACCATCGCTCTTGATATTGCGGATTTGATAAATTACGGTAATATAGAAAGAGATAGAAAGTAGGGATGAAATGAATCGATTCAAATCATTTACACAACGTTATGATCATACGTTGCTTTTTTTACTCGCCTGTCTGATGGTCATCAGTATCATCGCCATCTATACAGCACAACCTTCGCTTAAAGGTGCGATCAGTGCCATCAACTTCTCTGCCAAACAAATTCAATGGTATGTCATCGGCTTCATGGCGTTATCCGTCGTCATTTTCATCGATTATGAACAGTTGAAGCGATTCCACTGGTTTTTATATGGAGCAGGTATCGTGTCATTGATCGGTCTTGTCGTTCTTCGAAACACACCAATCGTCACTGAAATCAAAGGGGCATACGGTTGGTATCAATTCCCCGTTATCGGTACGGTTCAACCGGCTGAGTTCATGAAGTTCTTTTTGATCGTGACGCTCGCTGCCGTCATTACCGAGCACAATGCGCGTTATGTTCAACATGAAAGAGATCTCTTGTTACTTATCAAGTTAGTCGCGGTTACAGCCTTGCCGCTCGGTCTTATCATCATTCAGCCCGATTTAGGGATCGGTTTGATTCTATGCGTCATCTTAGCATGTGCGATGTTGTTATCCGGACTAAACTGGAAATGGCTTTTAACGATGTTCGGTCTGTTCGCAGGAGCCGTCATCATCTTCTTTTACCTGTTCTTTTTCCAAAATGATTTACTCGCAACCTTTTTCCCAGGTCACGCGATGAACCGGATCATGGCTTGGTTGCAACCGTTCGAATATGCGGATGATCTGTCGTACCAGCTCGTCCAAGCAATCAACGCTACAGGTTCAGGGCAAATGTTCGGCGTTGGATACGGGAAACTGCAAGTGTTCGTTCCGGAATTGCATACAGACTTCATCTTTACGACGATTGCCTCTCACTACGGTTTCATCGGGGCTGCCATCGTCTTGATCGTATTGTTCCTGTTCGTCTATCGGTTGATTCAGATTGCTCTCGAGACAGCGGATCCATTTGGTACCTATATCGTGACAGGATACGTCGCGATGTTTACGTTCCAAATTTTCCAAAACATCGGGATGACGATTGGTGTCTTACCGATCACAGGCCTTCCCCTACCGTTCATCAGTTATGGTGGATCAACGATGATCGTAAACCTCGTCGGTCTAGGATTGATCATGGCAATCGCCTCTCAATCTCGGATTTCCATGTTCGATGAAGACTAAACACAAATAAAAGGCAGTGGACCAAGTCCATTGCCTTTTATTTGTGCACTTTATCATTCCAGTCGGAGATCCTCAGGAAGTGGTGCTTCAAAACGAACCTGTTCTCCCGTCGCAGGATGAAGGAACGTTGCTGACGCACTATGAAGCGCCTGACGCGGAAGTAACGGGTTCCCTTGATACATCGTATCGCCAATCAAAGGATGCCCAAGAAAAGCAAGGTGGACACGAATTTGGTGTGTCCGACCTGTCTCTAGTCGGATATCGAGTAATGAGATTTCTTGGTCAAAGGCTCGAACTAGACGGCTATTTAAGATATGTGTGATGGCTCGTTGACCATCTGGTCGTACCATCCGTTCCATGAAGGAATGATCAGTTTGACCAATCGGTTGATCAATTGTTTGTACCGGTACGTTTCCGGGTGCATACGCTAAATAATGTCGTTCTAATTCATTGGATCGTTGCATGAGACTCATCCGGTGATGGGCAAGCCCGTGTTTCGCGAACAAGACAAGACCACTCGTATCACGATCGAGTCGATTGACGATATGGATCGCATACGGAATTCCTTGTTTTCGATAATAACCAAGAACATAATTCGACAATGAGTGTTCCGGATGCAATCGTGACGGAATCGATGCCATCCCCGGTGGTTTATTGACGACGAGTAACCAATCATCTTCAAACAAAATATCGAGTTCCCCTTCTGTCGCTACCATGTCCGGTGCTGGTGTTTCTTCCGGGAAGAAGACGTGGACGCGGTCACCCACGCACAAGACGTCGTGGACGTTGACATGATGACCGTTCCGCGTGATATCTCCATGATTTTTGATTGATACTAACATTTTTCGTGAGATACCTAGACGGGTCGTACAAAAATGACTGACGCGCCAGCCATCCTCGATATCAGTAACCGTCTGTCGTAGCTGAAATCCATTCATGTTTCTCTTTCCTTTACATACTGCGTCAACGTCTTTCGTCTGCCAGGAAAGATTCCCGCACCCGTTGCCAAAACGGGAAAGAACGAAAACGAGCAAATTTCACTTTTTTATCTGATACCCGACACCGGATCGATGTCACATTTTGATGGACAATCGAAGCATAGTGGTCATAGGTCATCTGAAAATCAATCGGATTGACGGGACGAATTTCGACATCATGATGTTTCGGTAATAACATCGGTGAGCCGATCGTCCGGTAAACACGATTATTGATCGAAGCCATTTCTGTAATTTGGATCGCTTCGAGTGCCGGGTGGACGATCGCACCGCCGAGCGCCTTGTTATATGCCGTCGAACCAGAGGGTGTCGATATACATAACCCGTCACCTCGAAACGTCTCAAAATAGTCGCCTCGAATCGATAAATCGCAGACGAGTGTTTGATTGAAACTTTTGATCGTACACTCGTTCAAAGCAAGCAGTTGATTATGCGAGCCATCCGCATAGTCAATTGATAGTTCAAGCAGCGGGTATTCGACCGTCGCTAAATCCTGCTTCGCGATATGATCAATCAACTCATCCATCTCTTCAGGACGCCAATCCGCATAAAAACCAAGGTGCCCTGTATGAATCCCTACAAGGGTAATCGTCTCTACTTGATCGAGATACGAATGGAACGCTTGTAACATTGTCCCGTCTCCCCCGATTGAGACGACGATTTCCGGTTGACTGACATCAAGCACACATCCCCGCTCCGTCAACGCCTGCTCGAGTTGTTGTTTTAGCGCATGAGAACGCTCATCATCACGAGCCGTGATTGCAAAACGCATGGTCATCCCCCTACTCTTTTAATCGTTCCGACGCCTTAGCGTCGCGTTGAAAGACGAGTTGCGCGTCTTGGATTTCTACTTTCAATTGACTCATCTCCGCATCAAGCAAAAATGCCGCTTCTGCCGCCCGCCGCAGGCGCTCACGCGTTTCTTCCGGAATGTTCCCTTGGTACTTGTAATTTAACGAGTGTTCGATCGTCGCCCAAAAGTTCATCGCAAGCGTCCGAATTTGAATCTCGACTAATGTCGGTACTTCACCTTCGATCGTCTGTACTGGATAAGCAATGATGACGTGATACGATCGATAACCACTATCCTTCTTTTGAGTGATGTAGTTACGTTCCTCGACGATTTTAAAATCACCGCGCGAACGTAATAGTTCAAGAACATGAATGATATCATCGACGAATTGACACATGATGCGTAATCCGGCAATATCCTGCATATCTTGTTCCAATGATTCACGCGCAATTGCTTTTCGTTCTGCTTTTTGAAGAATGCTTTTTACAGGTTTGACCCGTCCTGTGACAAATTCAATCGGTGAATGCTCTCCCCGTTGCTGAAATTGTTTACGAATCGCTTTTAGCTTTACTTTCAACTCATCGACCGCGATTTGATACGGCGCAAGAAATAAATCCCAATTTTCTTTTGTCATCTGATTTGTCACCACTTTTAATCGAATAGTATTGGTTCAGTGCCTGTTCCTACCTCATTCATGTTATCATATTTTCAGACATTCAACTAGAAAGGCGTGATTCCGATTAGACAAGAATTGGAAATCGAATTCAAGAACTTATTGTCTGAACAAGAATATCTATCGTTATTTACCCATTATGCGTCAACTAAACAACCCATTTGGCAAGCAAATGATTATTTTGATACGCCTGATTTCGAACTTCGAAAAAAAGGTGCTGCCTTACGGATACGTGAAAAAAAACAAGGACTCGTCCTTACTTTAAAACAACCTCATGAAAATGGATTGCTTGAAACACATGTCACACTATCAGCAAGTGAAGCGGAAGATTTATTCAAATACGGTCTGATTCACTCCGAAGAGATGAATCACCAGTTGTCGTCTTTTGACTTGCAAGGTTCGTTGGAACATTTAGGACGTTTAGAAACCGAACGCATCGAGACGGTGCTTCCAGAAGGCTTACTCGTCCTTGATAAAAGTCGCTATCTCGGACATACAGATTATGAGTTAGAGTTTGAGGTCAGCAACTTCGAACAAGGGCAAAAGGATTTCGAGCGACTTCTTTTAGCACACGATATTCCGCAGCGCAAAACTAAAAATAAAATCGTTCGCTTCATGGAACGTAAAGCGCTTACTTGAATTTTCGTGTAGGACTGAACAAGCAAAACCTTTGCTCTTTCTTTTTTTTCGTTGCTAAAATAGGGTAACGATAACAACAGGAAGGGGTGAACGGATGGAACACGCACAATGTAACGGATCTTATTGTTCATTGGACGAACCATCGATTCAACAACCGACGAAACCTCTGGAAATCTATCATTTTCTAGATGTGACACAAACGGACGGTTTACGGTTGATACCCGTTCTCAAGAAATTAGAGCTAGAATATGGTCATCTTTTTCGTCTCCGCACGATTGCTACGATTCCTTGTGCTCCTTCACGTTCCGCGTGCGATATGTCACCACTCGTCATCCTAAAAGCAATCGAGCTTCAAGGAAAAACGTTTGGTATGCGGTTCATGCGACGCCTTCGGATGCTTCATAATGTCGAAGGTGAGAGTGCTTACAGCCGTCCATCATTGATGCGGTTAGCCGAAGCATTGACAGAGTATGGTCTGGATTTAGGTGAATTCCACCGTGATGTCTCGTCGGACACGATTCAGCAAATGCTTGAGAAAGAGACTGAACTGGTTACGGAATGGGATGTCCGAATTCTTCCGACACTCGCTTTCGTTGGAGATGAGGAAGCCATTAAGGCTGAAGGACCTTATGAGTATTTGGTCTATGTTTCGATCTTAAGTGAACTGCTAGATCATACGATTGAAAAACAACCGAAGCCACCACTTGAACAATTCTTGAGACGGTATGAAACAGCAACTACGGCTGAAATCGCCTTTATTTATGACGCTCCTGAATCCCAGATTGAACACGAACTAAAAAAACTGGTCTTACAACAGAAATGTGCTTCTCTATCGTATTGTGATGGAAAAGTATGGCGTCATTTAAAAGATTCAGCACATGCTTAATACAAAAAAGGACAGTGGAAGCTGTGAACTGCCCCATAAAAGTTGGACATAAAAATCCAACTTTTATGGGGTGTTTTTTATGATCAAATATACGAAGGCATTTAAGATCAAGGTCGTTGAACGTTATCTGACGGGACGAGACGGATACCAGATTATGGCGGAGGAATTCGGGATACGACCTGAACGAGTCCGTGAGTGGTCGCGTCTTTATGAACGTTGGGGAGAGACGATCTTCGATCCTTCCTATACAACTACAACACACTCGCCGGCATTTAAACTGGAGGTATTAAACGACATGGCGACCAACGGACTGTCCTACATAGAGGCAGCCGTAAAATATCGAATTTCCTCCCCGGGGATGATCTCGAACTGGCGATCGACGTATGAACGGGAAGGGACCGCAGGTCTGGTCGCTAGACCGAAAGGACGTGCCCCGATGGCGAAACGCAAGAAGAAAGATTTTGAAGAGATGACAGAAGTCGAGAAGCTCAAGGAGCGGGTCGAGTATCTTGAGATGGAGAACGCTGCGCTAAAAAAATTGAGAGCCTTGGTTCAAGAAGAGAATGCGCGACGAACCGGATCAAGGCGCAAGTAATCGATGAGTTGCGGGCGGTCTATCCCGTCCCGGGACTCCTCCGCGTGCTCGAGATGGCTCGGAGTGTCTACTACTATTGGCGGACGCGCCTGACGGGCGAAGACAAGTACGCGGAAG